>DDWF01000021.1:0-16618 GCA_002345845.1 Betaproteobacteria bacterium UBA2293 | reverse complement strand
CTGGCCGGGCAATGTGCGCGAACTGGAGAATGTTATCCAGCGCGCGCTGATTCTCTCGACCGGCAGCCTGATTGGTCCGGAACACCTGCATCTTGCGCCGCGGCCACTGAGCCAGGCGGCACCGCGATCGGTTGCCGAAGTGCCAGAGGCGACGCTGCCAGAAGGCGAAAAAAGGGCGGATAATATGAAAGACCTTGAACGCGACCACATCCTGCGCACGCTGGCGGAAGTTGGCGGCTCACGCAAGGCGGCGATCGAGCGTCTCGGTATATCGGAGCGCACGCTGCGTTACAAGCTGCAGCAGTATCGCGACGAGGGATATTTCAACGGCTGATCTGGCCTGGAAATTGCATGTATCTGGCCAAGGATTGAGGAGCGAAATATGGACACCCAGGGTATCGAACAAATGTTGAGCGTGCTGCGCAGCACCGCTGCGCAGGCTTCCGGCACGACGCCGGCGGCCGCGCCGACGGCCGGGGGTATGGATTTCGCCGAGGTTTTGAAGAGTTCCATCGACAAGGTCAATACGACCCAGTCGCAAGCCAATCAGATGGCGGAAAAACTTGCCGCCGGCGATACGTCGCAGAATCTGCATGAAGTGATGATCGCCTTGCAGACAGCCAGCGTTTCCTTCCAGGAGATGGTGCAGGTCCGTAATCGCTTGGTCTCGGCCTATCAGGACATGATGAACATGCAGATTTAAGGCTGTTAGCCGCCGGCGATGCTGGTGGCTACTTGCCGCCCCGTCAGGCGTTCAGCCCTGATTCGCGGGCCTTGCGTTCACGCTCGATACGGGCGATGTAGCGCTCGATGAAAGCCAGGCGCGTGCCGGGCAAATTTACGAACTCACAGCCGATGCGCAGGTTGTGCTGACCATCCCGGGCAGAGACTTCAACAGTTTTGCGAACCCGTAGGTTGACCTGGGTGACCCCTTCTTCCGGAATCTCCAGCCGGCATTGTTGAAACAGTGCGTCGCGCTGGAAATGGCGCGCCAGTTCGAGCGGTCCGATCAGGCTGACGCCGCCGCCGCTGATGTCGGACAGCGCCAGCTCGAAAGTTTGCAGGGCACCATCTTCTTCGCGGGTGGCCAGTTGGCAGGTGATCGGCGAGGCCAGGGGCGGTTCCAGACGGAAAAATTCGCGCCGCTGCAGGCGCAGGAGCTGCTTTGGCAGCGGGGCGGCGAGCAGCGATTGTCCCTGATAGGAGGCGCGATGAAGCGCCGGCAGAAGCATCTGCATCTTGACCCGATCGAGATTGGTGACCAGGGTGAGTCGCTTGGCTCCGCAAGCGTTGGCGTTGCTTTCCTCGGCATTCGACGGGTCGAGGAAAAGAGTGCCGGCGGCGTCGTCAACAGCGACGATGGAAGTCAGGAAAAATTTTTCACCGGCGTCGACATAGGCAGTGAACAGGCAGCGGCGCTTGGCCAGCAGGTTCAGGTAAAAGCTGATTTCCAGGGGGTTGCCGAGGAAGAACTGGGCGAATACCTCGGGGTGGTCGATCTCGAAATCGGGAGCGGTAAGTTCTTCAGCCATGATCGACGGGTGAGCGAATGCAAAAGAGATAGCGGCATCTTAAACGAAGGCCCCGCTTTTTTCGGCAGCGGTGGCAGTCGGTCGTCAAATGGGTGGCGTTGCATCCTCGCCGTGTTCGATACGGTAGAGCCAGGCCAGGAGTTCGGCAACCGCCATGTAGAGCTGCGGCGGAATGTGCTCGTCGATATCGACCTGGGTGAGCAGGGCGACCAGTTCCGGTGACTCATGGACATAGACGCCATGTTCGCGGGCGCGGGCGATGATTTCCTCGGCGATCAGTCCCTTGCCTTTGGCAACGATACGGGGAGCGGCATCGGTTTGCCGGTAGGCCAGGGCAATGGCCTCGCGGGCGCCGTTAGCTTCCGGATTGCTCATGCTGGACGAGCAGTTGGGTTAGTTCCAGGCCGGCTGCGGCAAAGCGCTTGACCAGCGCCTCGCCGTTGTCGCGCAGGCGCGCCTCGCTACTGGCCGAGTCGGCGCTCATTTGAATTTCCACCCGGCCCCCGGGCTGCAGACGCAGTGTGGCGGCAATGCCACCCAGTGCCGGCAGGTCGAGTTTCAGCCGGGTCTGCCAGCGTCGGCCGGCTTCGTCATCCTGTCCGGCATGCTGTTCGCCATCTTCGGAAATTTCCCACCACATTTTCTGACCGGACCAGACCTGCCCTTGCCAGGCATAGTTCTGCGTCGCCAGGGCATCCAGCTGTTGCTGGACGAGGGGCGTCAATTCGCGTGGGATCACCGTGCCTTGTTGGCTCATCGCCGGGGCGGGCTGATCGACCTTGGTCGGAGTGGGGGTGACGGGTGTTGTCGTGTCGGTGCCGCGGGCTTCCGCTGTTGCCGTGGCCTGCAGCGGGGGCGGCAGTATTGGCGCCATCTTGCCTTGCGGTTCCTGGCGCAGGGCCTCGGTCGGCAGTTGCCCGGCTACCCAGCGGGCTTGATGCGCCTCGTAGAAAACGCCGCTCTTGCCTAAGGCATCCTTCAATATCGGCGCCAACAGGGATGCATCGGGGGCGCTCTTCAACAAGGGCTGGTTGCCGTTCAGGGGGGCGGGCGCCGCCCTGGCGCCGCCTTCCTCGACATTGCTCAGCAGATTGCCGATCAGGCGGCCGGTCTGGCTGAGCGTGGTGGGAACCGACTCCCGCGGCTGGGCGGCTGCCTGCTGGCCAGTCGTCCGGTTGGCGACGAAAGCCAGGGTGATCTTGCCATCGCTGTCCAGTACCTCCAGCTCCAGGCTGTCACCGGCCTTGGCCGAGAACGGGAGGGCCAGGGTAACGTCACGCTGGGCGACGATGGCGCGATAGGTGCCATTCGGCAACATGGCCTGGACTTCCGCCAGAACCCGCTGTCCTGGCACCAGATTGGACAGGGCATCGGTGAGCTTCTGGACGGGCAGGACTGGCTGCGGAGCCTCCTGCTGCGCCGGGGGAAGCGCCACTCGCAGACGACTGGCCAGGTCGGCAGGAATCATGGTGTCGGTGTGTCGTCGACTTCGGGTTTCGTGCGCCAGGCGCGGAGCAGCGGGCCGATCTGCTGTTGGCGGGTGTTGGCCTGGGCCTGCAGTTCTCCGGCCTGGGCGAGCAACTGGCGCAATTCGTCGGCTTCGCCTTGTCGCGGTGGTGCCTGGTTTGCGTTCAGTTGCTGAAGGATGTGGCTGAGCTGATGGGTGAGTTGCGCCAGAGATTCCCAATGACCGCCTTGCATGGCGGTTTGCAGATCATTTAGACAGGTGCGCAGGGCGAACAGTCGATCACGCCCGGTTCCACCGTCCTCAGAGCGAGGGCTTGGGGGCAATTTCTTTCCAGGCTCCGCAAAGTTCCGTCAGCAGTCCCCTGACTTCATTCACGGCGTTCAGGTCATTCTGAAAATTGGCGTGGGTCAGCCGCGAGGCCATGTATTCGTAAAGCGACTTGAGGTTGCCCGCGACCTCACCACCATCGTCTATGTTCAGGCTGGCACTCAGGCCGTCAAGGATGATTTCGATAGCGCGGGTCAGGGCATTCGTCTTGTCCTGATAGTTTTTGACGGCCAGAGAAGCCTCCGCCCGGTCAAGCGCCGAAAGCGCCCCTTCGAAAAGGAGAATGATCAGGCGATGGGGGTCCGAACCGCGAATGTCGGTTTCGAAACCGACATTCTGGTAGGACTGTATAGGGTTGGGAGCAAAGCCCATGAGGATTATCCTGAGGTCAGGCTGGCTACGAGTTGTTGTTCAACGAAGCGAGCTGCTGGGAGAGGTATGAGCCGGTAGTTTGCAAGCTGCTGACCAGCGTGTCCAGTGCGGTGAATTGCGCGCGGTAGCGCTTTTCGATGGTGCTTAGACGGAATTCCAGGCGCTCCTGGTCGGCTTGCAGTAAACGAACCGAGCGGTTGATGCCATCGACGCGATTGGCGATCAGACCGTTGCTGCCTATGGTCTGTTCCAGTGCATTGGAAAATGCCGTTCCAAAGGCGCCCAGCGTTTTCTGTACATCGCTGCTGGACGTGTTGATCGCACTCTGCAGTTTGGTGTTGTCAAGCGCCAGCAGGCCATCCTTCTGGATCGATATGCCGAGTGAAGAGAGTGTTTCGAACTGGCTACCACCCAGGTTTGCCGGGGTCTTGGTGCGTGCGTCGTTGAGCATCTGCATCACCGTTCGCACCGTGGATTCTGCGTTCAGCGGCTTGCCGGTCTTGGTCGATGCATCGTAGGTGGAGTCTGCCTTGATGCGCGTGATTACGTCATTGAATGCTTTGACGAAAGCGTTCACCGCCTCGGTCGTCTTGCTGGTGTCGCGAGCAACGGTCAGTTCGGTGGTACCCACTTTGGTCAGCGTCAAAGTCATGCCGGTGAGCGCGGTGGTCAGGGTATTGCTGCTGGAGGTGATAAGTTCACCGTCAATTCGCGCTTGCGCATCCTGAGCATCTGAATTGAATGGATGGGCAAGATTGAAGTTGGCCAGCGACTGCAGGTTGGCATCGGCCGAGTCGACCGTCAGCGAGAAGTTGCCTGCCGAACCCGAGGTGTTACCGGTCAGAACCAGCCTGTCCCCGGCATCGCCGGAAATGATGGAGGCCGTAACGCCAATATTGGCGCCATTGATGGCGGCACGGATATCAACCAGGCTGTTGCTACCTGTTATCTCGACTTCCTTGTCGACGCCGCCGACATTGAAAAGTAGCGAGCCACTACCGAAGGCATCAGTGCTGGCATAAGCCGTGTCGGAAAAACGCTTCTGCGCCGAAGCGAGACGGATCACCTCAATCGAATAAGATCCGGCGCTGGCAAAAATACTGGCCTGTGCCTGGAAAATCGACGTGTCTGTTGCGGTAGCCGAAAGGGCGCCAAGTTTGTTCGGGTCAGCCAAAGTTTTCGCGGCTGTCTGCAGAGTCGACAGGGCAGATTTCAACTGGCCGTAGGAGGAAAGCTTGGCGCTGTAGGTCGAGTTTTTGGCTTTCAGCGCAGTTAGCGGCATTTGCTCGAGCGACATCAGCTTGCTGACGATCGAGTTGGCATCAAGACCTGTACCGATGCCGAGAGACGAAATTGATCCGCTGGCCATGATCTACCTCCGGTAGATTATTGGTGATTGAAGCCTAAATTTTATCGCGCACAAACAGGCCTTGCAGCTTATCGAGTGCCTTGGCGATCGCGACAACCTCTTCGGACGGAATCTGGCGGATAACGTCCTGCGAGTTGCGATCGATCACCTTGACCATGAAACCGGCACTTTCGTCGATGGAGAAGGTGATGTCGCGGGTGCTCTGGGCAACAAAGTTCTGGATGTTTTCCACCGCTTCCCTGACTGCCTTTTCCGATTCTTCGCGGCTGTTAGACCGCGACTCCTGCGTGGCCTCGGCCCGTTTCGGGGCTTCTGGTGGCAGACTGCCAGCCTTTGCCTCCGCCTGAGCCGGCGCTTTTCCTGTGGGCTGGACGACCGGTGCCTGGGTATTTGCAGTAACGGATTGAATGTTCATTTTGTTCCTCCTTACGTGCAAATGTGCGGGGGCCGTTAAGCCTCCGCACATTCTGACTACTTACTGGACAGATTGTTCAGCTTAGCCGCGGAGGAGCGTCAGCACGTTCTGCGGAATCGCATTGGCCTGGGCCACCATTGCCGTACCGGACTGCTGCAGGATCTGGGCGCGGGTCAGGTTGGCTGTTTCTGCCGCGAAGTCGGCGTCCATGATGCGGCTACGGGCGGCGTACTGATTTTCGCGGGATGTTTCCAACTGCTGGATACGGAACTGCAGGGCGCCCATTACACCACCGGCTTCGGCGCGGGCTGCGGAGACTTCGTCTAGGGCGGTGTCGATCGCGGTCAGAGCTGCGGCGGCGCCAGCGGAAGTGGCAACAGCGGTGCCGGTTGCGGCGACGCTGGTGAAGCTGGCGGTCAGCGTCTGGGACGAAGTCGTACCAACCTGGAAGGTGAAACCTGCGCTGGAGAAGACATTGGTGTTATTCAGCGTGGCGGCACCTTGCAAATCAGTGATCTGATCGTCGAGCTGGCCAAATTCTTCGTCCAGATAGGCACGCTCCGTGTCGGAGATGGTGCCGTTCAGTGACTGGACAGCCAGTTCACGCATCCGCTGCAGGATTTCGCCGACCGTGCCGAGGGCGCCGTCAGCCGTTTGGCCGAAGGAGATACCGTCGGAAGCGTTGCGGATGGCGACGGTCAGGCCGCGGGCATCAGCTTCCATTCGCGAGGCAACGGCCAGGCCGGCTGCATCGTCACGGGCCGAGTTGATACGCAGACCGGAGGACAGACGCTCAATGGCGGTGCTCAGGCCGAGCGAGTTCTTGTTCAGATTCTTCTGAGCGTTCAGAGAATATGTATTGGTGAAGATTACTTGTGCCATTTTCTGCTCCTTCGCAAAAAGTTGAATTTCCTAGACGGGAGGTTCAGAACCAGTTCCTTCCACCCTTGAGTCAATTAACGAACGCCGGCTGGGAAACTTTAGGCAATTTTCAAGATTTCGGTAAATGGGCCTGCAACCATTCGTCGAGGTGGTCTTCCAGAACATAACTATCCTGTACCCACTGCTTCAGCGCCTGACCTTCGCGCTCGGCTGCATCAAGGTCGTGGAGGCGTTCGCGCAGGGCGGCGATCCAGCGTTGCGGATCGTTTGCCAGGCGCAGGACTGGCGAGTCGCGATAGGGTGTTACGTCGCTGCAGATCACCGGTAGTCCGAGCGCCCCGTATTCGATCAAGCGCAGGTTGCTCTTGCCGTGGTTGAACGGGATGTCCTCCAGCGGGGCGACGGCGAGATCGAGACTGAGCGCCGCAAGTTTGCGCGGGTAGTCGTTGAAGTCAGCCAGTTCATGATACTCGGCCAATAGCGGGCGGAGTTCATCCGGGCACATGCCGAAGAACACCCAGTCGGCCTCGTTGCGGGTTGCCTCGATGACCGGCTTGAGCAGTTCGAGGTCGCCCTGGTGGCCGGTGCCGCCGGCCCAGCCAATACGCGGACGGGGGCCGACGCGGCGTTTGCTGTTCAGCGACAGCCAGGTGGCGCGTTCGATGCGATTGGGCACGACCCGGATGTCGTCGATGAAATGGCGGAAGGCCTCAGCCAGGAAGGGCGTGCTGACGACCAGGCGGTCGCAGGCCTTGAGTGCCGCCTTGAAGCGGGTCCGCGAATCGGCGGGTACCAGGCGACGGAAATGGCTTTTCCGCGGCATGTCGGTCAGCAGGTCGTCGCAGGCGTAAACAATGAATGCGTCCGGGGCGAACTTGCGGTACTGGTGCAGTTCGCCGAGCCGCGAATCGGTCAGGAAGTGCTGGACGATGAAGCTGTCGGCGCCCAGGCGAGCGATTTCCAGGGGATTGAAGGCCCGGTTCTGGTCCTGCGGGATCTCGCAGGACTGGGCGCGGGTGGCGGCCCGGGCGGCGCGTAGCGGCAGGCTGAGGCGGTACTGGCCCTGGCCGTTGGGCAGTGGGCGGGCGAGGATGCGCGGCACGTCGCCGGGCAGGTAGCGCCAGGTCGGCAGGATCTGCGCATCAATGGCCGGGGTTTCGTTCTCCAGGCTAAGGTTCAGGTTCCAGCGGTCGTCGCCGACCAGTGCTTCAGGCCAGCGCAGTTGTACGGTGGCAAGGGCCTTGGCTTCCTGTTGTGCCCTGATGGCATTGGCGACTGGATCCGGTGGAAATTCAGCACCGGCGATATTGCCATAATGAACGACCGTGACTGCCGGGCAGTAGACCAGGGTATGGCCGCGCTGGCGCAATTTCAGACTGAAATCGACGTCAGCGTGGCTGAACGGCAGGGCTTCAGCATCCAGTCCGCCGACCTCGGCATAGCGTTGGCGGGAGACCAGCAAGCAGGTAAGCGGAGCGGCGGAAACTTCGCCGGGGAGCTGAATCTGGTTCATGAACCCGGCGGCGGAGAATTTCTCCTTTCCCCGGTGCGGGGAGCCGGCCAGGCCGCCGAGACCGAAGACGTAGCCGATGTTCTCGAGCAGGCCGCTATGCGGCTGGACGAGGCGCGGGGTGACGGCGCCGATGCCGGGGCGCAAGCCCTGCTTGACCAATTCGTCGAGCCAGTGCTCCTGGAGTATGCGGGTGTCTTCGCGTAGCAGCAGGAGCATCTCGCCGGCCGCCTGGCTGGCCCCCAGGTTGTAGGCCTGTGACGGCGTGTGGCAGTTGGCCTGCTCGATCAGCCGCAGCGGTCGCGGGCTGTTGGCGGCGCGGTCGGCGAGCCATTGGCGGCAATCGGCGTCGGCGTCGGTAGTGGTGCTGACGACGAGGATCTCGTAATCGGCGTAGGCGGTCTTGTCGAGCAGGCTCTCGAGACAGGGCTGAAGAAACTCCAGGGAATGGCTGCTCGGGATGATGATCGAGACTTTCGGCTGTGCCGTCGCGTGGTAGACCACTGACCAACTGTGCGGCGAGCTCGGACTGACGTCGGCAGCCTCGCCAAGGCGGGTCAGGTGGCGGGCGAGGGCATACATGCATGCCTCCGGGGCAGCCGGAATGGCCTCGCGATAGCTCAGCAGGACGTCAGCAATATGTCGGATCTGCTGGCGCTCCACGCTTTCGAGCAGGCGCAGCAGCAGGTCGTACCAGGCGCCGCCCTCTATCTCGGCCACGCCACCGGCACGCCGCAAGGCCTTGCGCGACACGAACAGTGGACCGACGATGTCCGCCGAGCGCAGCCATTCGACATTCAGGCCACTCTTGAAGCGCGGCGTTGAGCGGTTGCCATCGGCCGAAGCCAGATCATCGTCGACATAGAAGGCGAGGGCGTCGGGGGTGCGATCGGCCTCATGCCCGATGCGCCACAGGCACAACGGGTCGAGAATGGTGCCGGGCGGGATTTCAAGTATCCAGTCGCAGCTGTGCGCCACCTGTAGCAAGTCGAGCGTGGCTTTGCCCTGGGCGGCATCGGGAATGCTGTGCCAGCCGATATTGGCAACCTCCTCGATGCCAGCCGGTGCGGGCAGTGTGGTTACGACGTCGACGCGCCAGTTGCCGTAGAACTGGTGGTTGAGACTTTCGAAAGTGTCGGCCAACTGGGCCTGCTGGCCATCCTCGAGGCGCAGCAGGATCTGGAATACCGGCCGGCTCTTCCAGGCGGCGATGCTGCGCTCGATGATCTCGGCGTCGGCACTGACGAAGCTCCGCCGGGCCAGCCACTGGCGATACTGGGCGTCAAGCGTGGCCTGCTCGGAGGGTTCGACGGTGACGCCGGATTTGCCGCTGCCTTCGGAGCGCAGATCGTCGAGGTCCACCAGGCGGTTGGCGGATAGCTCGAGCAACGGTGTCTGCGCCGTTGGTTGGCGCAGTTTGCGTCCGGTCGCTTGCTTGAGGAAGTCGGCTTCGCGCGCCAGCCAGGCATCGATGTGCTTGCGCTCGACGCGCAGGCCAAGCTGCGCCGTAATGCCGATCAGCAGGCTTTCCAGTGTGCTTTTGGCGAGTTCCTGGCGGCCGACACTGAGGGCGCTGGTCTGGATGATCGCGCGCAACAGCACCCAGCCCGCCGGAATGGGGTGCGGTAGCGCCCATTCCTCGTCGATGGCTGTGATTTGGTCGCCATCCTGGACCAGGTTGAACGGCGTCAGGTCGATATGCCGGCCTGCGGTTTCCCAGTTGGCCAGCTGCAGCGGATCATGGCCGGCCAGTGGGCAGCTGTTGGACAATAGATGGTGGGCGTAGGGCAGGTAGGCAGTGATCAGCTCCTGCTCGGCATTGACTTGCAGCTTGGCTTTCAGCATTGGCCAAGCCATCAGGCGGCCGCGGACGTAGGGGGTGGCGCCAAGTTGGTGGGCGAGTCCGGTCCGGTTGCCGTCAGCAGAGACAGGGCCGAGATGCGTCTTGCTGACGCGGATGGCGCCGGCGGCTTCCTGTGTGAAGGTGGTTTCGGTACGGAAGGCCGCCTGTCGCCCGGGGGCAAAGCACCATGCCAGTTCATCCGCCCGGATGCAGGGGCGAGTTGCGTCGCGGGCGGCAACAATCAGGAAGGAATTGGCGAAGTGCTGCAGGACATGGTTGTCCTCGAGCGTCCGGGCGACCAGTTGTTCGGAGAACAGGCGGCGATTACGGCCGGCGTAGTCGCGGGCCTCGGTGCGCAGCAGCAGGTCGGCGACGGAAAAACCGGGAGTGTGGAAGGCACGGTCGCTGACGATGGCGCTGGGGATTTTGTAATCGGGGAAGGGATAGAGAAATTCGACGCTTTGGCAGCCGGCCTGGCGCAGGATTTCCTCGAGGCGCTCCTTGCCGAAGGTCACCGCAGTGTTGTCGCCATAGAGGTTGTTGGGGCCGAAGAAGGGCGTCCCTTGGTGGTCTTCGCCGCAGCCATTGAAGTATTTCAGGCCCAGTTGGTTTTCGATGGCGATGACCAGCCGGCCACCCGGCTTCAAATAGCGCAGCGCCTGCTGCAGGTAGGCGAGGACCGGGTCTGGGCCGGGGGCGAAATAGGGTGAATATTCGAGCACTCCGATCAGGGTGACCCAGTCGAATTGCTGATCGCTTTCGAACTGCACCAGATCGTCGAGCATGACCCGGACGTTGGGCAGGTCGCGGCAGCGCTCGGCGGTGATCGCCGCCCGTGGGGCACCGCCTTCGACGGCGGTGACGTTGAGGCCGCGCTCGCCGAGATAGCGGGTGATGGCACCGCAGCCGCAGCCGAGTTCGAGCAGGCTTTCGCCGGGGGCGAACTGCAGCGGCCGGAGCAGGCAGTGACGAGCAGGCGTCAGGTGATATTCGCTACGCCACTCGCCCATCTTGCCCTGCAGTTCGGCGGAGAAAACCGAACGATCGCCGCTGTTGCGGATCGTCTCGAGCAGGCCGAATTCGAACGATTGGCCATCCGAGTAACCGATGCCGGAGAAATCAGAACGGGTCCAGAGATTGCTGGTCGGGTTGTAGGTGTGGTCCATGGCGTCGTGACTTTTCTCGAATGAAGCGGAATGGGGCGGTGGGCGAACTTTACCCGATGCCGGGCGGCGTCGTGGCCAACGGCAGCCGGCGCGGAGCGGCGGTACGGCTTACTTCGGCCAAGGCTGGCCTTCCAGCAATTGGTGGGCGGTGTTCACTTCCGGGTCGTCTGGCGACAGTTCGGCCGCCGCCGCGGTGAACTCGCGTGCCGAGGCCAGATCGCCGATGGCCAGACTGAGGCGGGCCAGCCCCATCAGGCCGCGGGTTTCGAGCAACGTGCGCGCAGGGTAGCTTTCGGCCAGGGTCAAGGTGGCCTTATAGCATGCGAGCGCTGCGGCCAGATCGCCAGCCTGCTCGTCGAGGGCGCCGAGCGCCAGCTGGTAGTGCGGGTCGCGTCCGGCCTGAGCCTGGCGGGAGAGGAGGAATTGCCGACCCTGCGCTACATCGTCGCCGAACACCCCAATGCGCACCAGATCGAGCAGTTCGCCGGCAATGTGGCGCGGCTGGATAGCGACGCCGGGACCGAGCAGCGCCAGGCATTGCCGCGCCTCGTCCTGCCATTTGTCGCGCTGATCCCAGAGGCGATGCTGCTCCATCAGTTTGAAGCGGGCATACAGATCGCTGGGGTCGTCGGCAATGGCCAGTCGCAGCAGGCGTTCATCGCGCGCCTGCTTGTCCTTGCTGGCCAGTTGACCCGGCGTGTAGCCGACGTGCTCGACCGGTGTCCTGATCTGGCCGAGGCGTTGCCCGGTTTGCGCCAGTCGCTGCAGCACCGGTTCGCCGATGTCTTCGTGGATGCGATAGCGGTAGCGCAGCGCCGGGTCGCGGGGAAACAGGCGCAGCAGGTGCGCCGAGCGTCGGCTGCCGTTCGGCTGCAGGCTGGCGATGTTGATCGTGGCGGCACCGATCGCCGGATCGGCGATCAGGCGACGGAGTTCGGCGGCAAAGCCGGGGCCAGGGAATTCGTCGGCGTCGAGGACGAGAATCCAGTCGCCGCGGGCTTGCTCGAGGGCGGCGTTACGGGCTTTGGCGAAATTGTCCGGCCACGCTATTTCGACGATCTCGGCGCCGGCTGCGGCAAGGATCGCCTGACTGCCGTCGGTGGAGCCGGTGTCGACGACGACGAACTGGTCCCAGAGGCCGGTCGTACTGGCGAGGAAACGGGGTAGCAAAGCAGCCTCGTTGCGGACGATCATGCAGAGGCTGAGGGTAGGGCGTTTCGCCATCATCATTCGATGGTGATGACGCGGTTTTTGCCGCTTTGCTTGGCTTGGTACATGGCTTCGTCGGCGCGCTTGATTACCGAGGTCTGGGTGTCTTCGGGGTGCATCTGGGTGACACCGCCGCTGAAGGTGATCAGGACCTTCTCGTTGCCGCTGAGGAAGAACTTGCGGGTCAGCTCGCGTTGCAGGCGTGTCATTACGGCGGCTGCATCGCTGAGCGGAGTTTCCGGTAGCAGGATGATGAATTCTTCGCCGCCAAAGCGGGCAACCGTGTCTTGGGGACGCAGTGTTTCCCGGCAGACTGTGGCGAGATGAACCAGCGCCTGGTCGCCGACGTCGTGGCCGAGCGAATCGTTCAATTTCTTGAAATTGTCGATGTCGAGGAGGCCGACGCAGAGCACCGTGTCGTGTCGCTTGGCACGACCGACCTCCTTGTCGAATATCTCCCCCAGGCCGCGTCGGTTGAGGACGCCGGTCAACTGGTCATGGCGGACCAGATCGCTGGTCGTTTCCAGCTCGTGCTCCAGTTCGCGGATGCGTGCCTCGGACTCGGTGACTTTCTGCTGTGTCGAACGCAACTCGTCGCGTGAGCGCTGAGCATTGATCTGAATGTTGCGCGTCTCGCGCATGACCAAGCCGAGCACACTTTCCAGTTCGCTGATGTCGCGGGCGGCGCTGATCTTGCCAGCGCATTCCTCGATCCGGTCGTGGTAGTCCGAGGTGGCGTCGGCAAAGTCGGCCAACTGGTCCACAAAGCCTGCCAGCATCTGCTTGATTGCCTCGCGTGCCTCGAACAGGCTGGCTTTCAGTTGACTCTGCTTGAACAGCACTTCCTTCAGCCGCCGTTCGGCATCGTCAAGGGTCCGTTGTGACAGAGGCTTGTCGATGATTCCGCGAACCACCTCGATCTGGCCGTGCAGCCAGTGATCATCGAGAACCAGTTCGGTAACATTCTCGACCAGAAGGCGTAACAGACTGAGCAGGCTGCTCCGCAATTCGGCCTGATCTTCGGCGAGCAGTTCCAGTTTGAAAGCAAAGCGTTTCAGGCGGGTGAGAAATTCCTGCATCTGAGCAACGCTGCTGGCGCTTCGTATATCGTTGGCCAGCGTCTTCGCATCGCTCGCCAACTGCGGACTTTCCAGCAATTGAGTGGCAATTGCTGTCTCGAGGGTGAAGGCGAACAACTGCCGAAACTGGGGCAACAGATCCTCGCCCCTTGATTCGGCCGGTGGCGTAGCCACGGCTTCAGTCACTGCTGTGCCACTGGGGGCATCCATTTCGCGTCCCTGGCCCCAAGAGCGCAGGAGACTTTGCAGGCGATTGAACAGCGTTTCCGGATTGCCGCCGCTACTGCTGAGTACGTGCTCCAGTGCTTCGCGCTTGCGAGCGGAGGTCAGCCCGGGGTGACGCGCATCCCATTGCCGGAACAGATCGCCGATCAAGTCCGCCCAGGCGAGTTTCTGTACGTCCGCGAGATTGGTGATGAATTCGACCAGTCGCGTCTTGTATTCCTCCCAGTTTGCCGCCTTGACTGCTTCATCGAGTTGGCGAGCCAGGCGCAATTGCTCGGGAGATGCTTTGGGGAGCGCACTGGCCAGAGCGCGGAGTTGCTTTTCGGGGAAGGATTCCGCATCCGGCTTGATGCCGGCAATTTCCTGATACAGCGTCAGGTAATTGTCGGGTGTCGGCGGAATGCGGCGGACGGCAAGCAGGCGCAGGGCCTCACGGGCAATTTCAAATGGATTGGTCAGTGTCGCCATGTGGATTGTCTTGTGATCAGGCTATAATCCGGCCGCGCTGGAGCGGGCCCCCGTAGCATGAAGGTCGTGCAGTTGATTTGTAATCATCAGGTAGCGGTTCGATTCCGTTCGGGGGCACCAGCGAAAGCAAAATCCCAAGCCACTTTTCGAAGTGGCTTTTTTGTTTTTTGAGTTTTTGTAAGATATTTGTAAGAGATTTTCGTCGAAATCGCTCAATGTGATGCGCGTGTTGATATCGGACAGTAGCTTTGTCGGTAAGGGATGCCGCTTGGCTTTCAGTGTGCCGCTAGTCTATCAGTCGTATCTGGCTTCAGTTACGCTATTGATAGTTGCTGGCCAGTAAGCCAATGAGGGGGCCATTCCTGCGCCGAGGCGTTGCCGTGGTCAGGAAAGGCAGCGCTCAAGGTGCAACAGATTTGCCGGATGGGTGAGCATGTTGTTTGTTCCGCAAAATTGATTGAGGGCGGGTTTGTGCCAATGGTTTTCAAGGATGCATCGGAACTGAAAGATCTCATATGGTCGATGCGGCGCATATTCTTTGTCGCTGCGGCTTTCAGTTGCGTCATTAATGTTCTGATGCTGGCACCTTCGCTATACATGATGCAAGTTTATGATCGTGTGCTGACCAGCCAGAACGAAATGACCCTGCTGGTGATCACGCTGCTGATTCTTGGCATTTTTTCGCTGCTGGGGGGGCTGGAGTGGATACGCGGCCAACTGCTGGTGCGCAGCAGCGCTCAGCTCGACAGCAAGTTGGCGGACCGTGTATTCACCGCCTCCTTCGACGCCCGTCTGCAAGGGCGCGGCCTGAGTCCGGGGCAGGCCCTGGCCGATCTGGCCGGTCTGCGCCAATTCCTGGCGGGTAGCGGCATCATCGCTTTTTTCGACCTGCCATGGATCCCGGTTTATCTGGTGGTAATTACCCTGCTGCATCCGATGCTTGGCCTCTTCGCCCTGGTTGGTGGCCTGTTTCTTCTGGCGCTGACTTGGCTGACCGAGCGGGCGACCCAGCGACCGTTGTCGGCAGCCAATGTCGCCGCGATCCAGGCCGGTAATTTTGCCAATGCCAACCTGAAAAATGCTGAAGTGATCGAAGGCATGGGCATGCTTCCGGGTATCCGTGCGCGCTGGTTCAATAAGCATCACGCCGGCCTGATGCAGCAGCAGACCGCGAGCGACCGGGCCAGCGTGATTGGCGCCTTCACGCGCTTCGTGCGACTGGCGCAGCAATCGCTGGTGCTTGGCCTGGGGGCCTTGCTGGTTATTGAGGGCGAGTTGTCGTCCGGCGGCATGATTGCCGCATCAATCTTGATGGGCCGCGTCCTGGCGCCGGTCGAACAGGTGATTGGCGCGTGGAAATCGCTGATTGCGGCGCGCGCCAGTTACGAGCGGCTGCAGAAAATGCTCGCTTCGTTTCCGATTCGTCCGCCGCGCATGTCCCTGCCTTCGCCGACCGGGCATGTCCGCCTGGAGAACCTGCTCGCCCAGGCCCCCGGTTCGCAGCGCCCGATCCTGCGCATCGCGCTGGCTGAAATGGGGCGGGGAGAGATTGTCGGGGTCATCGGTCCCAGCGCCTCCGGCAAGTCGACACTGGCGCGGGTGCTCATGGGTATCTGGCCGCTGGCTGGCGGTGTCGTGCGTCTGGACGGTGCTGACATTGCCACCTGGGATCGCGAGACGCTCGGTCCCTTCGTCGGCTATCTGCCGCAGGATGTAGAACTGTTCGAAGGGACGATTGCCGAAAACATCGCCCGCTTCGGTTCCGTGGTGTCGGAAAAGGTGGTCAAGGCGGCGGAACAGGCGGGGATACACGACATGATCCTGCGTTTTCCCAATGGTTACGACACGCCTGTCGGCCCAGATGGCGAGTTTCTTTCCGGCGGTCAGCGCCAGCGTATCGCCCTGGCCCGGGCGCTTTACGGTGAACCGATCTTTGTCGTGCTCGACGAGCCAAATTCCAGCCTTGACGATGCTGGCGAAAAGGCTTTGCTGCGCGCGGTCGCCGACTTGAAGGCGCGCTCCGCCACGGTCGTCCTGATTTCGCATCGAACCAGCATTATCGGTGTGGTTGACAAGTTGATGGTGCTCAAGGACGGCATGATCCATGCGTACGGGCCGCGTACCGAAGTCTTGCAGGCGCTGAACGAAGGTGCTCGGGCAGTGCTTCCGGCAAGTGGGGGGGCGAGCGCATGAGGCGGCGTTTCTGGCAGGCGAAGGGTGCGGTGGTAACGGAGGGCGCCGATCAGCGGCCAAGAACAGACACCGCGAGTCTGGTACGTGGCGGCGCGATGTTTCTACTCGGCGGGCTGGCCCTCGCGCTGCTCTGGATCATGTTTGCGCCAATCGACGAAGGCGTGCCGGCCAACGGCACTTTCATGGTCGATACCAAACGCAAGGCGGTGCAGCACCAGCATGGTGGCGTGATCAGTCAGATCGCGGTGCGCGAGGGGCAGGATGTCAAGGCGGGCGATATCCTGGTGACACTCGATGACACCCAGGTGCGGGCTGACTACGAGGGAAGCCGCAAACGCTATCTCGGGGCTCGGGCGGCAGAAAGTCGATTGCTTGCCGAACAGACGGGGGAGCGCAGCATCACTTTCCCGGAAGATGAGGTGGCCGCCGGCGATCCCTTGTGGCCGGAATACATGCGGGTACAGGCAGACCTGTTTGCCGGCCGGCGCGGGGCCTTGAGCAGTGAGCTGGCGGCGCTTGACGAGGCCACGCGAAACAATCAGGAGGCGGAGCGCAACCAC
>DDWF01000238.1 GCA_002345845.1 Betaproteobacteria bacterium UBA2293 | reverse complement strand
TTCAGCATTTATTGACACAGTCAGACTAAGAAGGAAGACAACCCGTACATTGCGCATTTCGCGGAACGTGACCGCTGATTTCGCGTCATCGTGACCGCTGGCGGGATGCTGCATGGATTTTGATAAATATTACCTCAATCGGTCACGCTCACCGCGAAACGCCGGTCACGCATTGGCGAAACGTCGGTCACGCTTTCGTGAAATCGGCGAGACGGGAGGGTTATCCACGGCGCCGCCGGCCGGAAGTCGCCAAGTACAGAAGGCCGGCGGCGCGGTGGGTAACCCGTGTTCGATGCGCAGGCGGTCATGATTTGGCTTTCTCGGGTTTGCGCAACGACTCGCCGGTAAGCGCCAGCTTGTGCGCCGAGTGCAGCACCCGGTCCAGAATCGCATCGGCCAGCGTTGGGTCATTCAGATACGCATGCCAGTGCTCCACCGGCAACTGGCTGGTAATCGCCGTCGAGCGCGTACCGACGCGGTCATCGAGCACCTCCAGCAAATCATTGCGTTCCGCCTGACCCAGCGGTGCCAGCCCCCAGTCGTCAAGGATCAGCAAATCCGTCTTCGCCAAACTCGACAGGCGCTTGCCGAAGCTGCCGTCGCCATGCGCGATACGCAGTTCCTCGAAGAGCCGGGGCGTGCGCACATAGACCACCGACAGCCCCTGCCGACAGGCCGCGTTGCCCAGCGCACACGCCAGCCACGTCTTGCCGCAGCCCGTCGCCCCCGTCAGAATCAGATTCTGGTGGGAGCGAAGCCACTGGCAACTGCCCAGCTGGGCCATCAACGCCTTGTCCAGTTTGCGCCCGCCACCGTAGCGCACATCCTCCAGGCAGGCCTGGCTGGACTTGAGCCTCGCCTCGCGCAGCAGCCGGGTGACGCGGCGATTCTCGCGCCAGGCGTGCTCCCGATCCACCAGCATGGCGAAACGCTCATCAAATGGCAGGCTCATGGTGGCCGCACTGGTTTGCTGCTCGGCAAAGGCTGATGCCATGCCGGGCAAGCGCAGTGCATGCAGGGTTTGCAACGTCTGTTCCATCAACATCATCTATCTCCTTGGTTCAGTGGTAGTAATCCGGGCCGCGCACATTGGCGTGATCCGGCAAAGCCAGCTCGGCTTGCGCCGGGCCAGTAACGGGTTGGCGATCCAGGCCCTTCTCCAGAATCGATGCCACGGATCGATAGCGATGGGCACCGATGGCCAGAGCGCGGGTACACGCCGCCTCCATGCGCTCCCGCCCGGCGGTACGCGCCAAGCGCATCAAGCCCAGACAGGAGCGGTAGCCTTGCTCCGGATGCTGCTTCTCCATGAGCAGGCGCTTGACCAGTTCGCCGGTGGCGGGTCCGACCGACGCCGCCCAGTTCATCAGCCGGCCGGGTGACCAGTCGGCGTGCGCCCGATGCGCCGCCGGCATGTGGTCGGCGATGGTGGAGTAGCCGCCTTTACGCGGATTACGGGGATGACTGGCCACCCGCCGACCTTTGGCCAGCACCTCGATGGTGCTGCGGGTGATGCGCAGTTCGACCTCCTGGCGCACCAGCGCATGCGGCACACTGTAGTAGTGCCCGTCGTACTCGACGTGATAGTCGATATTGACGCCGGCACGTTTCCACTCGGCCATCACGAAGCGTGTGGCGGGCAGCGCCCGCAGGTAGGGCGCATCCAGTTGCTCGAAGGCGTCCGTCCGGCAACCCGGCAGTTTCTTGAATGGACGGTTGTTCAACGCCGGCAGGAGTTCCGCGACGGCCGCATCCAGTTCGGCCACCGAGAAGAACTGCCGGTGGCGCAGTCGAGCCATGATCCAGCGTTCGACGACCTGCACGCCGACCTCGACCTTGGCCTTGTCCTGCGGCTTTCTGGGCCGGGCCGGCAGAATCACGGTGCCGAAGTGGGTGGCGAACTCGACCGTGGCGCGATTGAGTTCCGGTTCGTAGCGGTTGGCCACGGTGACCAGCGCGCGGGGGTTGTCGGGAACGATGAGTTCGGGCACGCCGCCGATGAACGCCAGTGCGCGACCGATCCCGGTCAGCCAATCGACCTGCGTCTGGCCCGCCGTGGCACAGGCGAAGGTGTAGCTGGAGGCACCGAGTACGGCGACGAAGATGCTGGCTGGCCGAATCTCGCCGGTATCGGCGTCAATGATCGGCATGGTGGGGCCGGCGTAGTCGGCGAATAGCTTCTCGCCGGCGCGATGAATCTGGCGCATGGAACGCTTGAGTTTCCCCGCCCAGGCTTTGTAGCGCGTGCAGAACGCGGTGTATTGGAAGGCGGCATCGCCCACGGTTGCCCGATACTCTTCCCAGAGCAGGGTGAGTGTGATGCCTTTGCGTTTGAGTTCCTGATGCACCAGCGCGTAGTCGGGTTCAACAAAGGCTGATGCTCGGGCGGCGGGTTGGCTGTAGAGCCGCCGCTCCAGGGCGCCATCGTCCAGGTCGGCGGGCAGCGGCCAGCCCAAGCCGGCGTCCGCCGCCAGCTTCAGGTACTTGGCGACGACGCCTTTGGAAATGTTGAGCGCCCGGGCTATGCCTTCAAGGCTCAGGTCGGTGCTATGCCGGTATCGGAGTACGTCTCGTATCTTGCGCATGGATAGTCTGTCCTGGGGCATGCCCGCTCGCTTTCAAAAAAAGCGGCGAGGCTACCTTCAACTATCCATACAGCGTAAGCGCTCAATCAACGACGCCATTGATTGACGCGAGTTGGGGGAGTAGAGGAAGGTTTCAGGTTGCTGGCGTGGCGAGGTGCCAAGGCAGCAAGGGCTCGAAGTCGTCGGCGGTGATCGCC
>DDWF01000096.1 GCA_002345845.1 Betaproteobacteria bacterium UBA2293 | reverse complement strand
GTGCCGAGCGGGGTGACAATCTTGATACCTTGCTCCGTGTGGCCGCGAACTATTTGCCGGAAGCTGCACCGATTTTTGATGCGGATGACCTGACCGACCGTTCGGAGCGTTTTCTGGCTGCTGAAATGTTACGGGAAAAGCTGTTTCGCAATTTGGGCGAGGAGTTGCCGTATGGCATCGCCGTGGAGATCGAGCGCTTCGAAATTGAAGAGGGGGTGCGCCGCATTCACGCCGCGATCATCGTCGACCGGGACGCGCACAAGGCGATCGTCATCGGCAAGGGTGGTGAGCGCATGAAACGCGTGGCCAGCGATGCGCGCAAGGACATGGAGCGCCTGTTCGGTGGCAAGGTCTGGCTGGAAACCTGGGTCAAGGTCAAGGGCGGTTGGGCTGACGATGAGCGTGCCTTGAAAAGCCTTGGCTATGAGTAATCCGGGGTCCCCATCCATTCCGCCCCCCTTCCCGGGGAAGTTGGGTGACCGTTGCTCGCAGCGCTCGATTATCAGGGGCGGCTTCGGGCGGTCGTGGGGGCGGATTGCGCCTGCGGCGCGTGCCGTCTCGGCCTGGGTCGGCACGGCGCCGGGACTGCGCTGCTTCTCCATGTGATGGCAGCATGAGCGGCAAGCAGCGCATTGATGGCGCAGCCGCCTTTCTGCTGCACGCCTACCCCTTCAGCGAAACCAGTCTGATCGTCGAAGTATTTGCGCGTGACCATGGCCGGCTGGCCTTGCTGGCGCGTGGTGCACGGCGACCGCGCTCGGCGTTGCGTGGTGTCTTGCTGGCCTTTCAGCCCCTTGAACTGGGTTGGTTCGGCGCTGGCGAGGTGAAAACATTGGCCAAAGCCGAGTGGCTCGGCGGCATCCCTTTTATTAAGGGTAAAGGACTGTTGCTTGGCTATTATCTGAATGAGTTGCTTCTGAAATTGCTGCCGCGCGAAGATGCCCATGCAGCACTTTACGATGCTTATGCCACAGCCATGCAAGCCCTGTCAGAAGGGGCCACGGAGACCATGGCGGCTGCGGAGTTGCGCCGCTTTGAAATGGCGTTGTTGACCGAGTTGGGCTACGGATTGACGCTGGAGCGGGATGCCGAAGGCGCAGCGATTCAACAAACCGCCCGTTATCACTTCCAGATCGAGCGTGGCGCCGTTCTGGCGGAACAGGTCGGCCCCGGCGGGGCTGGGCTTGCCGTGTCGGGGAAAACCCTGCTCGACATGGCAGCAAACAATTATGCCGACCTGCGTACCCTCGCGGAGTGCAAGCAGTTGATGCGCCATTTGTTAGCGCATTATCTGAGTGGTCAGGCGCTGCAGACGCGACGGGTTTTTATCGAATTGCAGGATGTTTGACCCGGGATTTCAGAGTAGGCTACTTCCCCGCGTCAGTGGGGCTAATACCAAAACTAAAAGGATAGGCGAAGGGATGGGTGGGAAATGATTGATCTGGGAGTGAATATCGACCATGTGGCCACGCTGCGCCAGGCGCGGCGGACCTATGAGCCTGATCCGGTCTGGGCTGCCGCCGAGGCGCAGCTGGGCGGCGCTGACGCGATCACCGTGCATTTGCGCGAAGACCGCCGTCACATCATCGACCGGGATGTGCAGTTGTTGCGGGCCAGCGTGCAGGTCAAGCTGAACCTGGAGATGGCGGCGACCGAAGAGATGATTGGCATTGCCTGTCAGCTCAAGCCCGAAATGGTGACCCTGGTTCCGGAAGGACGCCATGAAGTGACCACCGAGGGTGGCCTCGATGTAGCCGGACAGAAAAGCCGGCTGGGTGATGTGGTGCACCGGCTTCAGGATGCCGGCATCTACGTCAGCCTGTTCATCGACGCCGACCAGCGACAGGTCGAGGCGGCCGCGCAGGTCAAGTCCCAGGCATGCGAAATACATACCGGGCCGTATGCCCACGCCTTCCATGACAGTGGCCGTGACATTGCCAGCGCTCCGGCGCAGGCCGAACTGGCCAAGATCGCCAATGCCGGTGCGGCGATCATCGAACGTGGCATGCGCTTCAATGCCGGACATGCGCTCAATTATCATAATGTGCAGCATGTTGCCGGCCTCGCCGGTGTCAGCGAACTGCATATCGGCCACGCCATAGTCAGCCGTGCCGTGTTCGTCGGCTTGCGCGAGGCGGTGCGCGAGATGAAATATCTGATGCGGGAAGTCGCCCGATGACGGCCTTGCTCCCATCCCCCTTCCGCTGGAAGCGGGTGACCGGGGTTCGCGGGCTTTGCCCGCTTCCCATGCGTGGTGTGCCGTCTTCTCGGGGTGGCCTGGCGCAGACGGCGTGATCTACGGCATCGGCACCGATCTGGTGGCCATCGAACGCACCTTGGCGCTTTGGCAGCGCCATGGCGAGCGGGCGATGGAGAAAATGCTGGCGCCTGAAGAGCGGAGCGATTGCCGGTGTCACCCCGAACCCGGTCGTTTCCTGGCCAAACGGTTTGCCGCCAAGGAGGCGCTCGGCAAGGCCCTGGGTACGGGAATTCGCAGCCCGGTTTTGTTGCCCGCCATCGCCGTGACGCATGACGCCCTGGGCAAGCCGGCGTTTGTCTTTGCGGCAGAACTGGCCGACTGGCTGCGGCAGCATCGGCTGGTCGCCCATCTGTCACTCAGTGACGAAGCAGGTCAGGCGCTGGCTTTTGTCGTCGTCGAGCAATTGCCGGAGCAGGCGTGAGCGCGTCTCGCTACGGTCCGTTGATGATTGACCTGGCCGGCATGG
>DDWF01000063.1 GCA_002345845.1 Betaproteobacteria bacterium UBA2293 | reverse complement strand
TGGATTGAAACATGGGCAGCGCGTTGCTGACCACCGCGCCTCGGGGCATCGCCTCCCGGAAACGGGAGGCGTGGATTGAAACTCGACGGTGCCGTCGGTGCCGGTCGAGGCGGTGTCGCATCGCCTCCCGGAAACGGGAGGCGTGGATTGAAACTTTCGCACGCATCGCTCGTCGCTGCGACGCAGTACAGGGCATCGCCTCCCGGAAACGGGAGGCGTGGATTGAAACGACACAAAAGCCAAGGCTCCGTGATGTCCGACTTCGCATCGCCTCCCGGAAACGGGAGGCGTGGATTGAAACGACGCGTCGCCTCTCGCATCGACTATGGCCTTGCGCATCGCCTCCCGGAAACGGGAGGCGTGGATTGAAACGCGCAGGTCCGAACGAGCGTTGTGTTCGGCGGCATGCATCGCCTCCCGGAAACGGGAGGCGTGGATTGAAACAACTCGGACGCTGGCAAGCAAAAGCCCGGCCAGCAGGCATCGCCTCCCGGAAACGGGAGGCGTGGATTGAAACAGGACGATGATCCGGTCATTGATCTCGTCGACCGCGCATCGCCTCCCGGAAACGGGAGGCGTGGATTGAAACTACACGTGGACATGCCCAAGCCGGATGCACGCACGGCGTGGATTGAAACAGCACCGCCGGTGCGAAGCCGCCGATTCCGTTGGTTGCATCGCCTCCCGGAAACGGGAGGCGTGGATTGAAACCAGCCTCACGTCATGGTTGTGCCAGTTGTCGGCACCGTATCGACCACTGGCAACGGCGGATGAATTGAAACTGGGAGCCTCGCTCCAGTGGGGGGCGCCCTATCATCCTTGTAGTCACCGAGTTTCGTTCCGCCTTCGCAAGACAGTGCCTTCTTGTGTGACTTGACTCAATCCCCGAAGCGCGTTGCCCGCTTCTCATGCTGCGCTGCAATTGCTTCAATGAGATCGGTGGAGAGCAGGTGGTCTGTATTCCACTCGGCGACGAATTCGAGGCCTTCGGCAACTGTGTGGTCGCGGCTGTAGTTGAGCACCTGCTTGATGCCGCGGATAGCTTGCGGTGATTTGCTGGCGATGGCGGTAGCGATCTTGCGGACGCCGGTGCGCAGTTCTTCCTGGGTGGCGAAGCAGCGGTTGATCAGGCCGATGAATTGCGCTTCCTCGGCATTGACGTTGCGCCCGGTGTAGGCCAGTTCGCGGGTCAGGCCTTCGCCGATGAGGTGCGGCAGGCGTTGCAGGGTGCCGACGTCGGCGACCATGGCGAGGTCGATTTCCTTGATCGAGAAGACGGCATCGGTGCTGGCGTAGCGCATGTCGCAGCAGGTGACAAGGTCGAGGGCGCCGCCGACGCAGGCGCCGTGGATGGCGGCGAGGACCGGCTTGCGGCAGCGTTCGATGGCGGTCAGGCAGTCCTGCAGGTCGCGGATCAACTGGCGCAGGGCTGCGCGGCGCTGGGCCGGTTCGGGGGCGGCGATGCGTTGCTGGATGCTGCCAAGCATGGCGAGGTCGATGCCGGCGCAGAAGTTCTTGCCGGCACCGCTGAGGATGACGACGCGGACGGCCGGCGTCGTATCGGCCCAGTCGGCGGCCTGGCGGATTTCCTGCCACATTGCATCATTGATGGCGTTCGACTTGTCCGGCCGATTCAGGCGGATCTCGGCGATGCCCTGGTCGAGGCTGAGGGCGAGGCTGGAATAGATGGGCAGATCCATGGTGCGCCTCGCTTTCGGGTTTAGTCGGTGAAGGTCAGCAGATCGAGGTCGGCGGCTTCACGGCGTAGCGGGATCAACGCCTGGTAGGCCGGCGAGTTGTGCCAGGCGTCGGCCGCGGCCTGGTCCGGGAAGCGGATGACGACGGTGTCGGTGTGCCGGTGGTGGCCGTCGAGTACTTCGGCCAGTTGGCCGCGGAAGAGCAGTTCGGCGCCCCAGGGGGCGAGCGTGGCCGGCACCTGGGCGCGGTATTGCGCCCACTTTTCCTCATCCTTGACGGTGATGTGGCCGATCACACAGGCGCTCATGCGTTCTTGCCCTTCTGCCACAGCACGTCGCCGCGGCCGCCGGCGCGGTTCAGCGCGCGGCCGAGGATGAAGAGCAGGTCGGAGAGGCGGTTGATGTAGCGGCGGGCCGGGTCGGACAGCGGCTCGGCATTGTGCAGGCGGACCATGGCACGCTCGGCGCGGCGGCAGACGGTGCGCGACAGGTGGGCTAGCGCCGCCGGCCGGGTGCCGCCGGGCAGGATGAACTCCTTGAGCATTGGCAGATCGGCGTTGAAGGCTTCCGCCTGCTCTTCGAGGCGGGCAACCTGGGCTTCCTTCATGACTGCCATGCCGGGCAGGCACAGTTCGCCGCCGAGGTCGAAGAGGTCGTTCTGCACATCAAGCAGGGCGCTGCGCACCGACTCCGGCATGTCTTCGCAGAGCAGCACGCCAAGGCTGGAATTGAGTTCGTCGATTTCGCCGATGGCGTCGATGCGCAGGCTGTCCTTGGTGGTGCGGCTGCCGTCGCCAAGGCCGGTGGTGCCGGCGTCGCCGGTCCGGGTGACGATCTTGGACAGGCGGTTGCCCTTGCGTTCTTGTTCGTTGTCGCTCACGTTGCGCTCTCCGGTTAAGTGGGCGGATTATACTTTTCGCCCCGCCTACAGACTGTCGCCGTCATGCCAAAGTTCGCCGCCAACCTGAGTTTTCTATTTACCGAGCTGCCGTTTGCCGAACGTTTCACGCGCGCCGCGGCGGCGGGGTTTAACGGCGTCGAATATTTGTTTCCCTATGACTGGCCGGCGGGAGAGGTGGCCGGCTGGCTGGCCACGGCCGGTGTCGAGCAGGTGCTGTTCAATCTGCCGCCGGGCGATTGGGCGGCCGGTGAGCGTGGTCTGGCCTGCCTGCCGGGGCGGCGCGGCGAGTTCGCCGAAAGTGTCGAACAGGCGCTCGCTTACGCGCTGCAGCTTGATTGCCGGCGCCTGCATTGCATGGCCGGACTTTCCCCCAAGGGGACTTCCTGCGGGGCGCGTCCGGCCGGTGTCGCCGAGGCCGAGCTGGAAGCCACCTACATCGCCAACCTGCGCCATGCTGCAGATCGTCTGGCGAGTATCGGCGTGACGGTGACCATCGAACCGATCAACAGCCGCATCGACATGCCCGGCTACTGGCTGGACGACATCGGCAAGGCGTTGCGCCTGCTTGCTGCCATCGACCGCGACAACGTCAAGCTGCAGTTCGACCTCTATCACGCGCAGATCATCCAGGGTGACCTGGCGCGCACACTCGAAGCCAATATCGAGCGCATCGCCCATATCCAGATTGCCGACAACCCGGGGCGGCACGAGCCGGGCACCGGCGAGATCCACTACCCCTACCTGTTCGAACTGCTCGACCGGCTCGGCTACACCGGCTGGGTCGGCTGCGAATACAAGCCGCTGACCACCACCGAAGCCGGCCTCGGCTGGCTGCCCCGATGACTCCGCGCGCCATCCTGCGGCGGCTGTTCGATGCCGCCATCGCCGCTGCCGATCCGGCCCGCTGCCTGCCGCCGTACTTGCCGGTCGATGACGGCGGGCGGCTGATCGTCATCGGCGCCGGCAAAGCCTCGGCGGCGATGGCGCGGGCCGTCGAGGAACACTGGTCGGGGCCGCTCGATGGTCTGGTCGTCACCCGTTACGGCCATGGCATGCCGTGTTCGCGCATCGAAATCGTCGAGGCTGCGCATCCGGTGCCCGATGCGGCCGGCGCGGCGGCGGCGCAGCGCATCCTGGAGAAGGTGCAGGGGTTGGCGGCGGGCGACCGCGTGCTGGCGCTGATCTCCGGCGGTGGCTCGGCGCTGCTGGCGGCCCCGGCCGCCGGCGTTACGCTGGCCGGCAAGCGGGCACTCACTACCGCCCTGCTCAAATGTGGTGCCGCCATCGGTGAAATCAACTGCGTGCGCAAGCACCTGTCGGCGATCAAGGGCGGCCGGTTGGCCGCTGCTGCCTGGCCTGCAGCGGTGCTGACCCTGGCCATTTCCGACGTGCCCGGCGACGACCCGGCGGTGATCGCCTCCGGCCCGACGGTAGCCGATCCGACGACCTCTGCCGAAGCCCTGGCGATCCTTGACCACTACGGCATCGCCATCGACGACGACCTTCGCCGCCGCTTGGCGGCCGGTGAGCTGGAAACGCCGAAGCCCGGCGATCGGCGTCTGGCCGCCGCCGAGTTCCGGCTGGTTGCCAGCCCGCGGCAGATGCTCGAAGCGGCCGCCGCGGAAGCGCGCCGGTTGGGCCTGACGCCAGTGATCCTCGGCGATGCCATCGAAGGCGAAGCGCGTACGGTAGCCGCCGACATGGCCGCTCAGGCGCTGGCCCAGCCTGGCGCGCGACCGTGCGTGCTGCTCTCCGGCGGCGAGACGACGGTGACGGTACGCGGCAACGGTCGCGGCGGGCGCAATACGGAATTCCTGCTCGCTTTGGCGCAGGCTCTCGCCGGCGCGCCCGGCGTCCACGCATTGGCGGCCGACACCGACGGTATCGACGGCAGCGAGGACAATGCCGGCGCCTTCATCGGGCCGGATACCCTGGCCCGGGCGCAGGCGCTCGGCCTCGATGCCGCCGCTCATCTGGCTGGCAATGACGCCTGGGGTTTCTTCGCCGGCCTCGGCGACCTGCTGGTCACCGGGCCGACGCGGACCAACGTCAACGACTTCCGGGCGATCCTGCTGGCTTAAACCACGCGGTTGCGGCCGAGCCGCTTGGCGGCATAGAGATTGGCGTCGCTGTTGGCGATCACCTCGTGCACCATGCGCGTGTCGACGTTTTCGTAAGTGTGCGGCGAGACCTCGACGACGCCGAAGCTGGCGGTCAAGGATAGCGGTGGGTCGTGGGCCAGTGGTTCGGCGGCGATCGAGCGGCGCAACTTGTCGGCCAACAGATGGGCCTGGGCCAGCGTCGTCGACGGGGCGACGAGCAGGAACTCCTCGCCACCGTAGCGGAAGACCAGATCGGACTGGCGCAGCGTGTCGCGGACAATGCTGGCGACGTGTTCGAGAACGCAGTCGCCGATCTGATGCCCGTAGGTGTCGTTGACGTTCTTGAAGTGGTCGAGGTCGAACAGGATGATGCTGAAGGAAACCTCAGTGGCCTTGGCCACCTCCATCTGATTCACCAGCACGCGGTCGAGGAAACGGCGGGTCAGGAAGCCGGTCAGCGGATCCTTGTTGTACACGCTCATGATGACCACGTTGTTGAGCAGCGAGATCTCGTTGCCCAGTTCCAGCGAATGAGTCTCGGCTTTTTTCAGCAGGGCGTAGATCGGTCCGCTGGCCCGCGGGTGATCGAGAATGCTGCTGACCTCGACGACCAGGTGATGCATGGCATCGTGCAGCTCGCGGATATCGCGGACGTGGCTCGGGTCACGGATCAGCCGGGCGCCGTCGCCGTTCAGCCAGGCACCGAACTGGCAGCGTGCCGGATCGAGTTCCGGCATGCCGCCGGCACGGCGCAGGCGTACCGCGTCGACCAGGCGGGTCATCCACTCCAGGTGACTCTCGAAGTAGCTGAGCAGATTCTTGTCGCTGAGCGAGCGGATGTGCGTCAGGCGCAGATGATTGCGCTTGCCGAGGCGGTCGAGGAAAACGCGCAGGTAGATGGCGGCGAAACTTTCCTCCATCTCCTCGAACATCAGCATCGCCCGGCGCGCGTCGTCGATACTGGTATGGCTGAGCGCCTGCTTGATGACGAAATTGCGCAGCACGCCGAACTGGTGGGCAAAGAGCATCAGCGGCGTATCGCTGGTGGCCAGTTGCTGGACCATGGCATGACAGCGCATCTCGTCGCCGCTGGCGATGGTCTTGCGCAGACAGTTGAGGATGTTCGGCCAGGCGACGCTGACGTTGTCGACGGCGAACATTTCGTCCGGCGGGTCGGCTTTCAGACGCGTGTCGAGTTCATCCAGCAGGCGGATCAACAGCTGTCGGCCATCCGTCGTGTTCCACAGGGTCATGCGCTGCTTCTCCTTTGATTTGCCGGGAGTATTTGCGTTTTTGGCGGTGCATTATAGGTGCCGCGCGGGCAATGCTGACGTGATTTTTCCGCCGGATGTCCGATTTTCTGCGGCTGTGTGGCGAGTCTGCCATCGGTTTACAATGCCGCGATGCACCCACCCGAACCCAGCTTCGCCACCGACCGCGCCAACCTGCTGCGCCGCCTGCAGCTGATCCTGCCGGCGCATTGCCTGCTCAGCGCCGAAGAGGATCTGCGTCCCTACGAATGCGATGGCCTCACCGCCTACCGCGAGTTGCCGCTGGCCGTCTGCCTGCCGGAGACCGAGGGCCAGGTCATCGACGTGCTGCGCAATTGCCACCAGCTGGGCGTGCCGGTGGTCGCCCGTGGTGCCGGCACCGGCCTCTCCGGTGGCGCGATGCCACATGCCCAGGGGGTCGTGCTGTCGCTGGCGCGCTTCAACAAGATCCTGCGCGTCGACCGCGACGCACGCCTGGCGGTGGTCCAGCCCGGCGTACGCAACCTGGCGGTATCGGAAGCGGCGGCGCCGTTCGGCCTCTATTACGCGCCCGATCCGTCGTCGCAGATCGCCTGCACGCTGGGCGGCAACGTCGCCGAGAATTCGGGCGGCGTGCACTGCCTGAAATACGGCCTGACCGTGCATAACGTGCTGCGCTTGCGCGTCGTCAGCATTGAGGGCGAGGTCTTCGAGATCGGCGGCGCAGCGCCGGATGCGCCGGGCTACGATCTGTTGGCCCTGCTCATCGGCTCCGAAGGCATGCTCGGCGTGGTCACCGAAGTCACCGTCAAGCTGGTGCCCAAGCCGGAACTGGCGCAGGTGGTGATGGCCTCGTTCAACGACGTGGCCAAGGCGGGTGAAGCGGTGGCGGCGATCATCGCTGCCGGCATCATCCCGGCTGGTCTGGAGATGATGGACAAGGCGGCGACCGCCGCCGTCGAACCTTTCGTCAAGGCCGGCTACGACCTCAATGCCGCGGCCATCCTGCTCTGCGAGTCGGATGGCACGCCGGAGGAGGTGGCCGAGGAGATCGCTCGCGTCACCGCCGTGCTGACTACTGCCGGCGCCAGCGAAGTTCGCGTGTCGCGCTCGGAGGCCGAACGCCTGCGTTTCTGGGCCGGGCGCAAGGCGGCCTTCCCGGCGGTCGGGCGGATCACTCCGGACTATTACTGCATGGACGGGACGATTCCCCGCAAGCGCCTGGCCGAGATGCTGTCGGCCATTGCCGAGATGGAGCACAAGTACGGCCTGCGCTGTGCCAACGTCTTCCATGCCGGCGACGGCAATCTGCATCCGCTGATCATGTACGACGCCGCCAAACCCGGCGAGTGGCGCTGGGCCGAGGCCTTCGGTGCCGAAATCCTGGAGCTGTCGGTGGCGCTGGGCGGTTCGATCACCGGTGAGCACGGCGTCGGCATCGAGAAAATCAACCAGATGTGCGTGCAGTTCGCGACGCCGGAGCTCGAGGCCTTCCGCCGGGTCAAGGCGGCCTTCGACGAAAGCGGCTTGCTCAATCCCGGCAAGGCCGTGCCCAGTCTGCACCGCTGTGCCGAATACGGGCGCATGCACGTGCATCACGGCGACCTCAAATTTCCCGAACTGGACCGTTTCTGATGCAGCTTGACGACATCGTCGCCGCCGTCCGCGCGGCCTACGAAGGCCATACCCCGCTGCGCCTGCGCGGCGCCGGCAGCAAGGATTTCTACGGCGGCCTGCTGGCCGGCGAGGTGCTCGACCTCAGCGGCCATTGCGGCATCGTCGCCTACGAGCCGACCGAGCTGTACGTCACCGCCAAATGCGGCACGCCGCTGAGTGAGATCGAGGCGGAGCTGGCCGAGGAAGGGCAGATGCTGGCTTTTGAGCCGCCGCATTTCACCGGGGCAACACTCGGCGGTGCCATCGCCGCCGGCCTCTCCGGGCCGCGTCGGCAGCAGGCCGGGGCGGTGCGCGACTTCGTGCTCGGCATCAAGCTGGTCGATGGCACGGGGCAGGTGCTGGACTTCGGCGGCCAGGTGATGAAGAACGTCGCCGGCTACGATGTCTCACGTTTCATCGCCGGCAGTCTGGGCACCCTCGGCGTGATCGCCGAGGCGACGCTGAAGGTGCTGCCGCGGCCGGTCGCCGAGGCGACGCTGGAATTCGCCTGCGACGAGGCGGAAGCCATCCGCCGGCTGAACGAATGGGGCGGCCAGCCGCTGCCGCTGTCGGCCTCGTTCTGGTTCGACAATCGCTTGTGGCTGCGCCTGTCCGGGGCCGAGGCAGCCGTTGCCGCGGCTTGCCGAACACTTGCTGGCCAGGTGTCGCCGGGGGCGGCCGCCTGGTGGCAGGCCGTGCGCGAACAGACGCACGCGGCCTACGCCGGCCCGACGCTGTGGCGCCTGGCGCTGCCCTCGACGACGCCGCCGCTGGCCCTCGACGGTCTGCGTGCCATCGAGTGGGGCGGCGGGCTGCGCTGGTATGTCACCGACGCCGAGCCGGCCGTAGTGCGGGCCGCCGCCGCGGCGGCCGGTGGCCATGCCGTGCTCTACCGGGCAGCGGAATCGCTGCGCTGTCTGGAAGGCGCTTTCGCGCCGCTGTCGCCAGCCCTGCTGGCACTGCACCGGCGTCTGAAAAAAGCCTTCGACCCGCGCGGCATCCTCAATCCCGGTCGTCTGTACGCGGAGTTCTGATGGAAACCCAGCTCGCCGATTTCATCCGCGATACCCATGCCGGCGAGGTCGCCGGCGAGATCCTGCGCAAATGCGTGCATTGCGGTTTCTGCACCGCCACCTGTCCGACCTACCAGTTGCTCGGCGATGAGCTGGACGGACCGCGCGGACGCATCTACCTGATCAAGCAGGTGCTCGAAGGCAAGGAAGTCACCGAGAAGACACGCCTGCATCTGGATCGCTGCCTGACCTGTCGTTCCTGCGAAACGACCTGTCCGTCGGGCGTCAAGTACAGCCATCTGCTCGACATCGGCCGCCAGGTGCTGGAGAGCAAGCTGCAGCGGCCGCTGCGCGAAGCGCTGCCGCGCACGCTGCTCAAGGCGGTGCTGCCGCGACCGCAACTGTTTGCCCTGGCCGTCGGCCTTGGCCGAGCAGTGCGCCCGCTGCTGCCGAATAGTCTGGCCGACAAGCTGCCGCCGCAGACCGTCGCAGCCGGGCCATGGCCAGCCAAGGCCGGGCACCCGCGGCGCATGCTGGTGCTGGCTGGTTGCGTGCAGCCGGCGCTGGCGCCCAATATCAATGCGGCGACGGCGCGCCTGCTCGACCGCCTGGGCATCGAACTGTTTGCCGAGGCGAAGGCCGGCTGCTGCGGCGCCGTTCGTCATCACCTGAACGATGCCGAGCCAGCGCGTGACGACATGCGGCGCAATATCGACGCCTGGTGGCCGCATGTCGACGCCGGCGTCGAAGCCATCGTCGTCACTGCCTCCGGCTGCGGCGTGCAGGTTCGCGACTACGGCCATATTCTGGCCGACGACCCGGCCTATGCCGAAAAGGCTGCACGTATCAGCACCCTGTGCCGTGATCCGGCCGAGATCGTCGCCGCCGAAGGCGAATGCCTGCGCCCGCTGCTCAAGCCGGCGGCGCGTGGCCGGCTGGCGTTCCATTCGCCGTGCACGCTGCAGCATGGTCTGCAGATCCGCGGCGTCATCGAACAGCTGCTGACGGCTGCCGGCTACGAGCTGACGCCGGTTGCCGACGGCCATCTGTGCTGCGGCTCGGCCGGCACCTACGCGGTACTGCAGCCGGAGCTGGCGCAGCGTTTGCGCAGCAACAAGCTGACCGCCCTGCATGCCGGCGGTCCGGCCGTGGTGGCGACCGCCAACATCGGCTGCCTGACCCATCTGCAGGCCGGCAGCACGCTGCCGGTGCGGCACTGGGTGGAACTGATCGACGAGGCAATGCAATGAGCGAAGGACATTCCGTCAGCGAGATCCTGCGGACGATGGGCGACGATGAGGCCAGCCTGATCCGCCGCCTGCTCGCCGGCGGCGTCAGGATTCCGGCCCAGCCACGGGTATTGACCGAACTGCGCCAGTTGATGCAGCGCCAGGAGCGCGATGTCCGCCGGCTGGCTCGCGTCATCAACCAGGATCCGGGTCTGGCGGCGATGCTGTTCCGCCTGGTCGGTGGCGGTGCCTACCGGCAGCATCCGAAATTCGCGTCGGTCGAGCAGATCCTGCAGGTCATCGGCGTCGAGCAGACCTTCAACCTGGTGCAGGCCATCGCCCTCGCTGGGGCCGGGGACATCCGTAGCAACCGGGCGGTCTACGAAGCCTTCTGGGCGCGCTCGCAGGCGGTTGGCCAGCTGGCCATGCTGATCGCCGATGAGCGCGTCGCGGTATGCAACATCTTTCCCGACCAGGCCTACCTGGCCGGCATTTTCCACGACTGCGGCGTGCCACTGCTGATGCAGCGCTTCCCGTCCTACTGCGCCGACATGAAGCTCGGCATCGCCGGGCGCTGGATCGACCTTGCCGCCGAAGACCGCAAATACAACGCCGATCACTGCGTCGTCGGCTACCTGGTCGCCCGTCACTGGCGCTTGCCCGGCTTCATCTGCAACGCCATCCGCTATCACCACCTGATCCGCGAGCCCGGCCTGGAGGAAGCACGCACCATGGCGGCGATCCTGCAGCTGGCGATCGAGTTCTATCATCGGTTGCAACAAGGCGAGAACAGCGAATGGGCAGTGATCCAGGCGGATGTGCTGGGTGAGCTCGGCCTGGCCGAGGACGGCTTGCCGGAATTCGTCGATATCGTGCTTGAACGGTTTCACGCCGCGGCCGGCGATGCCCCCGGATGACACAGTGTTGATCGGCTTTTCCGCCTTTCGTGATAACCTTTTCGCCGCAAAGGAGGGGGGATGCCGATAACAATCGATGCCTGTGCGGCACAGCATCAGGGAGATCGCAAGGAACAGCAGGATCGGGTGGCGATCCTGCCGCATTCGCGTCGGCGGGGGGTTGCCCTGGCCGTCGTTGCCGACGGCATGGGCGGGCACACCGGCGGCGCCCTGGCCGCCGAGCAGGTGATCCATACGTCAAAAAATAATCTCGACCACTTCGCGCCGGAAGACGAGAGTCCGCGCTGCATGCTGGAAAACAGCATGCGCGAGGCGCATACCATGATCAAGGCCTCGCGCTTCATGAACGAGAAGGATCCGCACAGCACTGCCGTCATGATGCTGCTGCAGCCCGGCAAGGTGACCTGGGCGCATTGCGGGGACAGCCGTCTTTATCATTTTCGCGGTCGCCAGTTGGTGCATCGTTCGGTCGACCATTCCTACGTCGAGCATCTGGTCGCCACTGGCCGGATCACGCCGGAGCAGGCGCTGACCCACCCGAACCGCAACGTGTTGCTGACTTCGCTGGGTGGTCAGGACGAGCCGAAATTCGATTTTTCCGAGTCCGCCGATCTGGTTGCTGGCGATGCCTTCGTGCTCTGCTCGGACGGCCTGTGGGGCTACTTCGACGATGCCGAACTGGCGGCCATCATCGCCGACAATTCGGCCCGCCAGGCCTGCGAACTGCTGATTGATGCCGCCCGCAAGCGCGCCAAAGGGGGCGGTGACAATCTGTCGCTGGCCATCGTCAAACTGGTCGAGGCCGAGGCGCCGGCCAAGCCGGCACCACCACCCGGTTTTGTCGCCCGGCCGCCAAACCAATAAAAAAGCGCCCTCGGGGCGCTTTTTGCATTGCTGCGGTCAGTGGCGGATTACTTGCGGCCGAGGCCGCCGAGCAGGGCGGCAACCACCTTGCGCGGCTTGTGCGGGTCGGCCTTGGCCGGAGCCTGTGGCGAGTCCGGCACTTCGCCACGCGGGGAGAGGTCTTCGTAAGGCTTGCTGAAGTCAAAGCCGTCGGCAGCGATCATCGGATTGCGCCGTGGCGGACGCCGGTCCTGACGTTCGCTACGCTCATGGCGCTCCGGTCGTTCCGAGCGTTCGCTGCGTTCCGGACGCTGGGCCACCGGTGCCTTGACCGGCGGGGCGCTGCGCCGCTTCTTGTTGCCCGGGGGGTATTCGTATTCCGCTTCCGGTTCAAAACCGACGACTTCGACCTGCTCGATCGGCCGCTTGATCAGCTTCTCGATATCGACCAGGTAGCCGACTTCATGGGCGCTGACCAGCGAGATGGCGTTACCCAGCTTGCCGGCACGGCCGGTGCGGCCGATGCGGTGTACGTAATCTTCCGGCGTGTGCGGCAGTTCGTAGTTGATGACGTAAGGCAGGTCATCGACGTCGAGGCCGCGGGCGGCAACGTCGGTGGCGATCAGGGCATCGGTCTGGCCGCTCTTGAATGCTTCGAGCGCCTTGATCCGGTCGAGCTGGCTCTTGTCGCCGTGGATGGCATCGGCCTTGATGCCGGCGCGCTGCAGTTCGCGGGTCAGCCGCGAGCAGCCCTGCTTGGTGCGCATGAACACCAGACACTGGCGGATTTCGCTGGATTTGAGCAGCTTGATCAACAAGCCGCGCTTGCCGAATTCGGAAACCGGATGCACGCGATGGGTGATGTTTTCCGAGACCTGGTTGCGGCGGGCGACCTCGATCAGCACCGGCGACTTGAGCATGGTGTCGGCCAGCTTCTTGATTTCTTCCGAGAAGGTCGCCGAGAACAGCAGGCTCTGCCGTTGCTGCGGCAGCATGTTGAGAATGCGGGTGACGTCGGGGATGAAGCCCATGTCGAGCATGCGGTCGGCTTCGTCGAGGACCAGGGCCTGGACGGAGTTGAAGCTGACGCTCTTGTTCTCGACGTGATCGAGCAGGCGGCCCGGGGTGGCGACGAGGATCTCGACGCCCTTCTTCAGTTCGGCGATCTGCGGCTTGATATCGACGCCGCCGTAGGCGCACATGGCGCGGATTGGCGTGTGCTTGCTGTAGGACTTGACCGACTCGAACACCTGCATGGCCAGTTCGCGCGTCGGCGCCAGGATCAGGGCGCGCACCGGGTGCTTGGCTGGTGACGGGCTGCTGCTGGCGAAGGGCAGGATGCGCTGCAGGATCGGCAGCGTGAACGCGGCCGTCTTGCCGGTGCCGGTCTNNGTTTCATGAATCTGCAAGGCAAGCTCGCGGGTTGGAGCCAGAACAAGCACGCGCACCGGGCCGCGCACGGAAATGCCAGCGTTGATCATGCGCTGCAAAAGCGGCAAGGCAAAGGCGGCCGTCTTGCCGGTGCCGGTCTGGGCGCCGCCCATGATGTCCTTGCCGCTGATGACCAGCGGGATGGCCTGGGCCTGGATCGGGGTCGGCTTGGTATAGCCTTCATCGAGGACGGCGCGCAACAGTTCCGGTGCGAGGCCGAGATCGGCAAAGGTGATTTCGGGCGCTGCCTCGGCAGCGGGGACTTCGGCATCGTTGCCGGCTAAGGTATTGATTTCAGACATGGCGCGGATTATACCCCCGCCGGCAGCCGTTCACGCAGGCGGCCGATCCAGCCAGTGGAGCAGGCGGGCGTAGAGAAGGTCGGGGTCGACCGGTTTGCCGATGTGGTCGTTCATGCCGGCGGCCAGGCAGGCCTGGCGGTCTTCGCTGTAGGCATTGGCGGTCATTGCCAGGATCGGTACGGCGTCGCCGCCAGGCAACTGGCGAATGTGGGCCGTCGCCGTCAGGCCGTCCATGACCGGCATCTGGATGTCCATCAGGATGGCTGCATAGGTGTTATGGCTGGCCAGTTCGAGCGCCTCGGCACCATTCCTCGCGGTGTCGACGCAGAAGCCGACGGCTTCCAGCAGCTCGACAGCGACTTCAAGATTGATCAGGGTGTCATCGACGACCAGTAGCCTGCTACCCCCGTGACGTTCGGCCAGCAGGCTGTCGATCGGCAGGTGTGGCGCTTCCAGGAGACTTGTCGATGCATTCGCCAGCTTGCCGAAACGGGCGGTGAACCAGAAGTTGCTACCAACACCGGGCTGGCTGGTGACGCCGGTTTCACCGCCCATCAGGGCCGCCAGGCGGCGGTTGATGGCCAGACCGAGGCCGGTGCCACCATGCTGGCGAGTGGTCGAGTTGTCGGCCTGTTCGAAGGCGTCGAAGATGCGCTCGGCTTCTTCGGGATGCAGACCGATACCGCTGTCGTGCACATTGAAGCGGACGAACAGGCTGTCCTCGTCCGCGGTCAGGATCTCGGCGAAAACCATGATCTCGCCGCGTTCGGTGAACTTGATTGCATTGCTGACGTAGTTGATCAGCAGTTGGCCGGTACGTGTCGCATCGCCGTGCAGCATGGGCGGCAGGGCGCCGAAGTCGATCTGCAAATGCACCCCTCGGGTCGCGGCCTGTTCGGCAAAGAGGGCTTCGAGACGTCCGTGCAGCGCCGCCGTGTGGATTTCACCTGGATGCAGTTCGAGTTTGCCGGCCTCGATTTTCGACAGGTCGAGGATGTCATTGAGGATGGCCAGCAGGTGATCGGCGGCATTGACGATCTTGCCCAGGCGTTCGCCTTGCTCGGGACGTGGGCTGCTGCGCTGGAGGACGTGGGCGAGGCCGATGACGGCATTCATCGGCGTGCGGATTTCATGGCTCATGTTGGCGATGAAGGCGCTCTTCGCCCGGTTCGCCTCCTCGGCGGCTTCCTTCGCCCGGATCAGTTCGTCGGTGCGCAGGCGGACGACGGCCTCCAGTTCGTCGCGGTGACGGCGCAGGTCGTTCTGGGCATGCTGCAGCTCGTTGAGCATCAACTGGCGCTCGCGGGCCAGCCGCGATTGCTCTTCCAGCGAGCGCAGCAGGAAGTAGAGCAGCCCGGCAAAGGCAGCGGCCAGCAGCCAACCGGCCAGGCGTCCAAGGTGTTGCGAAAGCGGCGCACCGGCTTCGCTGGTGATGGCCATTTGCCAACTGCCGCCGGGAACGCTGATGTCCATCACCGGCGAACCGTCATTGAACAACTGCGGGTCGCCATGAAAGACCTCGCCATCGGCGCCCAGCGTATCGCGGCCGCGCAAGGCCAGGCGCAGCCCATCGTTGGTGGTCAGCGGGATCAGCGATTCGAACAGGCTGTCGGTGTCGATGACCGTGCTGATCAGCCCCCAGTACTTGCCGTCAATGAATACCGGGGTGCGGTAGATCAGCGCCTCGCCCCCTTGTACCAGCGTTACCGGGCCCGCCAGGAAGGAGCGGCGTTCGACAATGGTGCGCTCGACGGCCGGCCATTGCTGGGGATTGTCCGGGTAGTAGAGGCCGATGGCGGCTTCATTGCCGATCCGCGGCACGATGTAGCGCAGGCGGTTGCCGGGGGCGATGCCGATATTGCGGAAGTGCCGTCCCTGGCGGTAGATGAGGCCGAGCATGTCGTCGATTTCGCTGTCTTCCAGCAGACCGCGGCGGGCGATGATGTAGGACTCGATGCCGCTGGCCAGATAGACGCTGCCGCTCAATTCCGATTCCAGTACGGCGCGGATTGCTCCGCCCTTGGTCAGGATCGTGGCCCGTTGCTCGCTTTCGGTGCGCAGCGCAATTTCGCGTACGGCCAGCTCGCTGACCGTGCCGAGGAGCAGTAGCAGGAGTAGTGGCAGGAGCAGGCGCATCATGGTTCAAGCGACATTGCAGAAGCCGGTGGTCGCTGGCCCGGATGCTTGTCGTCGAGCCAGGCGTAATTACCGGGCATGGTGAACATCCAGCGGCAAGTGGAGTGAGAAGGTGGCACCGTTGCCGAGCGCGGAGTCCACTTCGACCTGACCACCCATCTGCTGCGCCAGCTGGCGGACGATTGCCAGGCCGAGCCCGGTACCGCCGTGGGCGCGGGTTATGAAATGTTCGAGTTGCTTGAACTTCTCGAAAATGACTTCGTGGTGCTCTGGGGCGATGCCAGGCCCGCTGTCCTTGACGGCGAAGACGATCTCATTGCCGGCGCGGCGGACACTCAGGCTGACGCCGCCCTGTTCGGTGAACTTGATGGCATTGCTGAGCAGATTGTTGAGCATCTGCAGCAGGCGGGCGGGATCGGTCTCGAAGGCCTCCGGCAGGTCATCGGCCAGTTCCATGGACAGCGTCAGGCCGCGGGCCTCGGCACTGGCACGGTGCAGTTGCACGCACTGTTCGGCCAGTTCGCTGGCCGAGGACTGCATCCAGTTGAACTGGATTTCGCCGGCTTCGATCTTGGCCAGGTCGAGAATTTCGCTGACCAGGCGGAGCAGGTGCTCGCCGCTCTGGTGGATGATGCGCGCGTATTCACGCTGCTCGGGATCTTCGATGTCGGTTTTCAGCATTTCGGCGAAGCCGAGAATGCCGTTGAGCGGCGTCCGCAATTCGTGCGAGACATTGGCCAGGAACGCAGATTTCAGTCGGTTGGCTTCCTCCGCCTTGGCACGGGCTTCGTCGAGGCGCTTGAAGGATTCTTCGACCGAGTCCGCCATGTTGTTGAAGGAGCGGGCCAGTTCGCCCATTTCGTCGGCGGAGCCGGGGTCCAGGCGGTGTTTCAGGTCGCCCCGCTGGAAGGCGTGGATGCCGTCGATCATGCGCGTGATGCGACGGGTCAGCAGGTTGGCCATCCAGACGGCGATGAAGATGACGAGCACGATCATCAGCAGCGTCGAGCCCCAGAGGCCGATGGCCGTGCTGGTCAGACTCTCCTCGATATTGGCCAGAAGGTCGGCGCGCTGGCTCTTGAAACTGGTGTCCTTGTCGGCGATCAGGGTGTTGATGCGGGCAGCGGTGTCGGTCGCCGCCTTGTGGAAGTCATCGACATTGGCGCCGATGGTGACGAAGCCGAAACCCTGTGGCGATTTTCCGTACTGGCCGGTGTGGTACGGAATGGCGGCGGCGGTGGTCAACTTCCACAGGCCGGAGAAAAATATGACGAAGGAGCCGGAGCCGCCGTGTTCAGTGACCGCCTGCCAGCCATCGCACTGCGGCGAGAAGTTGAGGTAGCGGCAGTCGAGCGGCACCTTGCCGGCCTTGACCTGCTCCGCCGCCGGCTTGCGAGTCAGGCGTTGATCCCGGAACGGCGGCACGTCGGCCAGGAAGTCAGCGGCTGATTTGCCGCTGGCCTGCCATTCGGCGTAGAGCTCGCTATCCAGCCAGGGCACCTCGGGCTGGCCGGTCTCCGGGTTGCGGCCGACGATGAAGTAATCGCGCGGGTGGGAGATGGAGCGTCCGTGGTGATCCCAGATGAAGGCGTAATTGCCCTTGATGGCATCGGCGATCGGCGTGTAGCGCTCCTCGGTCGGCATCAGACGGTCGGAAAACTGGCGGATGTGGTCATGGTCGAGTGCCAGCGTCACATAGCCGGTAATCCTGCCGTTCTCGAGCAGCGGCGTGGCCCAGCGGACAATGCCGCGAAAACGCTTGCCGACCGGATTCTCCGTGCCGGCGTAGGCGGATTCCTCGGGTTTGAAAGGCTTGCCGGCTTTTTCCAGGGCCGCCGGCAGGTAGGCGCCGATGACGTGGGTCGGGACATAGGCGCCGACCACGTCGGAAACGTAGATTTCGCCGGGCTTCAGAGCTTTCAGTTCGGCGAAGTAGTGTTCTCCGCGGACGAAGGTGTTGGCCGGGTCGGCGACATTCTTCAGCGTCTTGTCAGTCAGGTTGCCGCTCGTCACCTTGATCCGCTCGCGGCCATCCAGGCCGACCAGGGTCATTTCGACGAACAGCGGGCGCTGCTCGATTTCGCCAAGATATTCGGGCGGGCGGGCATGGAAGTCGCGGGCGTTGTCGGTGAGCACCGGGCGGGTCACCTTGGCGGCGCGGCTGACCGGTGTCACCGCTTCCCAGGACTTGCCGTCGGCCGCCAGTTGCCAGGGGCCGTGCTGATGCAAGGGGCGCCGGTGCTGGGCGATGAATCGCTTGAATTCTGCTGCCGACGGCGCCAGGCTGGCCGCCTGCAGGATGTCACGATCGCGGTCATGGAGGAAGGCAGCGATCTGCCGGGCAACATCGGTGGTCAGGGCCTCGATGGCCTCACGCGAACGCAGGTCGAGGGCGCGGATCGAGTCGTCGGTCACCGTGCTGCCCATCGAGCGGATGGTCGTCAGCATGGCATCGGCCATGCCGCCGGCCTTCGCCGAAACGTCGCCGCCCAGACGGCTGGTGGCATGCCAGGCAAACCCGGCAAGCAGAATCAGCGGAATGACCTTGATCAGGACAAAGATGGCAATCAGCTTGCCGCGGATGCCGCTGAGCAGGGCCGGTAGTTTCATGTCCTATTTCCGCTGCGGGCCTGCGGCAGGGAGGGGGTCATTTGCCGGCAGCAGGTATTGCGGCCGGCTTGCTTTCCTCCATCGCCGGCGGCTTGGCACTAGCTGGTTCGCCCGCTGGTTCAGTCACCTCTGCCGGCGCTGGCCGGCGTTTCTTGGTTCCCGGCGGTTCGGGCGGTGGCAGTTGCGGAGCGATCGTCTCGATCTTGTTTTCGCGCATGTATTCGTCCATCTGGCGCCAGCCTGCATAGACGCCGGCCTTGGGTAGCCAGCCGTAAATGGCGTAACAATCCTCGATGGCCCGGCCGGAGTGACGGCAGGCGCTACCTACCGCCTGCGCTTCGGCTTCTGTTTTGGCCTCCTTGACCGCCGGGTCAACGAGCCCCAGTTTGTTGTTGATCTGTTCGCAACCGGCCAGGGCCAAGGCGGTGGCGACGATAAGGAAGGCGCGCGTAATCATGAAATGAATTCTCGCACATTCAAAATGATATGGCGAAACCAGGGGCGGCGAGCGAGGACTATAATCATGGTTTTACCGCCTTACCGGAGTACCTGACTTGCGCCATTCTCGTTCCCTCCTTGTTGCCCCCATCGCTGCCCTTCTCGCCGCCCTGTTTGCGCCCGCTCATGCGGCCAAGCCTGTTGCCGTGCCAGCGACCGTGGCCCCCGTTCTGGCCCACAATCTGGGCGCGCAGGCCGAAGAGCGGCTGCAGGAGGTCGTCGATCGCTTCAACAAGCAGAACGGTGCGGCATTGACCGTGCAGCGTCTGGAGAAGGGCGCCAAGCCGGCGACGCTCAACCTGATCCGCCGTTCCGATGTCGGTGATGTGCTCAGTCAGCCGAAGAATTTCGTGCCGCTACACCAGATGCTCTCCAGTGCCGGGCAGAAACTGAACCTGGCCGACATCTCGCGCGACCTGAAGGCCGGCGTCGTCGACCGACGGGGGCGCCTGGTCGCCCTGCCGCTGGTCTACTCGACTCCGGTGCTGTTCTACAACAAGAATGCCTTCCGCAAGGCCGGCCTCGACCCCGAGCGTCCGCCGGTCACCTGGTTCGAGATGCAGGGCGTGCTCGACAAGTTGCAGGGCGCCGGTTACGCCTGTCCCTACACCTCGTCGTGGCCGGTCTGGGTCCATGTCGATAATGTCAGCGCCCTCTCCGGCGTGCCGGCAGCCACCGACAAGGGGCAACTGAGCTTCAACGGTCTGCCGCAGGTCAAGCACATTGCCATGATGGCGACTTGGACCAAGGCCGGGTACTTCCAGCTTTTTGGTCGGCGCGACGAGGCGAGCGGCAAGTTCAACGAAGGCAAGTGCGCGATGATCACCACCGACTCGCGTGAGCACGCCGATTTCAAGGAGGCCAAGGGCGTCGAGCTGGGCGTTGCACCGCTGCCGCACCATGACGATGTGTACGGTGGCCGGCGCACGACGCTGGCCGATGGCGCCTCATTGTGGATTGGCGCCGGTCGCTCCAAGGCCGAGTACAAGGTGGCTGCCAAGTTCGTTTCTTTCCTCCTGTCGCCAGAAATCCAGGTCGAACTGGTCCGCCGTCACGGCGGTCTGCCGCTGACTGCGGCGGCCCGTGCCGCCTCGCACAGCGACCTGCTGCGCGATGACGACCGGACGCTGGATGTGGCTTTCGCATCGCTCAAGGGCGAAGGGTCGAAGACCGACATGCGTGTGGCCAATATTGAACCGTTGCTGGTGATCACCAACGAGGAGCTGGAAGCGGTCTGGGCTGACGGCAAGCCGGCCAAGGCGGCGCTCGACAATTCGGTCACGCGGGGCAACGGTATTCTCCTGTCGCGGCCGGGGTTGAAGAAGGCGCAGCCCTTCTGATGTCGTTCTCGCTGCCGCGCTGGATTGCCCACCGCGGTGGCGGGGTGTTGGCGCCCGAAAACACGCTGGCCGGCATCCGCCTGGCGGCGGCCATGGGTTTTCGCGCCGTCGAGTTTGATGTGATGCTGACTGCTGACGGTACGCCGGTGCTCATTCACGATGAAACCCTGGAGCGCACCACCAACGGTCGGGGCCGTGTCTGCGAGACCGGCGATGGCGAGCTTTTCGCCCTCGACGCCGGCAATGGCGAGTCCATCCCGCATTTCATCGAGGCTGCCCGGGTGTGCCGCGCGCTTGGCCTGCTGGCCAATGTCGAGATCAAGCCGGCGGCTGGCCATGAACGGGCGACGGCCGAGAAGGTGGCGCGGCTGGCAGCCGAAATCTGGTACGACGCTCCCGACCAAGTGCTGATTTCCTCCTTCGTCCCCGAGGCGATCAAGATTGCCCGCGACCTCGCGCCGGCCTTGCCGCGCAGCCTGTTGTTCGAGGTCGTTCCCGCCGACTGGACTCTGCTGTTCACGCAGCTGCAGGCCACTGCCTTGCACTGCGATGCGGATAATCTGTCTGCTGAGGTATTGCATCAGGCCGCTACTCTCGGTGTGCCGGTGGTTTGCTATACGGTCAACGATCCGGTTGCGGCGCAGGCCCTCCTCGATCGCGGTGTCAGCGCCTTTTTCACCGACCGGCTTGACCTTTTTGCCGGTCAGGCCGGGTAGTTCGCGAAACATCGGCTTACAAAGCCTTGCATCTGCGTGGCATTTTTCTGGCCTGCCTTGCGCTTTAATCCGGGTGTCCACCATCACCTAGCCACCCGGAGGAAACCATGAAATCCCGCCATGCCATTCTTGCCCTGATCGCCGTCTTTCCAACCTTGGCCCTGGCTCAGGCCGATACGCCGCGTGTCGACCAGCGTCAGCTGAATCAGGAGATCCGTATTGACCAGGGCGTCGCCTCCGGCAGCCTGACTGCCCGCGAGGCCAATCGCCTGGAGCTCGGCCAGCAGCGTGTCGACAACATCGAAACACGGGCCAACGCTGACGGCGTCGTCACCCGCCAGGAGCGGTTGCGCCTGCACCAGGCCCAGGACGTGCAGAGTCGCCGTATTGCCGTGCAGAAGCATGACCGCCAGCACGACTACAATCACAATGGTCGTATCGATCGCCCGGCACGCCGCTGAGCGCCGCCCGCCCGGCCAGCAAAACCCGCCGTCCGGCGGGTTTTTCTTTTAAAATCGCGGGTTTCGTATTCCCCCGCCTTAGAGGCCGCCAGCTCATGAAAAGCTCCGAAATCCGCCAGCAGTTCCTCGACTTCTTTGCCGCCAAGGGGCATCAGATTGTCGCCTCCAGTTCGCTGGTGCCGCATGAGGATCCAACCCTGCTGTTCACCAACGCCGGGATGAACCAGTTCAAGAAGATCTTTCTGGGAGCCGAGACCCGCGATTACAAACGGGCGGCCGACAGCCAGAAGGTTTTGCGGGTCTCGGGCAAGCATAACGACCTGGAGGAGGTGGGCAAGGACCACACCCACCACACCTTCTTTGAGATGCTGGGCAACTGGTCCTTTGGCGACTATTACAAGAAGGAAGCCATCGGCTGGGCCTGGGAACTGCTGACCGGGGTCTGGAAACTGCCAAAAGACAGGCTGTACGCCACGGTCTACGTGACCGACGAGGAGTCCTTCGGCTTTTGGAAGACCCAGACCGGCATCGACCATTCGCACATCAGCCGCCACGGCGAGAAGGACAATTTTTGGGAGATGGGCGAGACCGGCCCCTGCGGACCCTGCTCCGAGATACACATGGACATGGGGGAAGGCACCTGTCCCAAGTCCGGCAGGGACGGGCATGTCTGCGGGGTCAACGCCGACGGCTGCGGGCGGTTCGTGGAGATCTGGAACCTGGTGTTCATCCAGTACGAACGCGGCCCGGACGGCACGCTGAAGGACCTGCCCAGCAGGCACGTGGACACCGGAATGGGCTTTGAGCGTCTGGTCCGGGTGCTGCAGAACAAGGACTCCAACTACGCCACGGATCTTTTTACTCCCATCATCAAGCAGACCGGGGAACTATCCGGCAAAAAGTATTCCAGCGGCCCCGTGGGCATGTCCTTCCGGGTGGTCGCCGACCACATCCGGGCGCTGGTGTTCACCATCGGGGACGGGGTGCTGCCGTCAAACGAGGGACGGGGCTATGTGGCCCGGCGCATCCTGCGGCGGGCCGCCCGGCACGGGCGCCTGCTGGGGCTAAAGCAGCCGTTCCTTCACCGGCTGGCCTCAACCGTCATCGACATCATGGGCGAAGCCTATCCCGACATCAAACAGCGGCACGAGCACATCGCCATGGTGATCAAGACCGAGGAGGAGCGGTTCGGCGAGACCCTGGACCTGGGGCTTTCGCTGTTCGAACAGATCGCATCAAAACTGAAATCATCCAAGGACAAGGTTATCTCCGGCCCCGATGCCTTCAAACTATACGACACTTTTGGCTTTCCGCTGGATCTGACCCAGGTGATGGCCGAAGAGCAGGGTTTGACGGTTGATTCCGACGGCTTCCAGCAGGCCATGACCGGACAGCGGGATCGGGCCCGGGCGGCCCGGGGCGAGGTTACTTTTACCGCGGCCAAAGAAGTGGACTATCCAAATTGCGTTTTCGTGGGCTATAACAGCCTGGTGCAGAAGACCAGAGTCAGCGGAATATACATCAAGGAACTGCCCATCGATAAGGTCGAGAAGGGCCAGACCGTGGACATCACGCTGGAGAACACCCCGTTCTACGGCGAGGGCGGCGGCCAGTCCGGGGATATAGGATTTCTGGAGAATGCCAGCTGCCGGATCAAGGTGCTGAACTCGGTCAAAGCCTTCAACGGGTCCACGGTGCACCATGCCGAGATCATCTCCGGTTCCATAAAACTCAGGGACGAGGTCACCGCCTCGGTTGATCAAGCAGCCAGACTAAGCACCGCCCGGCACCACACCGCCACCCATCTTTTGCA
>DDWF01000065.1:2623-3509 GCA_002345845.1 Betaproteobacteria bacterium UBA2293 | reverse complement strand
TTCACCGCCTCGACCAGCGCATCGACATCGATCTCGTCGCCATCCGGCTGGCGCCCGAGGATGCGCTCCTCGCCGCGCACTGCCTCGAAACGGCGCTTGATCTGCTGTATGTGTGGCGCAAAGCGCAATTTCACGTCGCGCACAAACTGCCCATCGCCGGGTGTCACTTCATTGACAAAGACATGACACCATTTGCGCCGGTAGGCGTTGCGATGGTAGTCCCACTCGTCATAACGATAGTCCGCGGCGCGGTTGCTGACCTGCTCGGGCAAGCCAAGATCCCGGCCCGACGGATGCCATAGCCCGTCGCCAGCCGGCGTCAGCGCCTCGGGCGGCAACTCGCCCAGATCCTGCAGCAGCGATTGCGCCGCGGCCTTGGCATCGGGCGGCAAGGTCACCGCCTCGCCGTCGAGTTGAATCTCAAGCTCGCCGGTTTCCGTTTTGAGTTGTGCCGCAAATTCTGAGGGTGCCGCCGGTTTTCTGCCCGCCGTACCCTTGAGCGCACCGAGCGCGCGGCGCAGCACTTCGGTCTCGCGGGCGATGCGCTCGGTGCGCGCCAGCGCGGCAGCAGCCGGATTGAGACGCGGCACAAAAGTCGGCGCTGGCGGGACGGCGTCCTGCGCCATGAAACGCGCCAGCCAGGCCAGCGTCACGCCGACATCGGCCTGCGGAGATTGCAGGTCTGGCAGCGCGGGCTCAAGTTCTTCCGGCCAGGTGGAACGCAAGGTGGCCAACAATGCCCCGAGGCCGGGCAGGTCACGCAGGATGCAGGCTTCAAGGCGCACAGCTTCCAGCACCGCCAACCAAGCCAGCGCCACCTCGCGGTCCGCCCACCGGGCTAGCTCAGCCTCCAGGTCGACGTTGAAAGTGCCATAGCGCGTCTGCG
>DDWF01000065.1:1672-2581 GCA_002345845.1 Betaproteobacteria bacterium UBA2293 | reverse complement strand
TAAATCGTCTCGGTATCGGTCCAGGCGTAAGCACCTGCTTTCAGGGCGAGCGTCCTTCCGGAGAGCCCCTGCACAAAGCGCGCAAGCCGTTGTTCGACCTCGCTCAGGCGGACGGAACGGCGGCCTTCGCGAACTGCCATGAAACCGTCGATGTCCCGCAGGGATTCCATGGCCTGACGCAAACCTTCACGGTCATAGGCGTCAAGCGCGGTAATCACCCACGCCTCGAAGCCCGCCGTATCCATTTGCGCCAGCGCCTGCGGCGCCAGCGTCGCAACCATGTGGCCGATTTCGGCATAGGTCTGGGCCGCGACGGCAGCCCAGTGCAGAACAATATCCTGCTGGAGACGCGGGAGTACTTCAAGGTCCTCCGCCAGCGTCCCTAGCTTGCGATGCGAGGATGAAGCAAACAGCAGCGCATCCAGGCGTTCTTCGATCTCGTGCTCGAAGAGACGACGCTCCGCCACTAGCTCCGCCATCCCCTCGGCCTCCTTCCCCGACAAGAAGGTAACTGAAGTACGCCGCTGCGGGCGGCTGAGCGTGTTTTACTTGCCACGTCTTGGCTCGGCCCGGCGCGGGGCTAGAACACCGCCCGCACCAAGTCGTCGAGGGTCTGCGTCATTTCCGGGTCATCAGTCAGCGCCCGCGCCACCGCCGCGGTGCTGGCAGCAGCCGGCGTCATGCCGGCATCGATCAACTGGGCGGCATGGATCAGCAAGCGCGTACTGGCGCCTTCATCGAGGCCTGAACCTTTGAGATTGCGCGTCAACTCGCCAAGCTTGACCAGTTTTCTGGCCAGTTCAGGCTGAATGCCACCCTCGGTGGCGACGATGCGCGCCTCGACTTCGGCACCCGGGTAATCGAATTCAAGTGCGACAAAACGCTGGCGCGTGCTCGGCTTGATTTCCT
>DDWF01000065.1:0-1556 GCA_002345845.1 Betaproteobacteria bacterium UBA2293 | reverse complement strand
GCCTCGACGATTTCATCGAGATAGCAGATGGCGCCGGCGCGCACGGCAGCCGTCAAGGGGCCGTCCAGCCAGACCGTGTCGTCGCCGACGATCAGATAGCGGCCGACCAGGTCGGCGGTGGTCAGATCGTCATGGCAGGCGACCGTGACCAAGGGGCGCTGCAACTTCCACGCCATGTATTCGACAAAGCGTGTCTTGCCGCAGCCAGTCGGGCCTTTCAGCAGCACCGGCAAGCGCTTGGTGGCAGCTGCGTCGAACAGCGCCACCTCATCGCCGACCGGCTGGTAGTAAGGCTCCTCGCCGAGGCTGGCGAGTTGCGGTGTGATCTGTTCGAGTGGCTTCATCTGGGTGACAAACCTGAACTTTAATCCTTGCCGCAACTCCCGCTGCCGCTGCCGTCGGCTTCAGCATCGTCGTAATCGCCAACCTCGCCCCGGGCGATGCGTTCGGCGGCAATTTTCTCTTCGATCGTGCGTTTTGCCATGGTCTTCTTCAAGCGTTCGGCTGATTGCGCTTCATCGAGCGGAATGGACTGCTCGCCAAACAAAACCTGCTTGAGAAAACGGAAAGAGAATTGCAGCAACTCGACATCATCGGCGAGGATGCGCGACTTCTCTTCAGCGGAAAGGGTAAACAGTTTGCCGAAGGCCTCGCTCTCGACAAAAACACGGAAGGTATCGATATCGTAGCAGGACATGAAAAACAGCTGGCGGCTCTTCAGCGAAGGTGCGCCAATCGCCGGACCGGAGGACTTTTTCTTCAACACCAACTGGCGCCAGCCGCGCGCGAACTCGTCGTATTCAGTAAGCCCCTGTTCCTGACGATAATCGGCAATGGTGATCGGGCGCTTGACTTCGTGCCCCTTGCAGTGGTCTTCCTTCACCAAGGCATATGAATTACGGTCGACGTATTCGTCCTGCATGCGCATCGACAGCAGCGCGACAGGGTAATAGCGACAGGCGGTCGGGCGGTCGGCATACACGCCGCAACCCTCGGGCTGCATGAAGCGACAGGCGGTGCCGTTGTCGATCGGCCGCAGTTTAACGCCGGCGATGCCGTCTTTCTCGAATTCGTAGGGAACCGTATAGTCCTGCAGAAATTTCGTCGAAGTCATCCCGAGGTGTTGCTTGAGCCGCACGATGTCGTAGGGCGTCAAGGAAATGTCGATATTGGCGCAGCAGGCGTTCCAGCAGCTAATACCCTTGTGACAGGAAAACTCGATGACGTGCTCGGGTTCCAGCATCTTGGGGACGACCGGACTTTGCGGAAAGGGAATTTCTGGCTTGGACATAAAAACCTCTTCGGGACTGGGGTTTGAGCAATTACAAATAGAACAGGCCGGGAGCCTTGCGGCTTCCGGCCTGCATCCTACACAGGTGCGGCTACTTAGTGCGGCGCGGCAGCCTTGAACAGCTTCGACTTATCGATCAGATCGATGTGGGCGCGCTTGAAGCAGGTCCACTTCTTGGACTTCTTGTCGTAAATCGAGTTAACAAAGCACTTCCAGTTCTTCTCATCGACGAAGTTCTTGTCGGTGCGATAGTAGAAGCCGGGGT
>DDWF01000124.1 GCA_002345845.1 Betaproteobacteria bacterium UBA2293 | reverse complement strand
GGGGGGCGAAGGGGGCGGGCGTTTAATTCTTCCATTTGATCGAACAACCAATGCCGGGAATCTGTTCGCGTGGCCCCTGGCCGGTCAGCGCGACTTCCCGCATCGCTTCGAAAAGATCACGCCGCACGTCGGCTGCCGCGGCTTCTTTGCGCGATGCGTCGAGCCGACCGCGATACTGCAATTCGAGCTTGCCGTTGAAACCGAAGAAATCAGGCGTGCACACGGCATCATAGGCCCGGGCAATTACCTGCGTCGCGTCATGCACATAGGGAAACGGAAAGTCGAGTTCGCGCGCCAGCTTCACCATGTTGTCCCATGAGTCTTCAGGATAGTCGCTCGGGTCGTTGCTCATGATGGCGATACTGCCGATGCCGAGCGCCTTGAGTTCGCGCGTGTCGCGCACGATGCGGTCGAGAACCGCCTTGACGTAGGGGCAGTGGTTGCAGATGAACATGACGAGCAGGCCATTGGGGCCGCGCGCGCTGGCAAGACTGTGCCGCCGGCCGTCGACGCCGGGCAAATCGAAATCGCCGGCTTTCCAGCCGAAATTGCAGACGGGGGTAGGGGTGCTGACCATATCGTTCTCCGTGGGTTATTTGCTTGTCTTTGCCGGTTCCAGCGACATGCGCAGCGGGATTTCTCCATTTGAGCTGTCGCCCTTCTCCGGCGGTAGCAACTGTACCCGTTCCGTCGCCGCACCGGCCGACTTGAGGATCTCGACCACTCGTTCGCCACGCGACTGCGCCAACGCTTGTAACCGGGTGTCGGCAACGACCTCCTTCGCGCGCAGGCGCTCGAACAACACGCCGTAGAAGTCGGCACCCTTGAGCTGCACGGCCTCGCTCTCGCTCAGGGTCTTCTTTTCCCGCAGCAGGCCGGTCATGCGCGACAGCACCTTGCCGGTCATGCTCTCTTCGAGCTGACCGGGATTGGCGCCGCGGAAACCTTCCTTCAGCGCGGCCAGATCGCTGGCGCCGAAACGTTCCTTGTACAGCGCTTCGAGTGCTTCCCGGATCTTCGGCTGCTGCGTCGACAGGGGGCCGGGGTCGCCCTTTTCCGATACGCGCTGGCCGGACTGGGTAAGTACTGTGCGGCGCAACTGAACTTCCTGCAGCGCGACGCGATCGGCGCCGGTATGAATGCCCCCCACCGCGAGAAGCAGCCCAGGGCGCTTGCCCAGCGCCTCGGCCAGCCGCACAACCTTCTCGCGCTCGGGCGGCGTCAGTTGCGGCGCGCCAGCGTCGAACACAATGTTCTCGGCTTTCTCGCCACTTCCGCCGAACAGCCCACCCAATGCGCGGAAGGGCGCGGTGGCGATCTTGGTCAGGACATTGGTGATCGCCTTCCAGATGATCGCGCCGTAGCTGAAGCTCGGGTCGTCGAGGCTGCCGGCCACCGGCAGGCCGAGGTCGATGCGGCCGGCGGAGTCCTGCAAGATGGCGATCGCCAGGTCGAGCGGCAGATCCTGCGCGGTCGGGCTGTCGACGCGCTCGCCGAGCGTCAGCTGGTCCATGATGATCTGGTTCTCCCCCTGCAGTTGGCGCTGCCTGATCTGGTAATGCAGATCGAGCGAGAGCTTGCCGGAATCGATCTTGCGCCCGGCGAAGGTGGCCATGTAGGGCGTCAGCCGCGTCATCTCGACATTGCGGAACTGCACGCGCATGTCGAGCGAATCATTCGGATTGCTCAGGTCGACCTGGCCGACGGCACGCGCCAGGCCGAATTCGTCCACCGCGCCGTCCAGCTCGACCTGTCCCACTGCGCCGGGACGGTTCGACAGACCGGCGATGCTGCCGCGCAGGTTGTGGATGCGCGTGCCAAAGGGGATGATGAGCGAATGGTCGGCGAAGTCCATATCGCCCTTGTTGAAGCGCAGGCGATCGATATTGACGATGAAGGAAGGAACGGGCGGGATGAAATGCCCCGCAGCGGGTACGGCGCCCGNNGACGGCTTCATCACCTTCTTGAAGTTGATGCTCTTGTCCTTGTAAATGACCAGTTGGGTATCGAGACCGTTGAGGCGCAACTCGCCGAGGTTGAGCTCCTTTTGCGTCAGCGTCAGGTCGCGGGTGCCGAAGGTCTTCCAGGCCAGCAGCGGCTGGTCGGACCCGGGTTCCATCAGGCGCAGGTCGCGCACGGCGAACTCGCCCTTCACGTTGGGCCCCTTGTCGTTGTAGATCGCCCGGCCCTGCGCGGACAACTTGCCGTCCGTCAGCGTCAGCGTCGTCTTCGCCGTCAGGAAAGGCTGGGCCGGCTTCAGGGAGAGATCGGTCAGCTTGAAATTGACGTCGGCTGACGGTACGGCCGGTACAACCTTGCCTGCGCCTTCGAAATGCCCTCCGCTACGGGCATCGAAGGCGAGTCGCAACGACAGTGGAAGCGTCATGTCGTTGCTGACACCATCGACCTGCAACACCATGTTGTCGAGCGCAAGCTCGAGCGCCGGCTTCATGCTGGCTTCTTGCAGGACCACGCCGAGATTGGCGACGGCAACCTTGTCGAACTTGAAGCGCCAGGGCGGCGCAGGTGGCGTGTCCCCGGATTTCGCGTCGGCAATCTGCTCAGGCTTGCCGGACGAAAGCGCCCTGAGGGCTTCCAGCAGATCGATGGTACCGGCGGCAGTACGCACAGCATATATGCGGCCATCCGCCAACCTGAGGTTGCCCACCGTGGCATTACGCTCGGTCAGCGCGACGCGGATATCCTCGACAGTCAGGGTGGCGAATTGCGGCGGATTCTCAATCTGTGGCAGGGACAGCTTCNNCCCGCCATTGACGATGATCGAGCCTATGGCGAGCTCCTGGCTGGCCAACTGGAATCGACCATCCTTCACTTCGATGTTGTCGATAGCGGCGACGGGGCCGGCGGCATCCTTCAGCGTCACGCGCAGGCCGGTGAGCCTTGCCTCGATCTGCTCGACCGTGGCGTCGAGACTGTCGCCGCCGTTGCCGACCCGATAGCTGGCCGCCAGCCGCGCCACGCCTTCGGGCGGCATCGGGAGGACCCTTCCGAGATAGGGCGCAAACTGCGCCAGTTGCAGGTCCGTCAGGCTGAAGGTGCCAACGACCGCGATCGGGTTGAGCCGGATTTCGCCCGCCAGGTCGAGCTGCGCGCCCAGCGAGGTACGCGCCGCCACCTTGAATTTGCCTTCGTCGTCGGGCAGCGTGGACAGATCGGTCAGCTCCAGGTCGAGCGGCGCGACACGCGTGACGAAGCCGCTGTCGCTACGCCGATCGGCGAAGTCGAGCTTGCCATTGATCAACTCGAAACTGCGGATGTCGAGACGTGGCAGGCCCTCCTTCTCCTCCGGCTTTTCTTCCCTGCTTTTCAGCGCGGCGAGGAAGGACGTCCAGTTGAGTGCTCCACCGGGCAGTTCCACGACGGTCGCTTCCGGTCCGTCCAGCCTGATCGCGTCGAATACCAACGCGCGCCGTGTGATGCTGGCCGCCGAAATATCGACCAGCAGCGCATCGAAGCTCAACAGCGGCTGACCGTCGGGCTCGGTCAATTGCAGCTTGCCGAGACGCAGGGCGAGCCGGAAGGGATTGAATTCTGGCCGGTCGAGCGTCAGGCGGTGGCCGGTCTTTTCGGCGACGAATTTTTCCGCCTGCGACTGGACGATGCGTGGCAGGGCGAGCCACAGGAACAACAAACTGGCAAGGCTCAGGCCAACCAGGATGAGCGCCAGTTTCTTGAGCAGGCTCAGCCGGGAGGGCGTGGGGATTTTCATGTGCGGGCGCCTCTAACTCGGGAGCATTGTGAAATAATCAGTTCATGATACCGCGCTTCCATTGTCCCTTTCCCCTTGCCCCGGGCGCGCAGGTCGACCTACCCGAGGCGGCGGCACACCATGCGATTCGGGTACTGCGCCTGAAAGAGGGCGCAGCATTGATTCTCTTCGATGGCCGCGGCGGCGAATGGC
>DDWF01000247.1 GCA_002345845.1 Betaproteobacteria bacterium UBA2293 | reverse complement strand
TGGGCCGGCGCGGCATGGTCGGCGGTCAGGAGGACATGATTGAAGACACCGCCATGACCATGGCAAGGGAGCGTGGCTTGCGTACTTCTTGATATATGGTGTGGTAACATACCATGTGTGATGGTTGCTGGTAGTTTCTTGCTGCCTATCCAGGCTGGCAACCATTTAAAGGAGGCGTATGACCAGAAAATCCCAGGAAGATGCAGAGAGCACGCGCCGTTCGCTTATCGCATGCGGCGCATGCAGTTGTCTTCGAGTGTGGCGTCAGTCGTGCTTCGCTGGAAAAGATTGCCGAGGTTGCAGCCACCGGTGTATCTGTACGTTGATGTAGTGCGCCGACCATGACGCCTTTCGAAATTCGCCAACTGAAGCGCACCATCCGAAAATCGGTTGTCTCCGAGGCTACCGAGGACGATATATATCAAGCGCGTAGCTCGGCAATCGTACTCTTGGAACACAGCATACAACGGCGCCACAAACGCCTCGCGGTAATCCGCTTTGCGGCGGCGATTCGGGCGGGGGCGACGATCAGGCTCGCAAACTGGAAATATTGTGAAGAGGTGTTGGCTTCGGTTGGCGACGACAAGTTGCGCCAACTCGTGATCGATGCGATCGACGGGGACACCAAAAGTCCAGCCATCGGGCTATAGCACTGGCGGCCAATATTCGGTTGCGCGCCAGGAGTCTCTTTCTGGTCAGATACAGTTGGGGCGCATGCCGTTTTAAGGAGATGTATGGCGAGAAAAACCAAGGAGGAGGCCGAGGTCACACGTCGCTCGATCATTCAAGCGGCGCGTACGGTGTTTTTCGCGCGCGGCGTCAGCCGCTCATCGCTGGAAAGGATTGCCGAGGCGGCGGGGGTCAGCCGGGGGGCTATATACTGGCACTTCAAGGATAAAGCCGAACTATTTTACGCCATGCGCGAGGGAGTCTTTGCGCCGATGGTCGAACGTACCGACGCTATTTTTTTTGGCGGGGGCCACGAAAATCCGCTGGATGCCATAGAAAGCGCGGTCAATGAATTTTTCCGGGTCATCGAAGACTGCGAGGGCGTCCGCGCGGTCTTCGAAATCATGCTTTCACGTTGCGAGTACGTTGACGAATTTGCGGCGGTTCAGATTGAACTCGGTCAGCCGGTCCAGGTTTTCCTGGAGAAAATGGAGCGCCTGTACCTGAAGGCTTACGAAATGGGCAAGTTGCGCCCAGGGATTGACCCGCTGGTGGCCGCCCGCGACACTTGGGCCTTCACGCATGGTTTGCTCGATCTGATGCTGGGTTGCCGGAAAGGCACGGGATTGGAGAAGCAAATTCCGGCGATGATTGCCGGGCACATCGCTATGCGGCGCGCTGAAGAGGCGTTGGTTGCGGCTGATTGATCGGAGCGATGTTCATCGCCCCAATCAATCGGAAGTCAATCAACGATAGATAAGTACCGGAATATCGCAGTCGGCAAGCAACGAGGCTGCAGTGCTGCCCAGCAGCAATTTGCCTACCCGCGAGCGACCATGGGTTCCCATGACGATGACGTCGCAGCCTTTCTTTTCCGCGTAGTCAATGATTGCGGCTTGCGGTGATTCGCCCCGGATAGCTGTGCATTCGTAGGGAATTCCGGCTGATTTTGCCTCTTGAGCAAACGCATCCAGAATCTTGTCAGAGTGCTCGTTGAGCCCTTCGTCGAGTTCGCGTACATAGGTCGGATCGGTCACATAGAGACCCGTAATCCGTGCGCCCAAAGCCTTGGCTAGATCTACGCCGGCTTTGGTGGCACGTTCAGAGCGACTGGACCCATCGGTGGGGACAAGAATGTGCTTATACATTGTTTAATCGATTCGTTAATTATTAACAAAGAATATATTATTGATGCGGACGATTCAAGTGGCGAGACTATGCGGTCGTTGAATGTTCAAGGAGCAATACGCTGTTCCAGATTCGATGTCGGCATGCTGCTCGGAATCATCCTGGGCGTTAAGGCTGCGCCTCCGGAATTTGCAGTTGCATACCGTTGAATTCCGCTTTGGCAATGAGTTGACAGCTCAACCGGATGCCCCCCCCTCCCAGCCCAGAAAATTCCAGCATCTGTTGTTCCAGTGAAGACTGTTCCCCGGCAATTCCTTGGGCGTCCAGCGGAATGCAGACGCGGCAGGNNGCCGCAGGTCATGGAGCCGCCGCAGTCGGCATCGATGCCCGGAATGTTGTGATTGACCGCCGCCTGCATCAGAGACATCCCTTCCGGAATGTCGATGGTGTGGGGCGTGCCGCCATGTTCGATGAAGGTGACCTTGATCATGAGAGCCTCGGTGTGGGGTGAAAGGCTGGCCTATGCCGCCAACTCGTTGAGGGGAATGGTCGTATCGGCGAGCTTTTCGCGTGGGACCGGCTTTCCGGAGGCGATCAGCTTTTTGCCGGCAAAGAACTCGGGCGGGGCGTTGATCGCCTCGACGGTGACCACCTTTCCGGTGCTCAGGTGAAAAACGGCGAACTTGGCTTCATCCGGGTTGCCGCGAACGACGGTTTCGTCGACCGCGAATGGCAGACCGGCGATCTGCAGCTTGAGATCGTACTGGTCCGACCAGAACCACGGCACTTCGGCCGCGGCCGGTTCGCGTCCGGTAATGCAGGCGGCTACCCGCTTGGCCTGTTCCATGCAACTCGGCACGCTTTCGAGTCGCAGCACGCGGTCGTACAGCGGATGAGGCCGCTTGGCGACGTCGCCGATGGCGAAGATGTGCGGATCGGAACTGCGGCAATCGGCATCGACCAGAATGCCGTCGTCGCAGCGCAGGCCGATCGCCTGGGCCATCGAGGCAGTCGGCATGGCGCCGACGCCGACCAGCACGGCATCGCATGACAACTCGGTGCCATCGCTGAGCAGCACCGACTCGGCCTGGGTGTTGCCGAGAATGGCTTCGATGCCGGCGTTGAGCCGGAAGGCCACGCCCTGGTTTTCGTGGAAGCGCTGCAGGAAGGCGGAAACCGGGGCGCTGGCGACGCGTTCGAGCAGTCGCGGTGCGCGTTCGAGTACGGTGACTTCTGCGCCCAGGGCGCGTGCCGTGGCAGCGCATTCGAGGCCGACGTAGCCGCCGCCGATGATGACCAGTTTCTTGCCCGGTCCGAGGGCGCCGCGGATGTGTTCTGCATCGACCAGGGTGCGCAGCGTCATCACGTTGGTGAAATGCACGCCGGGAATGGGCAGGGTGCGGGCGTGCGCACCGGTGGCCAAAACCAGATGGTCGTATGGGATCTCCTGGCCGCTGGCGAGGACGACGTGACCGGCATCAACATCGATGCGTGCGGCGCGGACGCCGAGATGCAGGTCGATTTTCTGTTCAAGGTAGAAGGCAGGGGGGCGCAGGGCCAGGCTTTCCTGGGTGACCTCGCCCTTCAGCCAGGCCTTCGATAGCGGCGGTCGCTGGTAGGGCAGGACGGTTTCATCGCCAATCAGGGTGATGTCGCCGGCAAAGCCGTATTGGCGCAGGAAGGCGACGGTCAGGCCGCCGCCGTGACCGGCGCCGATGACGACCACGTGTTCGCGGTTCTGTTGATTCATGGGGTGTTGTTCTCCGGGGGTAGATTGGCAATGACGGCGCAGGCTGGCCTCGCGCCGTCATTGCCTGGCGGTCAGTCATCCATCGGCACGAAGGAGGCCTTCAGGGCGCCGCAGTTGGGACACATCCAGTCATCCGGCAGCGCCTCGAAACGGGTGCCGGCCGGGATGCCGTCTGGTGGACTGCCCAGAGCCTCGTCGTAGATGTCGCCACAGGCCAGGCATTGCCATTTGCGGTAGGGGGTTGTGCTCATATGAAATTCCTCTTCACTTCATCTTGAAGCGGATAGGTACGTACTTCGGCCCGCAGACGAATTCAGACTCCTGCCATTTGCCTTCACCGGCCATCTCGACCGATTCGAGGCGGGGAATCAGTTCCTCCCAGAGCAGGCGCATTTCGAGGCGGGCAAGATGCTGCCCGACGCAGATGTGCGCGCCATAGCCGAAGCCGATGTGGCGGTTCGGTGTGCGGTCGAGCCGGAACTCATAGGGGTCCTCGAACATTTCCTCATCACGGTTGGCGGAGAGATAGGAGATGTAGAGCAGGTCACCCTTCTTGATCTGACGGCCGGACAGTTCGTAATCCTCGGCGGCGGAGCGAATGAAGCACATGGCCGGCGTCGTCCACCGGATGGCTTCCTCAACGAAATTGGGAATCAGCGCCGGTTCGGCCTTGAGGCGGGCGAGGAGTTCAGGCTTGGTGGCCAGCGTCCACATTGAGTTGGCGATGGTGGCGGCCGTCGTGTCGTGGCCGGCGGTAGAGGCGATGACGAAATAGGAAATCATTGAGCGTTCGTCCATCGGGCAGCCGTTGATCTTGCCGTTGGAGATGGTGCTGGCCAGATCGTGGCGCGGGCAGGCCTGGCGATCCTTGATCACCGAGCTGTAGTAGCTCTTGAACTCGTCATAGACGATCTGCCAGGTCTTGATCTGCTCCTCGGGGTCGGTCAGCACCGAACCGGGGCGGCACAGGTCGGGGTCGGCGTAGCTGAGGAACCACTGGGTTAGGCGGAGCATGATCGCGTGGTCTTCCTTGGGCAGGCCAATCAGCGTGCATACCACTTCGAGGGGGTAGTTCATGGCAATGTCGCCGGCGAAATCACAGGTCGAGTCCATGCCGGCCATCTGGTCGACATAGCGGCGGGCCATCTCGCGGATCGTTGTCTCGAGTGCTGCGATGTTCTGCGGCATGAAGGCATCCTTAACCAGGTCGCGGTGCGCCGTATGGTCCGGCGGGTCCATGTGTACCAAGGTGCGGAAGATGTGCGGTTTGCCGCCGCTATAGTCGCGCATCATCTGCTCGGCGATCAGCGAGGCCGGCGTCTTGGAGCGGTCGCCGCTGTGGAAGATGTTGTCCTGGCGGGTGATTTCGCGGACATCCTTGTACTTGGTGATGATCCAGTGCGGGTCGTAACCGGGGACTTCCGCCTGCGATAGGGGGTAGTTGTGGCGCAGGTTGGCGAGCATATCCTCCATCCGCTGGCGATCGGCGTAGCTGGCGGGATTGAAGATGGGGGCAACCAACTCGGTGGGGATTTTGAGATCACTCATGAAACGTCTCCTCTTAATAATGGTCTATGCGCCAGTCCGGCCTTCGGGTGTGGCTGGCAAAAGCGACAGGCGGATGCCGTCAACTCTCTGGGAATTGAGTATAGGTAGCTGCATTTGCCCTTAAGTAGTACTAAAGTACTGTTTTGCGGCAACCGGACATGCCGCTGCAGCTAGTGCCGATGGCTTGTTCGTTTGTCCTCCGCAGGCTCGCATTTGTATCGCTTGAAAGCAGTGAACCATTTGAAGGAGCAGCGTTGTTGAACGTTTCGAGTTGTTACGACAGGCACGGGGGCGGCTGGTGAACTACGCAATGATGGCCATGCCGGCCGCCAAGATTCAGGAGCGCAGCGTCCGGAACACCGATCCGCCGGAATTCATGTTCCAGCCAGTGCGGACGCCGGTGCTGGATGACCTGCTCGGCCGGGACGGCATCCGCCACAAACTGGTCAGCGTTGTCGCGCCGGTCGGCTATGGCAAGACGGTGCTTATGGCCAGCCTGTGCGCTCAACTGCAGGACTGCGGCGAGCAGTGTTTCTGGGCCGCCCTGGACGAACGCGACACCAGTCTCGAACGCCTTCTCGGCCTGCTTGAGGAAATGGCCTACGGGCCGAGCATCGGCCTGCATCCGACGCAGGCCCTGTTGCGCGGCGACCTGCCCGTCTATGGCCGGATCGAGGCCCTGATCAAGGCGGCAGTGGATTTCGGCGCGCCCTTCACAGTCTTCATCGACAACCTGAATTACTGTGCTGATACGGCTGTTGGTGAATTCCTGGAAGCTCTGGTCTTCAAGACGCCGCCGACGGTTCGCTTCGTTTTTTCCAGCATGGCGGAGTTGCCGTTCAGCCTGGCGCGCGCCAAGCTGGCCGGGCTGGTCCGCCAGGTCGGCTACCGCGAACTGAGCCTCGATGCCGGCGAAGTCGGCGAAATGCTCGGCGCCGACCTGTCTGCCGCTATCGGTTCGGCCGGCGTCGAGACAGTGCAGCGGCAGACCGAGGGCTGGCCGGCGGCGGTGCGCATGGCCCAGATCATCCTCTCGGCGACTGACCGGCCGCTCGAGGCACTGGAGCGCTTCTCCGGATCAGACGAGGATATCGCGGCGTTGCTCAATCAGCAGGTGCTGTCCGGCTTTCCCTATGAGATCCGGCAATTCCTGCTGAGCATCGCCCATCTGCGTACCTTCAGCAGCGAGCTTTGCCGTCATGCGACCGGCAACGCCGAGGCGGAGCAGTATTTGGGCCTGCTGCTGCGCCGCAACGTGTTCATCATTCCGCTCGATCGCAATCGGACCTGGTATCGGCTGCATGGTCTATTTCGCGAGTTTCTGCTCGGCGAGTCCCGGTTTTCGCTCGATCCATATCGCCAGCAAGCGGTTCTGCAACGGGCAGCGGCGTGGTGTGAACAGGGTGGCTATTGGCGCGATGCCATCGATTACGCCATCGCTGCCGGCGACATCACGACGGCGGCGAAGATTCTCGAACATACCGCGCAGACCTTCGTCGGCGACCGCGGCGACCTGATGCAGTACATCGACTGGGTCGAGGCGCTGCATACCCGCGGACTGCAACTCGATTGGGAGGCGGAGTACTGGTACACCTGGGCGCTGGTGCTCAACCGCCGTTACGAGCAGGGCCGGCAGCAGAACGAGCGGCTGGCGGAATGGGTCCGCTTGGGTCGAGACACGGAAGATCCGGCGCGGATCGAGGACTTTCAGCGCCGGGTGGATATCATCAGTGCCTGCGTTGGCATCTTCACCGATCATCTTGAAGAAGCCTTTCGCAATGCCAGCCACTGGCTGGCCTGCGGCGGCTCGGATGACCCGTTCAATGCCACGGCGGCAGACTGTACCAAAGGCATTTACCATATCAGTGCTTACCAGTTGCGCGATGCCCGGCTTGCCCTGCAGGGGGCTCAGGGAGCGGCCTTCCAAATCAAGGGGGCCTATACCGATGGCTGGATTGCCGCACTCAACGGACTGATCACGCTGCTTGAGGGCGACTCGGCCAGCGTCTATCAAGAACTGATGACGGCTCAGGCCGCGGCCCGCCAGGCCTTGGGTGAGAATGCCGGTATTGGCGGGACAATCGCCTTGATCGCCGCCGCTGCCGCCGTCGACATGGGGTTTGATCAGGAAGCCGAGCGGCTGCTGGTGCCTGCATTGCGCCTATCCAAGTTTCACGGTTTCGTCGATGCGGCAGCCTGCGGCCTCGATGCCGCGATCAAGTTGTGGAACGGGCAGGATCGCGATGCGATTTCCCTGCGCGAGTTGCGTGATTTCGCCGCCTGTTATCCGCCGCGCCTGTCATTCATGCTCAACTGCTATCTGGTCCAGCGCCTGATCCGGCTGGGCCGGCTCGACGAGGCGGAGATGGAGGCGGCTCGCCTCGGACTGCGTGCCGACGAGCCGGAGCGGTCGGGAGGCCTGCCCGAATGGGCCGACGTCGCCCGTTGTCGCGATCTGTTTGCGGCCACCGAAATCGAGTTGTGCATTGCCCTCGGGCGGCATAAGCGCGCTGAACAACTGATTGCCCAGGAAATCCGGCTGGCCAAGGCCGACGGCCGTGCCGCACGGCTGGTCGAACTAGCGCTGAGCGAAGCGGTGATCGCCGGTCAGGCGCACAACGTAGCGGCCGCCAATCGCCATCTGACCCGGGCCGTGACTCTTGCCGCACGACGCGGCATCGTCCGCCCGTTCCGCGACCGTGCCGGGGCGATTGCCGACCTGGTCGAAGACACCAAGCCGTCGGCCTGGGGATTTGCCCTGGAGGTCGAGCGAAAATTTTTCGCCAGTATCTGCCGCGAGCTGCCGATCAGCAATCCGCAGTTGCAAGAAAAACTGGTCGCGCTGAACATGGACTCGCAATTGCTCGAAACGCTGACCGCGCGGCAAATGGAGCTGCTCGGCCTGCTCGCCGCAGGCTTGACCAACCAGCAGTTGGCCGACCGCATCAATGTCACGGTAACCACCATCAAGGGGCATTTGCAGAAGCTTTACGCCAAGCTGGGGGTGTCGAGCCGTTCGGCGGCATTGGCCAGGGCGCGGGTGCTGAACCTGTTGCCCTGAACGGATACTGACTGCTTGTGGTGTGCTAGCATACTGAATGTCGTGTATTTCGTACCGGCGCCTCGTGTTCGCGGCGCGCTCGCCCGGTTAAGCCGCTCCCCATCTGGCAGGAGATCCTGTAATGATCCATAACGCACTGTTCGCTTGCCGTGTTTCGGCCGATTCGGGGCGCCGCTTTCCGGTTCTGCCATGAACGCCGGCCTGCCCGTTGGCAACCGGCGCCTGGTTCATACGCGCCACATCAGTTGCACCGCCTATGAACGTGCGGACGGCCTGCTCGATATTGAAGGGCATCTGGTCGACAGCAAGCCGTTTCCGCTGGAGTTGTCGGAGCGTGGGGCGCTGGCGCCCGGCGCGGCGATCCATGAAATGCTCCTGTGCCTGACAGTGGATCGTGGCCTGACGATCCGGGACGTGCGCGCCCGGACGATGCATGCGCCGTACGGCATCTGCGGCGCCATCGGCGACAGCTACCGGCAGTTGATCGGTCTGCAGATAGGCCGCGGCTTCGTGCGTCACGTTAAATCGCTGTTCCGCGGCGTTGCCGGTTGTTCGCACCTGACCGAATTGTTGGCGCCGATTGCCACCACGGCTTATCAGGCACTGTGGGGCGATCCCCAGGCCAAGGGCAAGGACGGCCGCTTTGCCGCCAGCCTGAAAACCCCGTCGCCGGTCGACGGTTGCCACGCGCTGCGCCGCGACGGCGAGATCGTGCGCAGCAATCCGCAACGTTTCCAGCAGCAGGATTAGCCCGGTAGAAGCCGGCCTCAGAGGCTGCGCGAGACGAGTTCGCGCATGATTTCCGAAGTGCCGCCGTAGATGCGCAGCACCCGGGCGTCGGCAAAGAGGCGACAGATTTCGTACTCGCGCATAAAACCGTAGCCACCGAAGAACTGCAGGCATTGGTCGACCAGGCGGCCATGCATCTCGGTAATCCACAGTTTGGCGATCGAGGCATCAGTGCTGTCCAGCTTGCCTTCTACGTGTTTGGCTAGGCACTGGTCGATGAAGGACCAGCCGACGGCCAGGTCGGCCTTGAGATCGGCCAGCTTGAAACGGGTGTTCTGCATGTCGCCGATCGGTTTGCCGAAGGCCGTGCGTTCCTTGACGTAATCGCAGGTGATGTCGAAGGCTTTCTGTGCCGAAGCGAGCGACTGGATGGCGATGGTCAGCCGCTCCTGCGGCAGTTCGCTCATCAGTTGGGCCATGGCCCTGCCTTCTGTGCCGAGTAAATTGCCGACTGGCACGCGAACATCGTCGAAAAACATCTCCGACGTATCGGCCGAGTGGTGGCCGAGCTTGTCCAGGTTGCGGCCGCGGCGGAAGCCGGGGCGGTCGGTTTCGACCAGAATCAGGCTGAAGCTTTGCGAACCTTCCTCGCGGGCGGTGCGGGTGACGACGATGACAAGGTCGCACATCTGGCCATTGGAGATGAAGGTCTTCTGGCCGTTGATGACGTACTCGTCGCCATCACGCAAAGCCTTGGTACGTATGCCGCGCAGGTCGCTGCCAGTACCCGGTTCGGTCATGGCGATGGCGCAGATGGTCTCGCCGGAAACCATGCGCGGCAACCATTTCCGCTTCTGTTCCTCGCTGCCGTAGGACAGCATATAACCGCAGCAGACGTCGCTATGCACGGAAAAATCGGCGGCCGGGCCGGCAAAGCCGGCGTACCAGAGTTCTTCCAGTACGACCGCGTTGAAGCGAAAGTCGGCGCCGATACCACCGTAGGTTTCGGGTACGAGCGGGCAGAGGAGGCCGGTGGCGCCACCCTTGGCCCAATAGTCCCGATTGACGACGCCGGCCTGTTCCCATGAGGCGAAATGAGGGGTGATTTCCTCGGCGGCGAAGCGCCGCACGGTATCGCGGAAAAGATTGTGTTCGTGTTCGTAGATCGGGCGGTGCGGCAGCATGGGGTCTCCGTTAATGGGCAGGAGGCGCGGCCTCCTGGTTTTGTCTTGCAGGTCAGTTGGCGATATGTCCGGAGCGGGGAGGTTTGGCGTGCCGGAAAAGTCGGTATGATGCGATGCTTATTAATACGCTAGCAGACAGGTTGTGTCTACCCTGATTTCTAGGTTCTCTGACGTCCTTCACTGTCACCTTCAGAAGTCTTCTCTGCATGAACACCACCCTTCTTCTCGGGCTTTTCATCTTTTTCGCGACCCACTCCGTCCGCATCATTGCCGATGACTGGCGCTCGGCTGCGATTGTTCGCCTCGGGCCGCTACCCTGGAAGAGCCTGATCGTCATCCTCTCCCTGATCAGCTTCGGGCTGATGGTCTGGGGCTATGGCACGGCCCGCAGTGCGCCGGTCGAACTCTGGTCGCCTCCCAGGTTGGCCGGGTATCTGGCTGCCTTGCTGACCCTTCCAGCCTTCATTCTGCTCGTTGCGGCGTATGTGCCGGGCAACCGTCTGAAAGCGGCCGTTGGGCATCCGATGGTCGCAGGTGTCAAGCTCTGGGCGCTGTCGCACCTGCTGGCTAACGGCAATCTGGCCGATGTGCTGCTCTTCGGCAGTTTCCTGGTCTGGGCTGGCCTATCGTTCAGTGCTGCTCGTCGCCGCGACAGGAGGGCAGGTACGTGCTACCCGGTCGGAACGTTGCTGCAGACGCTGCTCACAATATTCATCGGTGGCCTGGCTTGGATCATATTTGCCGTCAGCCTGCATGAAATCCTGATCGGAGTCCGTCCCTTCGGCTGAGGCTTTATGTTTTTCTATTGACCTTACGCCAACATATGATATGTTTTGTGTGTCTGTGATTGAGGCGCTGGTACTTGACCGGGATCGCCTCATGCCGCGCCACCAAGATCAATGGAGAAGGCAGTGCCTTACAATTCGGTTTTCAAACCCGGCCTGTTTGCGGGCCAGGTCATCATTATCACTGGCGGTGGCAGCGGTATCGGCCGCTGTACTGCCCACGAACTGTCTGCGCTCGGCGCCACCGTCGCCATCGTCGGGCGTGATCCGGACAAGCTGGCTAGCGTCAAGAGCGAGATCGAGGCCGAAGGCGGCAAGGTCAGCACCCATGTCTGCGACATCCGCGAGGAGGAGCAGGTCTGCGCAACCATCGATGCGGTCCTTGCCGTCCATGGCCGGATCGACGGGCTGGTCAACAACGCCGGCGGGCAGTACCGCAAGGCCCTGAAGGACATCAGTACCAAGGGATTCGAAGCGGTGGTCCGCAACAACCTGACCGGCGGCTTCATCTTCATGCGCGAAACCTACAACCGCTGGATGGAGGCGCATGGCGGCAACATCGTCAACATCACCGCCGACATCTGGAACGGTTGGCCCAACTATGCGCATTCCGGCGCCTCGCGCGGCGGCATGCTGAATCTGACCGAAAGCGCCGCATCGGAATGGGCCCCGGCCGGCGTCCGGATCAATGCCGTCGCTGTCGGCGGCGTGGCCAGCAGCGGTTTCGACACCTACACACCGGAAGCTCAGCGCGAGATCCTGAAGTTTCCGCCGACCATCCCGATGCAGCGCTACGGCACCGTCTCCGAAGTCTCGGCGGCGATTGTCTTTCTGCTGTCGCCGGGAGCGTCCTTCATCACCGGTTCCTGCATCCGGGTCGATGGCGGGGCGCCGAATGCCCGCAGTTGCTGGATCGAGCTGAAGCCGCACCAGAAAGCCCGGGCGTTCAACGGCTTCCACCTGGATAGCCCGCCGAAACTGCTGACCGAAGGTCCGAAGCAAGCCTGAACGAATAGGGCACGGCAACGAAGGTAAAACAATAACGGCACTCAAGAATGCCGTTCGTAGTTCAGAGACAACCGAGGCATCACATCCGCCAAAGGAGATTGCGATGATGATCAAAACCTGTCTGGTGCTGTTGGGTACGTTGATCTTGCTACCCGAGATGATTTCCTTGACTGCTGGCGGTGGCGACCACAACCGCCAGTCAGTCGTTCCGCACAACGAGGCAGCCCGGTTATTTGTCGTCAATCAGAGCGACGGAAACTTCTGGCGTTGGTGATACCCGTGTTTGCCTGGCCTTGTCGCCGGCATGGCGACTGGCCCTAGCGCCGGAAGGTCAGGGCGTAGAGAGCGACGACGTCCTTCATGTCGCAGATCTCGCCGGTGGCAATCTTCTCCACGGCGTCGGATATGGGCAGTGGGATTGGTTCAATGAACTCCCCTGGTTCGCCAGGGTGGCCGGTGAAATGCAGACCGGTAGCCAGGAAGATCGTGGCGCTGGCAGAGGTGTAGGCGACGGGCAAGCGCAACGCGAATTGTTGCTTGAGTACGTCGCACTGGTAGCCGGTTTCCTCGAGCAGTTCGCGACGAGCCGCCTGCTCAGGCGTTTCGCCTTCGTCAATCTTGCCCGCAGGAAACTCCAGAGTGTGTTTGCCGGCAGCGTAGCGGTACTGGCGCACCATCAGCACCGTCCGCTCGTCCAGCAGTGGGATGACCACTGCTGCATCGCGATGGACCACGTATTCGCGTACGGACTCCTGGCCGTCGGGCAGGCGCACCCGATCACGGTGGAGCGCAAGTAGCCGGCCTTGGAAAAGCTCTTCGCTAGCCAGTAGTGTTTCCGTGAAATTTTTCATGGTGGGCTGCTGGTTGCCGGCATGTGGGCAGCAAGGTAATTCCGGACGTGAGCGGGTAACGTTCCCGGCTTGCGGCTATTTTCATCGATGAGTACCAGCAATTCGTCACAACTGGCGACACAGTGCTCACCATGGAAGAGTCCATGTCCGAGTCGGCAGGAACTGTTGCCGAGGTCAAGTACGCATGTTCCGACGTCGACGTGCGCCGGCCAATGCACCTCGCCGAAAAAACTGACATTCATTTGTGCCATCAGCAGAAGGACACGTGATTGGGCGTCATGGGAGATCAGCTTGCGCAGGAATTCTGTACGCCCGGTTTCAAAATAGGTAGAGAACGACAGGTTGTTGACATGGCCGACGAGGTCGGTGTCTGACCAGCGGACCCGCTCGGTCAGCCAGTGTCTGAAGAATTCGCGCTTGAGCAGGCGGGAATCGCGGGGCAAGGGGGGGAGGAGGGACATCGGATATCAGTTCCGGTTACGTGTGTGTGCTCGCCAGATAAGCGACGAGCAGAACTGCAGAGATAATCAGTACCCAAGCCTCGAACAGTCCGCGCCAAAGCGCTGGAGCGTGGCGCAACTCCATGAAGTCGAGGACGACCAGACGGCCCTTCAGGTAGGAAATGAGCAGGGTGGCGATACCGGCATAGGTGCCGATGGCGTGGTTGTCGCTAATGCTGAAGGTGACAAGCGTGGCGGCAAGTAGCACGAGCCACGAACGGTTGGCGTGGATTCCGATGAAGTCGAACATGTTTTATCTCAGTAAATACAACAAGGGGAACAGGAATATCCACAGGAGATCAACCAGATGCCAGTAGGCGGTTCCAGCCTCAAGGCCCGACAGATTCTGACGGTGATATTTTTCTTCCTTGGCATTGAGCAAGAGCACGCTCAGGATTACCGTTCCGGCCATGACATGAGCCAGATGGATCATCGTCAAGGCGAAATAGAACATGTAGAAGTCATTGGTTGTCAGGTTGATGCCTTCCGCAAACTTGGTCGTGTACTCAAAGTACTTGACCACGATGAAGGCCAGAGCCAAGGTGATGGCACCCGCCAGACGGCTGACAATTTCCCGACTTCGGTTGGCGCGTGCCGATGCGACCGCAGATACTGCCAGCCATGAACTCGTGATCAGGAAGATCGTATTTATCACTCCCAGGTCGCGGTCTAGTGTCTGTTGCGAGGCGTTGTACAAGTCCACCGATGTCTGCCGGTGAACGAGATAGGCAACGAAGAAGGCACCGAACATGAGAAGTTCAGCAAAGATGAATATCCAGACATCCCGGTCGCCGGGAAGGTGCCTAGCAAGGGGGGGTGGAATGACCTGCGTGGTGCTCATGGGGTTTCCTCGGTGCTCGCAGAAATCCCGCCGGGGCGGGCTGCTCCTCGATATGCCTTTGACACGTCTTTAGGCGGTTGCTCCGTGTGTCACTGCCATCGTGTCGCCCTGTGCATCGCTCTCGCGCATGCGGCGGCGGACATCCTTGATCATGTATAGGCTGGCCACGGTGAACCAGCACAGCCAGCAGAAATAGGGGATGTAGTAACTGAGCATGCCATCCCAAGCAAACGGGCCAGTCTTGAGCACGCCGGTCAGGCTTGCCGGCAGGAAGCTCAAACCGCACCAGATTGTCAGGAAACAAGCCCAGCGCGGAAACAGTGGGGTTTTGCTCCGCTCGGCGAGGCCCACCATCGCTGCAGCAACCATCTGCAGCGTGGTGCAGGCGTATTGCAGATCGATACAAAGCCACCCCAGGTCGGTTAGCAACTGGATCAATACCGGATCGCGTTCCGGCCGGAACGCGGCAGTGACCCAGAAAAATGCGCTGAAGGAAACCACCATCACCGTCAGTCCGCCACCCAGCAACTGCAAATAGGCCATCACCGGGAACTTTCCTTCGATGCGAGCCATCTGGGCAGCGAGTAGGGCCGACCAGGGCATATAGAAGACGATGATGATCAGCGACATGATGAAGCCGAGCCGAATGTCGTTCAAGTTGGCGATGTAGCGTGCGGCCAGGTCGGTAGCGCTGAGGTCGGGTGATGGATTCGGCAGGTTCTGTCCGATCACGCCCCAGAACACGACGAAGGTAATCAGGAAGGCAGGGCCGCACCAAGCGCTGATCAGTTGAAATTTCAGACTGGTTTTTTCGTCCATGTAGATTGCTCCTCTTATTGATACGCTTCAATGAAAGCCCGGAAGGGCGGTGTTTAGTTATTTCCTGGCTCTGGCCTGGCGCCCTTGTCGAAGGACAGGATGGCCTTGCGCAGCAAGGTGCCCAGCATTGCGAACTCGTCGGGCGTCAGGTCGGAAAAGGCATGCCGAAGCGGTTCGGCCAGATTTGGAACGTTACTCATGGTGAACTGCCGTCCCTTGGCTGTTACCTGGATCAGATGCCGGCGTGCATCCCGCGTCTCGAACTCTCGGGAGACCAGCCCCTCCTGTACCAGTCGCTCAAGGATGCGCGTCATGTTGGCCCGGCTTGTTCCGACTAACTCGCTCAACTCACTGGGCGAGGCGCTGCCGGTGTCGTTGGCTATCAGCAGGCAAAGCACGTGGAAGGCGTTTTCGCTCAGGCCGATTTTGCGAAAAACCGGTTCGAAATAATCGGTCATGCTCGAGATGGCGATTCGCAGCAGGCGAACCATGACGGTTTCCGGCATGGGCAGATCGGGCAGAGCTGTCGCCATTGCCGGCGTACTGCGAGAGACCGAGGTGAGTTTTAGTTTGCCGTGCATAGTGGTATGATTGCCATATAGTTCGTATGTAAACTATAATAAAACATACCAAATGTGCAAGCCATGAATCGACGGACGCTGCCAGCCATGGCCGGTCGATTTCACTTCCGGTTACCAATGGAGCGTTACCGAATGCAAAAAGCCCTGTCCAGGCTGCCCCAGAGACGTCTCCTCAAAGGCTTGTTTGCCGGCCTGGTTGCTACCTTGGCAGGGTCTGTCCAAGCCGTGACCGTCGACGGTGGTGATTATGCATACATGCCCCACGGCAGCACGCTGGGGGTTGTCTATCAGCAGCATTTTGGCGGGCGCGATCTTTACGCCAAGGGTCGAAAAGTCTCCGGCGATGCCAAATTGTCTGTCGATCTGACCATGCTCCGTGGTGTCTGGTACCGCGATTGGGGCGACGACCATGCTGTTGTGCCGCAGTTTCTCGTCCCGATTGGGCGAGCTCGCACCGGAGGGGAACTGGCTGGGCAGGAAGCCACCAACGGCATCGGTGATCTGCTACTGGTGTTCCCCTTGCACTTCATCAAGGATCCGAGTGGCCGCAACGCCTTTTCCATCTCGCCCTGGCTATGGTTGCCTACGGGAAATTACAACGCGGACAACGCGCTGAATCCGTTCGCCGAGAACCGCTGGAAATTGGCTTTCCAGGTTGGCCGCAACTGGAAGGTGAGTGAGAGCATCTCCCTGGAATTGGTCGGCGACGTACAGTTCCACAGCGCCAACCGCAATTTTGGTGTGGACGGTACGACGCTGACTCAGCGCCCGCTATGGGAGCTGCAGACACATCTCCGCTATTTTCTCAGTGCCGGAACCTTCGTTGGCGGCATGGTTTCCCATATCACCGGCGGTGAAACGCGCGTAGACGGAGTTGCACAGAATGACCGGCAGAGCCTGACCAAGGTACTGTTCACGGTTGGACATTTCCTTGACAAGGATATCCAGCTTCTCATTTCTTACGGACAGGACGTTTCGATCAGGACCGGTATCAAGGAAGATGCGAGATTCAATCTCCGACTGCTGAAACTGTTCGGCAGGTAGTGCCTCTGCCCGGCAGGAGTGGCTGGTGGCGGGGGGGCTCAAAAACCGTTCTTTTGGTCAGTATTGCTTTCAGCGGGATCGCGCAAAATTTCGAGCTACTTCGACAAGCCGCATCAACTCGAAAGAAAGCAATGACATACGTCCTGCACAACGCCAATGCCGCCCTGATCCATTCAAGCCTGGAGCATATTGCCGAGCGTATTTCAGACCTCACGCCGGCCGTATATGCTCGTTATTTCGCCCGGCAGCCGGATGCGCGCGCACTGTTTGGAAACGATGATTGCGATGAACTGAAAGGGGACATGCTGTCGCGCCTTATCGTTCAGATCATGGAATATGCGGAAGGCCGTGCCAATCCGGAGATTATCGTTAGCTGGGCAGCAGATCATGTTGCCTACGGAGTAAGTATGTCCATGTTCCCGGCGATGTTCGAGAGTCTGGAAGAAACGCTGCGTGAAATTGCCGGCGAAGCATGGACTCCAGAAGTGGGCTACGCCTGGCGGGAGCAGTTCGACGGCCTGCTGGAGCTGATTGAGGCCGCTTTCAGACGCTTCGCACCAGGAAGTCTGATGGCATGAACCGGCGGACGAACCGCTCGTTCTAATGGACGCACTCTAGTAGTAACCTGGCGAACAAATGCCGTACTTAAGGAGGGGCAGAGGAGGGGGCGCCGGGTCCAGTCTTCCACACTGGCGAAAGTGCTCACCAATACGGCCATGGCCGCCGCTACCGGGCGCCGTGAGCGGGTTTCCAGTGGTCGGCACGACAGGGGATGAATGGCGATGCGGCGAAAACAGAATGCAGACCCGGCGGACAGCAAGGCGGAGCGCAAGATCGGGCGGACGGATCCGCCGGTTTTCATGTTCCAGGCCCTGCGCACGCAGATCCTCGATGGTGTTCAGACCAGTGCCGGGCTGGCCGGCAAGGTCGTCGCCATCGTGGCGCCGGTCGGCTACGGCAAGACGGTACTCATGTCCATGTTACTGGCCGATCTGCGGCGCCTGGGCAAGCAATGTCTGTGGTTCGGACTGGACGAGCGGGACAGCACGACGGAGAGCATCGTCAGTGCCCTCGGTGCATTGCTCGACGAGCGCGAGTTCGAACAGCACCCGACCCAGGCCCTGTTTCGCGGCAACGAATCGATCGAGCGGCGCATCGACGCGCTGGTCGAGCTCATCGATCATTACCCGATCCCGCTCACGCTCTTCATCGACAATCTCAATTACTGCAAGGAGCCAGCTCTCGGTGCCCTGCTCGACAAGCTCATCTTTCATACCCGGCCCTCGGTCCAGTTCGTTTTCTCCAGCACCGAGGAACTGCCGCTGAACGTATCCCGGGCCTGCCTGGAAGGGCTGATCCGCCAGATCGGTACGGCCGAACTCAGCTTCAACCTCGAAGAGGTGGGCGGGTTGCTGGGGAGCGAGCTATGTACGCGGATCGGCACCCTGGGGCTGGCCGAGGTCGCACGCCACACCGAAGGCTGGCCGGCGGCGGTACGCATGGCCCAGATCATCCTGAGCAACACCCAGCAGCCACTGGCGTCGCTGGCCAGTTTTTCCGGTTCCGACGAAGGGCTGGCGCACCTGCTCAACCGTCAGGTCCTCTCCGGCTTTCCGGCCGATGTACGGGATTTTCTGCTGTGCATCGGGCAACTGCGCACCTTCAGCCTCGATCTCTGCCGCTTCGCCACCGGCAGCGACCGGGCCAAGGACGATCTCGCCTATCTACTGCAGCGCAATGTCTTCATCATCCCCCTCGACCGCAACCGTAGCTGGTACCGCCTGCACGGCCTGTTCCGCGAATACCTGCTGAACGAGGCGGAACGGGTGTTGACCAAGGCACGGCGCCAGGAGGTGCTGCAGCGGGCCGCCCTCTGGTGCGAAAAGAACGGCTACTGGCGCGAAGCCATCGATTACGCACTGGAGGCGGGCGAAATTCCGTTCGCCTGCCAGGTGCTGGAACAGGCGGCTCCCGGTTTTGTCCGCGACCACGGCGATTTGCCGCAGTACATCAAGTGGATCGAGACCCTGCACGAAGGCGGCCACCAGGCCGGCCCGGAGGCGGAGTACTGGTTCGCCTGGGCGCTGTCCTTCCATCGTCGTTATGAATATGCCCGCCAGCAGAGTGTTGAACTCGAGCAGCGCATCCAAAGGCTGCCGGGCATCGCGGGCGATACCGGGAAACGGGCGGCGCTGCAACGCCGGATCGCTATCCTGCGTGCCTCCATCGACAGCCTGACGGATCGCCTTGAGGACGCCCATCGGGGAGCCGAGGAATGGTTGGCCGAGGCCGGCAAGGGGGGCGATGATGCCTTCAACCTGGCCGCTGCGTACTGTATCGAGAGCTGCTATTCCACCAACCAGTTTCGTTTCGTGCCGGCGCGCCGTGCCCTGCAGGCGGCGCGGGAAGCCGCCTTCCAGGCCGGCAGCGCCTATGTGGATGGCTGGGTGGCGGCCTACGCCTCGCTGATCTCAGTCTACGAGGGTGACTACGCCAGCGCCTATCCGGAGTTGGTGGTCGCGCTGGCCTCGGCCCGGGCCTCCCTCGGCGACACCTCGGGCATGGCCGGCACCCTGGCCCTGATCGGTGCCAGGTGTGCCGTCCAGATGGGGCTCGATACCGAGGCGAGGCAACTGATCCAGATTGGCATCCAGTCCTCGCGCAACCACGGCTTTCTGGAAGCCGCCTGTTGCGGGGTCGAGGCGGCCCTGCTGCTGTGGCAGGGAGGAGGCGACGAGCCGCTGGCCCCTGGTGCGCTACGTACGGCGGCAGCCTGCTATCCGCCACGCCTGTCACTGATGCTTTCCTGTTACCTCATCCGCCGCCTGATCGTTCTTGGCCGCAAGGAGCTGGCCATCGCCGAGGGCATCCGCATCGGGCTGGTGACCGATACCTCGGGACAGCCCAACGCCACGCCGCCGACTAGTTCCATCGCCCATCTGCAGGAACTGCTCGATGTCGCCAGGATCGACTTGCTGGTCGCCGGTGGCCGGCTGGCTCAGGCGGAAAATGCACTGACCGACGAGGCGAACAAGGCCAAGGCCAGCGGCAGCATGGGCACACTGGTGGAGCTTGAACTAGCGCGGGCGTCACTGGCGCTACGTTCGGACAAACCGCACATGGCCGTACGCCACATGACGCGAGCAATCGGCATCGCTGCGCCCCGCCGTATCCTCCGGCCTTTCGACGACCATGCGGAAATCGTCGCCGCCCTGGTCCGGGAGAAGAAGATCACTGCTGCCGGCTTCGTGCTGCAGGAGGAGCAGCGCTTTTTCAGTGAGATATGCCAGCGTCTGCCGGTCAGCGCGCCGGCGTTGCCGGACGAACTGAAAGCCCTGCACGGCGAATCACGTCTGCTTAGTTCTCTGACCCGTCGCGAAATCGAGCTCCTGGGACTGATCGATGCAGGTCTCTCCAACCAGCAATTGGCCGACCGTACCCACGTTTCGCTCACCACGATCAAGTGGCACCTGCAGAACCTGTTTCGTAAGCTGGGCGTTTCCAGCCGTTCGGCGGCCCTGGCCAGAGCTCGGGCGATGAGTCTGCTGCACTAATTAGTAGCGCGACACGTTGATCTAGAACCGTCATCCCCGCTTACACGGGAACGACGTTTTGATCGTTTCTGGTCTTGACGGAATGGCATGGCCCCCGGAGAGGATTTTCCCGCCGAATGTTGTATCAGGCTTCCCGAGGAAGCTTGGCGAGTAGTTCCGCGATAGCCGGAAGAGCTGCCGGATCAGGCTCCCAGCCCTGCGGTTTCATCAGGGAGCGATCACGCAGGAGCTGCTCCTTCGACAAGTCGAGGACAATCTTCTCAACTAGTAGTTGGCTGGCGATATCGGTGGTTGCCGCCGCTGCCGAAACGACGGCACCAACTTTCTGGCGTAGATCACGTACGCTGCGGACCAGTTCCCCCGGATCGACCCGGCAATTATCCAGAACACTGGTAGCAACCGCTTGGCTATTGGCCAGTTCCGCTATGGCGGCGGCAATGCCAGGATGGACAGTAGGAACGTTGGTGAGATTTTCAGCAGTCGCCAGCAGTCGCTCCAGTTCATCGCGGTCGAAGCGGAATTGCACGGGCAACTGGCTGGCCAGCAGGCTGAGCAGACCGATGACCAGTTGTGCCTGTTCGACGGCTAGCTTGTTGTTCGGGTCGATGGCCGGGATCAGCACATCCTTGACGGCCTTGATCACGCTGGTGATCTGGATTTCGGGGCGCATCTGCATGTCAGTTTCCTTTCTCGATCAAGCCGCGGATTTCATCTAGGATCATGTAACCGATCCCGATCAGCCAGGTCACCAGCACATCCTGGTGCGTCTTGCCATTGCGTGCCGCGCGGTAGCCGGTGGCCAGAGCCAGGATGGCGATACTGTAGTTGTTGTACACCTTGTACCAGTGCATGGTCCGGGTATCGACCTTGAGACCCGACGACCTCTCGTAGGCGGCGAGGAACTCCGCTTCCGGGATCAGGCCGCAGACGAGGAAGGTCTTGCCGTCATCTGCGTAATTGCCAAAGGCACTGCTGGTAGTCCAGGCCAGATCCTGGTGCCGATCGCCGATGCGCCCCAGTTCCCAGTCCAGCCAAGCAGAGATCTGCAGATCGTGCTCGGTGAACAGGAAGTTGCCGGTACGGTAATCGGAATGCACGATCGACGGCTGATCGAGCACCGGCAGATTGCGGTGCAGCCAGGCGGAGGTAGCGCGAATCATCGGCACATCCTCGTCGCTGTCTTCCTCCCAGACGCGATCCCACCAGTTCACGCCCCATTCGGCACACTGGGTGGTTTCGGTTTCAGGGACATCGAAGGCGGTAAGTCCGGCATTGCCGATGTCGCGCCGATGGATGGCCGCGAGATGCTCGACGAACTGGGGGGCCAAGCGTTCGCGGACAGCCTGCGACAGTTTCGTGCCGAGGCCGGAGACGCCGCTGCTGGCGTCGCTCGGCTTGGTCACGCCGGGAGCGAAACCGTAGATCAGGGCGGGGTAGGGCAGATACTTGCCATCGGCGTCGCACCAGAACACCGGCGGCACCGGCACGATTCCCTCGAAGGCCTTGATCAGCTGGAATTCGCGCAGCCGGCTGGTCTCGACGATCGATTCCGAAGGCTCCATACGCAGGACCATCGCCGTCTTCTCGAAGCCGACGCCGGGGCGATGCCATTCGAGGGCAAAGGCCATCTGCAGCTTCGAAGCGCCACCGGACAGCCAGCGGGCATCCTTGATCTCGAAGCTGTCGCCGATTTCGGCGATCAGCAGCGCCTTGACGCCGGCGACCAGTTTTTCCAGGGGAATCGGTGAGTAGCCGGGGCCGGCGCGGCGCGCCAGCTTGCGGGTCAGTATGTGATCGATTTCCTTTTCCGTGACGAAACGCTGGCGCAGCGAAGCGATCCATTCAGCGGACGGTCGATCCTTGTCGATACCTTGCATCCTTGTCTCCTTATTGGTGCTTGTAGTACTAAAAGTATACAGTATTGTAGCGTAAAATATAACCGCATTGTTCCAGTTGGTCCGGGTGTTATCAGCCTATTATCGTTCGCGATGGAGCTATTTCGAGCGGCCGCGAGGCTGGACGGATTTTTCGCCAGTGCTTTTGCTTTGCAATATCGTATGGTATCATACGATCACATTTTCGATGAGGACCTGCAATGACTGCGAACGAGATTTTTGTTGTCGGTGCCGCGCGCACGGCCATTGGCACCTATGGCGGCACGCTGAAGGACACCCTGATGACCCAACTGGCGACGATCGCGGTCAAGGCTGCGCTTGAGCGTAGCGGCGTCGCGCCGGAGCTGATCGGGCATGTCGTCATGGGTAACGTCATTCCGACCGAGCCGCGCGATGCCTACCTGAGCCGGGTTGCAGCGATGGATGCCGGCGTTCCCAAGGAGGTCCCAGCATTCAACGTCAATCGCCTGTGCGGTTCGGGTTTGCAGGCGATTATTTCGGCGGCCCAGACCATCATGCTCGGTGATGCCGAGATCGCCATCGGCGGCGGAGCCGAGTCGATGAGCCGCGGGCCGTACATCATGCCCGCCGCCCGCTGGGGCGCGCGCATGGGTGATACCGCCGTCGTCGATTACATGAACGGCATCCTGCATGACCCGTGGCAGAAGATCCACATGGGCATCACCGCCGAAAACGTTGCGGCCCGCTACGGCATCACGCGCGAAATGCAGGACGCCCTGGCGCTGGAAAGCCAGCAGCGTGCGGCCCGGGCCATCGCCGAAGGGCGTTTCGCCGAGCAGATCGTTCCGGTCGAAGTGCCGTCGCGCAAGGGAACAATCCAGTTCGCTGTCGACGAGCATGTGCGCGCCGATGTCACGCTCGAGCAGCTGGCCAGGATGAAGGCGGTATTCAAGAAGGATGGCGTGGTGACGGCGGGCAACGCCTCGGGCCTCAACGACGGGGCGGCCGCGGTTGTCCTCGCCGGCGCCGGCGCCGTGCAGCGGCACGGCCTGAAGCCGATGGCCCGCCTGGTCGACTACGCTCACGCCGGGGTCGAGCCCGAATATATGGGCATCGGCCCAATCCCCGCCTGTC
>DDWF01000027.1:1576-6243 GCA_002345845.1 Betaproteobacteria bacterium UBA2293 | reverse complement strand
TCGCCGTCGCCGAGGAAGGCCCAGACCTTGCGCTGTTCGGCCTTGGCTGCATCGATCAGACCGCGGCTGGCCAGGTATTTCATGAAGCGGGCCTGGTAGATGGCCTGAATCGGGCCGAGCCCCATCGAAACGGTCGGGAACTGCCAGAAATCCGGCATCAGCCAGGGATGCGGGTAGGACGAGATGCCCTTGCCACCGGTTTCCTGGCGGAAGTTGTCCATCTGCTCCTCGGTCAGGCGGCCGAGCATGAAGGCGCGGGAGTAGACGCCGGGCACCGAATGGCCCTGGAAGAAAATCAGGTCGCCACCGGTGTCGTGGTCAAGGCTCTTCCAGAAATGCGAAAAGCCGACGTCGTACAGCGCGGCGGCCGAAGCGAAGGAGGCAATGTGGCCGCCGACGTTGGTGTCCTTGTTGGCGCGGACGACCATGGCCATGGCGTTCCAGCGGATATAGGAGTGGATCTTGATCTCCATGTCCGGATTGCCCGGGTACTTCGGCTGCTGGTCGGCGGGGATGGTGTTGATGTATTCGGTATTGGCCGAGTACGGGATGTCGATGCCATCCTCGCGCGCCTGGCCAATCAGTTTTTCAATCAGGAAGTGGGCGCGACCAGCGCCTTCCTGAGAAATGACGCCCTCCAGGGCGTCCATCCATTCCTTGGTTTCCTGCGGATCATTATCGGCAGGCTGGGCATTCGGCAGATCGGCCATGGTTTGTCTCCTGTGTTGTTTTGTTTTGCCTGTTGGGCAAAACAAACTTTAACGCTTAAAGGGGGCCAGCGGGCAGCTCTGTTTATCCGAGATTTCCCTATGCCGGCTTTCCGCATTGTAAAACGATAATTCGCATCGTGCAATATCCGTAGTTTCCCTTAGAGGACTTTTTGCCCGCGGAAAAGTGAGACATTTTTAAATAGCGCCGGCAGTTGCGCTGTATCAAAACAGCGGCTGGCTCGACTCCTATAATTGATGGTTTTGCATTGCACACAGGAGCGAACATGGCAGCAGTGATGCCCGCCCCGGCGGCCAGCCGGCACCTCATGTCCGGCAACGAAGCCGTCGCCCGCGCCGTCTGGGAAGCCGGCGTCAAGGTCGCCGCCGCCTATCCGGGCACGCCGTCAACGGAAATGATGGAAGTCGTCTCGACCTACCCGGATCTCTACGCCGAGTGGTCGGTCAACGAGAAGGTCTCACTGGAGGTCGCCATCGGTGCCGCCTATGCCGGTTCGCGCGCCTTCTGCTGCATGAAGCATGTCGGCATGAACGTCGCCTCCGACGCGCTGATGACCCTGACCCTGACTGGCGTCATCGGCGGCCTGGTGATCGCCATCGCCGACGACGTCGGCCTGTCGTCCTCGCAGAACGAACAGGATTCGCGCTACTGGGGCCGCTTCGCCCACGTGCCGGTGTTCGAGCCGGCCGACTCGCAGGAGGCCTATGCGATGACGTTGGCCGCTTATGAGCTGTCGGAACAGTTCCAGGTGCCGGTGATCCTGCGCATGACCACGCGCATCAATCATGTGAAGTCGCTGGTCACCGTCGGCGAGCGCGTGCCGCATACCGGTGCCGGCTTCAGGAAGGAACCCGGCCGCTTCGTCATGGTGCCGGGCAACGCCGGCAAGCGCATTCCGCTGATGTTCCAGCGCGATGCCGAACTGCGCGCCGCCGCCGAGACCTCGCCACTCAACTTCATCGAGGACGGCAGCGACCGGCGCGTCGGCTTCATCGCCTCCGGCCCGGCCTACATGCACGTCAAGGAATCCTTTCCGAACGCGCCGGTGTTGAAGCTCGGTTTCTCCTGGCCGGTGCCGTTTGAAAAATGCCGCGAACTGGCGGCGCTGGTCGACCAGGTGGTCGTCGTCGAGGAAGTCGAGCCGCTGGTCGAAACCGAATTGAAAGCTCAGGGCCTGAAGGTGCTGGGCAAGGAAATCCTGCCGCTGCAGGGCGAACTGTCGCCGAACGTGCTGCGGCCGGCGATCGCCAGGCTGCTCGGCGAACCGGTGCCGCCATCGACGGCCTTCGCGCCGATGCAGGTTTTCCCGCGGCCGCCGACCATGTGCGTCGCCTGCCCCCACCTCGGCGTCTATTACACGCTGTCGCAAGTGCGCAACCTGAACATCTCCGGCGACATCGGCTGCTACACGCTGGGGGCAGGACACCCGTGGCAGGCGATGGACACCTGCGTCTCGATGGGCGCCTCGATGGGCGTCGCCCTGGGCATGGACAAGGGCCGCGGCGAATCCGACAAGGACAAGCGCATCGTCGCCGTGATCGGCGATTCGACCTTCCTGCACATGGGCATGCAGGGCCTGCTCGACATGGTCTACAACAAGGCCAACGTCACCGTCCTGCTGCTCGACAACCGCGCCGTCGGCATGACCGGCGGCCAGGACAATCCGGGCAACGGCCGCGACATCCACGGCGAGGAAGCGCCGCGCATCGATTTCGCCAAGCTGGTGGCGGCGCTCGGCGTCAAGGACGAGCGCATCCACGTGGTCAATCCCTACGAACTGCCGGTGCTGTTCAAGACCATCCGCGAGGAAGTCAAGGTGCCGGACGTCTCGGTGATCATCACTGACCAGCCCTGCGTGCTGATCAAGGATTACCACAAGCTGAAGCCCTTCGAAGTCATCGACGACAAGTGCACCGGCTGCGGCAACTGCATCGACGTCGGCTGCCCGGCCATCCACGTCACCCGCCGCGGCAAGGAAGTCAAGGCGAGCGGCAAGGAAGTCGATCTCGCCTTCGTCCGCATCGAAACCTCGGTGTGCACCGGCTGCGGCCTGTGCGTCCAGCCCTGCGCGCCGAAGGCCATCGTGCACCATGTGCCGACCTCGCCAATCACCTTGATCAAGGGAGGCTGTTCGGCATGAGCGCAACGACCAATATTCTCGTCGTCGGCATCGGCGGCCAGGGCGTCATGACCGCCACCGAAATCCTCGCCGAAGCCGCCATCGCCATGGGCCACGACGCCAAGAAGACGGAAGTCGCCGGCATGGCCCAGCGCGGCGGCGTCGTCTCCTCGCACCTGCGCTTCGGCCAGCGGGTCTTGTCGCCACAGATCACGCCAGGCACCGCCGACGTGCTGCTCGGCTTCGAATCGGCCGAGGCGATGCGCTGGCAGCACATGTTGAAGCCGGGCGCGATCACATTGATGAACACCGCCAGACTGGTGCCGCCGGTGGTCGAACTGGGTCTCTTCGACTACCCGGAAGACCCGCTGGCGGAAATCAGGAAGACCGGCAACAAGGTCGTCGCCTTCGACGCCACCTCGATCGCCCAGGCACTCGGCGACATCCGCCTCGGCAACACGGTGATGCTCGGCGCCATCGCCGATCATCTGCCGTTTCCGGCCGAAACGCTGCTTGATTGCGTGCTCAAGCGCTTCCAGAAGAAGGGCGAGAAGTTGGTCGAACTGAACCGCCGGGCTTTCGAGGCAGGACGGGCGGCCGTCGGCCAAGCCGAGGCCGCACCGGCCTGAGACAACGAAAAGGCGCTGCCTGCTTCCCTCCCTGCTGACCGGGCGTTAAGACGCACTTAAGCCCGCACTCTTATCGTTCAGCCGGTTATCACGACGCTTCAATGGGGGGCTCAATGGAACGAGGACAAAGGCAGCGCCTGCTGTTGCCACTGATCGGGTTGATCGCTGCGGGCGCAGTGCATGCCAGCCCGCCGAGCGAAAAGCTCGTCTGCACCACCGAGCCGCGTAGTGCCTGGATGCCGGAGGCAAAAATCAGGGAAGCTTTCGGCGACAAGGACTACGCCCAGGTCAAATTCAAGGTATCGCGCGGCAATTGCTACGAGTTCTACGCGGTCCACAAGGACGGTAGCATCGTTGAAGCCTATTTCCATCCGCTGTCCGGCGAAGTGATGCGCTTCAACCGCGTTTCGGCAAGCGCCACCGTGCCAGCGTACGAATCGCGTAGCGCCGCGCAGTCCGCCGCCAAACCATAGCCCGCAGTCGGGAAAATTCATCGGCTAACTCTGGTAAAATTCGCGCCAATTCAAAGGGAAAGGCAGCCGCCTTTCCCCTTTTCTTTTTTGTTGGATGCGACGATGACGGCACAAATAATCGACGGCAAGGCCTTGGCAGAAGAATTGCGCCAGAGCTTCAAGGCGCGCGTGGAAGCGCTCGCCGCCAAGGGGCACAAGCCCGGCCTGGTGGTCATTCTGGTCGGCGAAGACCCGGCCTCCCAGGTTTACGTGAAGAACAAGGTCAATGGCTGCCTGGCCATCGGCATGCATTCCGAGAAGATTGTCTACGACGCCGCTGTCGATCAGGCCACGGTGCTGGCCAAGATCGCCGAACTGAACGCCGACCCGGCGATTCACGGCATCCTGGTGCAATTGCCGCTGCCGAAGCACTTCGACGAAGAGAAGGTGCTCGAAGCCATCGCCACCGACAAGGACGTCGACGGCTTCCACGCCGAGAACGTCGGCGCCTTGGCTCAGGGCAATCCGCGTTTCATTCCGTGCACGCCCTACGGTGTCATGAAGATGTTCGAAAAGGGCAATGTCGATCTGAGCGGCCAGGAAGCCGTGGTCATCGGCCGCTCCAACATCGTCGGCAAGCCCATGGCGCTGCTGCTGATCAACGCCGGCGCCACCGTCACCGTCTGCAACTCCCGCACCAAGGATCTCGCAGGCCACACCCGCCGCGCCGACATCCTG
>DDWF01000027.1:0-1543 GCA_002345845.1 Betaproteobacteria bacterium UBA2293 | reverse complement strand
GGTCATCGACGTCGGCATCAACCGTTTGCCGGACGGCAAGCTGTGCGGCGACGTCGATTTCGCCGGCTGTCTGGAAGTCGCCGGCCAGATCACCCCGGTGCCGGGCGGCGTCGGGCCGATGACCATCACCATGCTGCTGGCCAACACCATCGAGGCCGCTGAACGAAAGGCCGGACTATGAGCGCCAAGAACCCCGTCGTCGGCGTCGTCATGGGCTCCGATTCCGACTGGCCGACGATGCAGGCCGCTGCCGTGATCCTCAAGGATTTCGGCGTTGCCTTCGAGGCCCGCGTCGTTTCCGCCCACCGCACCCCGGACCTGCTCTTTGAATACGCTAAAACCGCTGGTCCGCGTGGCCTCAAGGCGATCATCGCTGGCGCTGGCGGCGCCGCCCACCTGCCGGGCATGCTGGCCGCCAAGACAACGGTGCCGGTGCTCGGCGTGCCGGTCCAGTCCAAGGCCCTGTCCGGCGTCGATTCCTTACACAGCATCGTGCAGATGCCGAAAGGCATCCCGGTCGCCACCTTCGCCATCGGCGAAGCCGGCGCCGCCAATGCCGCACTGTTCGCCGTCGCCATGCTGGCCAATGAAGACCCGGCGCTGAACGAACGGCTGCAGGCCTTCCGCCAGTCCCAGACCGACAAGGTGTTGGGCATGAAGCTGCCGGAAGTATGAAGGCCATGATCCTGCCGCCCGCGACGCTGGGCATGCTCGGCGGCGGCCAGTTGGGCCGCTTCTTCGTCACCGCCGCCCACGAGATGGGCTATCAGGTGTGGGTGCTCGATCCGGACAAGAACTCCCCCGCCGGACAGATCGCTGAACGCCACTTCTGCGCCGCCTATGACGACTACGCGGCGCTCGACGAATTCGCTGCCGGCTGCGCCGCGATCACCACCGAATTCGAGAACGTCCCGGCCGGCACCCTCGACTATCTCGCCAAGTTCGTCCCGGTGCGCCCGTCGGCCGCCGCTGTCGGCGTCTGCCAGAACCGCATCGCCGAGAAATCCTTCCTGCGCGACAACGGCTTCCCGCACGGCCCGTTCATCGCGGTCAACACGGAGGACGACCTGAAGAACGCGCCGCAGGAACTGTTCCCGGCCATCCTCAAGGTTGCCCGCTTCGGCTACGACGGCAAGGGCCAGGCCACGGTCAACAACCGCGACGAAGCCCTGCTCGCCTTCGGCCATTTCAAGGGCGAGCATTGCGTGCTTGAACAGCGGCTGACGCTCGATTACGAAGTCTCCGTGGTGCTCGCTCGTGATGAACACGGCCGGGTCGCCTGCTTCCCGACCGGCGAGAACCAGCACACCAAGGGCATTCTCGATGTCTCCATCGTGCCGGCGCGGACCACCGGTTGCGTCAAGAGCGATGCCGAGGACGTTGCCGCTCGTATCGCCGAGAAGCTCGGCTACATCGGCACCATGGGTGTCGAATTCTTCGTCAGCCGCGGCCGGTTGATCGTCAACGAGATGGCGCCGCGCCCGCACAACAGCGGCCACTACACCATTGACGCCTGCGTCACCAACCAGTTCGAGCAGCAGGT
>DDWF01000074.1 GCA_002345845.1 Betaproteobacteria bacterium UBA2293 | reverse complement strand
AGAGATCGTCATCGCGTCGGCCGTGCGTACGGCCATCGGCAAGTTCAACGGAACGATCGGTTCGCTGCCCGCGCACGCGCTGGGCGCGGCGGTGATCAAGGCGGCGCTCGAGCGCGCCGGGGTCGAGCCGAACCAGGTGGACGACGTGATCCTGGGGCAGATCCTCACCGCGGGCGCGGGCCAGAACCCGGCGCGGCAGGCGGCCATCGCCGCGGGGCTTCCCTTCAACGTGCCGGCGATGAGCGTCAACAAGCTCTGCGGCAGCGGCCTGAAGGCGGTGCACCTGGCGATGCAGGAGATCCGCGACGGCGACGCGGAGGTCGTGGTCGCCGGCGGCCAGGAGAGCATGAGCAGCGCCCCGCACCTGCTGCCCGGCTCGCGCGGCGGCCAGTTGATGGGCGACTGGGCGATGACCGACTCGATGATCCGGGACGGGCTGACCTGCGCGATCAACGGCTATCACATGGGGATCACCGCCGAGAACGTCGCCGAGCAGTTCGGCATCACGCGCGAGGAGCAGGACGCCTTCGCGGTCGCCTCGCAGAACAAGGCCGAGGCCGCGATCGGCGCCGGGCGCTTCAAGGACGAGATCGTCCCGGTCGAGATCCCGCAGCGCAAGGGCGACCCGGTGGTTTTCGACACCGACGAGTACCCGCGCTACGGCGCGAGCCTCGAGCGGATGGCCAGGCTCAAGCCCGCCTTCAAGAAGGACGGGACCGTCACCGCGGGCAACGCCTCGGGCATCAACGACGGGGCGGCGGCGCTGGTGGTGATGAAGGGGAGCGTCGCCAAGATGCTCGGCATCGAGCCCCTGGCGACGATCCGCGCCTACGGCCGCGCTGCGGTCGATCCCAAGGTGATGGGCACCGGCCCGATCCCCGCCAGCCGCCAGGCGCTCGAGCGCGCGGGCTGGAGGGTCGGCGATCTCGATCTCGTCGAGGCCAACGAGGCCTTCGCCGCCCAGGCGATCGCGGTCAACCGCGCGATGGAGTGGGACGTCGAGAAGGTCAACGTCAACGGCGGCGCCATCGCCCTCGGCCACCCGGTCGGCTGTTCCGGTGCCTTCATCGCCACCAAGGCGCTCTACGAACTGGAACGCATCGGCGGCAAATACGCACTGGTCACCATGTGTATCGGTGGCGGTCAGGGCATCGCCGTGATCCTCGAGCGTGCTTGATCATCTCGCGCGGTAGTCCAAACAAGACCCGCCGGAGCGATCCGGCGGGTTTTTTATTTGCACCACTTTGAAAATGCCCGCACCGGCTTGGGGCGCAACACAGTGTGATGAATTTGTAATCCCATGATTTGATGACATTTTGATCCGTGGCACGGAACCTGCTGAAACTGTATCGAGAGCATCCTCAGTGACGAGTCCAACATGAACTTCTATAACGAGATGTACGATGCCAACGGCGGCGTCAGGGAGCACTACAAGGGATACGAGGCCTGGCTCAAGGCGACGCCGGGCGAGCGCATCGAGCGCAAGCGGGCCGAGGCCGATCTGGCCTTCCACCGCGTCGGCATCACCTTCGCCGTCTATGGTGAAGAGGCGGGCAAGGAACGCCTGATTCCCTTCGACGTCATTCCGCGCATCATTCCGTCTGCCGAATGGAAGGGCATGCAGAAGGGCCTGCGCCAGCGGGTCAAGGCGCTCAACATGTTCCTCCGCGATGTCTATCACGATCAGGAAATTCTCAAGGCCGGCAAGATTCCGGCCGAGCAGGTGCTGAACAACGCTCAATATCGTCCGGTGATGCAGGGGGTTGATCTGCCCGGCGACATCTACGCCCACATCGCCGGTGTCGACATCGTGCGGGCCGGGGCCGGCGAGAGCTATGTGCTGGAAGACAACCTGCGCGTGCCGTCGGGTGTCTCCTACATGCTCGAAGACCGCAAGATGATGATGCGCCTGTTCCCCGAGCTGTTCGCCCGGCACAAGGTGGCGCCGGTCCAGCACTACCCGGACATGCTGCTGGAAAAGCTGCGCGCCGTGGCACCGAAGGGCGTCAGCGATCCGACCGTTGTCGTGCTGACCCCGGGCGCCTACAACAGCGCCTATTTCGAACATACTTTCCTGGCCCAGCAGATGGGTGTCGAACTGGTCGAAGGCCGTGACCTGTTCGTCCAGGATGAGGTGGTCTACATGCGGACGACGCAGGGGCCGCAGCGTGTCGATGTCATTTACCGCCGCATCGACGACGATTTCATGGACCCGCTGGCCTTCCGCGCCGATTCGGCGCTCGGTGTGCCGGGCATCCTGAAGGCCTACCAGGCCGGCAACGTGACCCTGTCCAATGCCATCGGCACTGGCGTCGCCGACGACAAGTCGATCTACCCCTACGTGCCGGAGATGATCCGCTTCTACCTTGGCGAGGAGCCGATCCTCAACAATGTGCCGACCTACATGTGCCGCAAGCCGGACGACCTCAAGTACGTGCTTGCCCACCTGGCGGAGCTGGTGGTCAAGGAAGTGCACGGTGCCGGCGGCTACGGCATGCTGGTCGGCCCGGCCTCGACCAAGGAACAGATCGAAAACTTCCGCCAGTTGCTGATCGCCAAGCCGGAAGGCTATATCGCCCAGCCGACGCTGGCCCTGTCCAACTGCCCGACCTTTGTCGAAGAGGGTATCGCGCCGCGTCACCTCGACCTGCGGCCTTTCGTGCTGTCCTCGGGCAAGTGTGTGGATATGGTGCCGGGAGGCCTGACCCGGGTTGCCCTGACCAAGGGGTCGCTGGTGGTCAATTCGTCGCAGGGCGGCGGCACCAAGGACACCTGGGTCCTCGAAGACTGAACAAGGGAGAGAGAAAAATGCTATCGCGTACCGCCGACCACCTGTTCTGGATGTCCCGCTATATCGAACGGGCGGAGAACCTCGCCCGCCTGCTCGATGTCACCTGGCAGATGTCGCTCGTCCCGCAATCGCTGGAAGCGGCGAACCAGAACTGGAATGCCATCATCGCCCTGAACAGCCTTGAGGAAAGCTTTGCCAAGAAGTATGCCGAGGTCAATGCCGACAACGTGCTGCGCTTCATGGTCAGCGATCCGGACAACTTTGCCTCGATCTACAGCTGCCTGCGCCTGGCCCGCGAGAATGCCCACGCCGTGCGCGGCACGGTCACCGCGGAGATGTGGGAAACGCTCAACTCGACCTGGCTGGAAGCGCGCGAAAAGAGCTTCGAGCAGATCATCAACGCCGGCGTCGGCGAGTTCTTCGAGTGGGTCAAGATGCGCTCCTCGCTGTCGCGCGGCACCACGCTCGGCACCCTGCTGCAGGACGAGGCCTTCCACTTCATTCGCCTCGGCACGCTGCTCGAGCGCGCCGACAACACGGCGCGCATCCTCGACGTCAAATACCACGTGCTGCGCCCGCACGGCGACGAGGGTGCCACCGACTTCTACCAGTGGGGCGCGCTGCTGCGTTCGGTCTCGGCCTTCGAGGTGTACCGCAAGGTGTATCGCGACGTGATCACACCGGAGCGGGTTACCGAATTGCTGATCCTGCGCAGCGACATGCCGCGCTCGCTGCATTTCTGCTTGAATGGCGTGGTCAAGAACCTGGATCTGATCGCCAATCGGCACTCCGACGAAACCGCGCGCCATGCCGGCATGTTGCACGCCCAGCTGCACTACGCCCGCGTCGAAGACATTCTCGCCGAAGGCCTGCACCCGTGGCTGACCGACTTCATGGATCGCATCTACGCCCTCGGCGACGGCATCAGCCGCGACTTCCTGGTGCCGATGGCGGAGGCGGCGTGACCTATTGCGTCGCCATGCGCCTGGATGCAGGCCTGGTTTTCCTGTCCGATTCACGCACCAACGCCGGCGTCGATCACATCAACACCTTCCGCAAGATGCACGTCTTCGCCAAGGACGGCGAGCGCGTGCTGGTGCTGATGACCTCGGGCAACCTGTCGATCAGCCAATCGGTGGTCAATACCTTGCGGGAGAAGCTGGAGTCCGCGCGCGGCCCCAACCTGAACAAGGTTCGGAACATGTTCGAGGCGGCCAAGCACGTTGGCGACTGCCTGCGCGAGATCCACGACCGCGATGCCGACGCCCTGGAGAAATTCGGCGTCGACTTCGCCTCGTCGATGATCCTCGGCGGTCAGATCAAGGGCGAGGAGCAGCGCGTCTTCAGCATCTACGCCGCCGGCAACTTCATCGAAGCGACGCGCGAGACACCCTATTTCCAGATCGGCGAATCTAAGTACGGCAAACCGATCATCGACCGTGTGGTCAGTCCCCAGACCTCGCTCGACGAAGCCGCCAAGTGCGCGCTGATCTCGATGGATTCGACCATCCGCTCCAACCTCTCGGTCGATCTGCCGCTCGACCTGTTGATCTACGAACGTGATGCGCTGAAAGTCAGACAGCACGTCAAGATCACCCGCGATACCGCCTATTACGGGCAGATTCGCAAGCAATGGGGCGAGCACCTGCGCCAGGGCTTCGCCGCCTTGCCCGACCCGGACTGGTCCGGCCTCTAATTGCCTGTTGGCGAAGCGGGAACAAGCGCCTGGATCATCGGTCGAGCAACTATCGGCATTGCCGTTCCCGGCGAATTTGTTCACGCTGCGCCTCATGCAACAGGATCTCTTCTCCCTCGGTGACGATAGCGGCCTCGAAACCGTGGCTGGTGGTCGCGGGCGACGCCTTGGCCCGGGCACGGTGCTTTTTCCCGGTCTGGCGCTCGCTGCTGCACCACAGCTGATTGCCGAGATCGCCGGCATCGCCGCCGGCGCACCATTTCGCCACATGCTGACACCGGGTGGCCAGGCGATGTCGGTGGCCATGAGCAACTGCGGTCCGCTCGGCTGGGTCAGCGACCGCGGCGGCTATCGCTACCAGGCCAGCGACCCTGATAGCGGCTTGCCATGGCCGGCGATGCCGGCAAGCTTTCGCCAACTCGCCAGCGCGGCGGCGGCGCTGGCCGGTTTTGCCGACTTCGTGCCGGATGCCTGCCTGATCAACCGTTACCAGCCCGGCGCCCGCATGTCGCTGCACCAGGACCGCGACGAGCGCGATTTCAGCCAGCCCATCGTCTCCGTCTCGCTCGGCCTGCCGGCGATCTTCCAGCTTGCCGGCGAGACGCGCAGCGGGCCGCGCCTGCGCCTGCCGCTGGCACACGGTGACGTGCTCGTCTGGGGCGGCCCCGACCGCTTGCGCTTCCATGGCGTGCAGACTCTCGCCGGCGGCGAGCATCCGCTGACCGGTGCCTGCCGCTACAACCTGACCTTCCGGCGGGCCTTCTGATGGCACTGACGCAGTGCCGGCTCGAGCTGCCGGCCGGTTTCCGGCCCGCCGACATCCTGCAATTCCATGGCCGTGATGCCCAGGCCGTCGGCGAGCGAACCACTGCCGACCGGCTGGACAAGGCCCTCATCTGGCAGGGCAAGGCAGCCTGCCTGAGCATCGCTTTTCGCCCCGGCGTGGTCGAAACCGAACTGCTCATCGATGGCGGCTGCGCCGAGCCGGCCGCCCTGGCTGCCGCCGCCAGTCGCCTGCTCGGCCTCGACCAGCCGGTCGAGGCGTTCGAACGGGCACATGCCGGCCATCCGCAACTTGCGCCGCTGCTCGCCCGGCAGGCCGGCTTGCGCGTGCCGCAGGCGGCAACGCCGTTCGAGGCACTGACCTGGGCGATCACCGGCCAGCAGATCAGTCTTGGCGCCGCGGTCTCGTTGCGCCGCAAGCTGCTGCTCGCCGCCGGCCTCCGTCATTCCGGCGGGCTGCTCTGCTATCCGGATGCCGCGCGCGTCGCTGCGCTCGATGAGGCGACACTGCGCGGCGCTGGGTTCTCCGGCAGCAAGACACAAACCCTGCTGGCGCTGAGCCGGCAGGTGGCAGACGGTGAGTTGCCGCTTGACGCATGGCTGCCGGCACCGCCGGTCGAGCTCATCCGCGAACGGCTGCTGGCCACGCGCGGTATCGGCCCGTGGACGGTCGATTACGTGCTGTTGCGCGGCTATGGCTGGCTCGACGGTTCGCTGCACGGCGACGCCGCCGTGCGCCGCGGCCTCGGTCGTCTGCTCGGTAGAGCGCAGGCGCCGGACGAGAAGGAAGCACGCACCTGGCTGGCGCCCTTCGCCCCGTGGCGGGCGCTGCTCGCCGCTCACCTGTGGGCCTCGCTGGCTCTGTCGGCCTGAGGCGTCAGGCCGTAGCGCTGCCTGGTGCTGGCGGCGGCTCGCGGTGCAGGCCATCAAGCAGGCGAGCCGCCTTGGCCGCCTGATCGATAATCCGGCGGAGGGCGCTGAAACTGCGCGTCAGCGCATCCAGTGACCCCATCGCCAGGCGGCCGTCGGCGCCGGCGACGAGCAGGGCTGCCTTCAGGGTCTGGTACTCGGCCTCGAAGGCGGCCAGCTGTTCTGCCGTCGCCGGCTGCGGCAGTTCAGCGCTCGGGTCCAGCTGGGCGAACAGCCGCCCGGCATGGCTGGCCAGCGCGCAGACCTCGTCGTGCAACGGGCTGTCGGCCAGCGTCGCGACGGCCTCGCGGCCGACCGTGATGTCCGGCGCCAGCTCCTGGCAGATATCGTAATAACCCTGGATGCGCAGCAGTACCGCCAATGTGCTCGCCGTGCGCTCGGACATGCCGTGCCGGGTAACCTCGGTCAGAAAGTTGCGCATCGCCTGGCTGAGTCCCGGCTGCGCTGCCGAATCGTCGGGCCGTGCCGGCTGTCCGGCAAGCAGGGCGGTGCGGTTACGCACGCCACCGAGGGTCATGCCCCCAAGGCGCAGCATCTCTCGGCGCAGGGCATCGGCGGCCAGCGACGGTACCGAGGCAACGTTGTGGTCGATGTGTTGCGGCTGGCCGACTTCTTCCTCACGGGTGCGGAAGCGGCCTTGCAGGAAATGTGTCAGGCGCTCGGTCAGCGGCCACATCAGGGCGACGCCGAGCAGGTTGAACAGGGTATGGAACAGTGCCAGGCTGACTGCCGGCGACGATTCCAGTTCGAAGGCATCGCGCAGGTGGGCGACGCCGGCCAGCATCAGCGGCAGCATCAGCAGGGCAACGAAACCGGTCAGCAGGTTGAACAGCACATGCGCCAGCGCCGCCCGGCGGGCATTGGGCGTGGCGCCGATGACAGCGAGCAGGGCGGTCACTGTTGTCCCGATATTGGCGCCGATGACCGCCGCTGCCGCTTCCGAGAGCGGGATGATGCCGGCCTGGGCGAGTGTCAGGACGACCACCAAGGCAGCCGCCGAGGCCTGCATGAGTACTGTCAGCAGAATACCGGCGAGGACGAAGGCAAGTACCGAGAGGGCGCCGCGGCCAGACCATTCGGCCAGGTCAAGCGCTTGTTCGCTGCCGGCGAAACCTTGCTGGATGAAGGCGATGCCGAGGAACAGCACGCCGAAGCCGGTCAGCGCTCCACCGATCGCGCCGCGCCGAGTTTCCGGCCCGGAGATGCGCAGTGCCATGCCCAAGCCGATCAGCGGCAGGGCCGCCGCCTCGACCTTGATCTTCATGCCGACCAGGGCGACCAGCCAGCCGGTCATCGTTGTTCCGATATTGGAACCGAAAAGGACCCACAGCGATTGGCCGAGCGTCAGCAGTCCGGCATTGACGAAGCCGATGGCAGCGACGGTGACGGCACTCGAAGACTGGACCATGGCGGTAACGACAATACCCGACAGCAGCCCGCGCCAGCGGGTCTGTGTGGACGAGGAGATGATGGCGCCGAGCGCCGGGCCGGCCGCCATCTTCAAGCCGTCGGTCATCAGTGCCATACCGAGCAGAAACAGGCCGACGCCACCAAGCACAACGCCGATGCCAATACCTTCCATTTGTCTCCGTCTCGTTGTCGATGTTTGTGGCCAGCATGGCGCTGGCGCTGGCAGCCGTCAAGCTTGTGCTGGCGGACGCGTCAGGCGGGCGGCAATGGCAGTGACGGCCAGCGCCACGCCGAGCAGCAGCGCGGTTACTGCCAGGCTGTTCAACGCTGCCGGGGCGAAGGTCAGCAGCAGGCCGAGTTCCAGCATCATCGTGCCGGAGAGCAGCTTGAGCAGGCGTCCTTCGCGTTCGCTCAGCTTGTGCGCCGACAAGGTGCCGACAAAGGCGAGCACGATCAGCAGCAGGGGCAGCACGTAGACCAGGTTGTACAGCGCCAGCCAGGCGTAGCGGGTGGCGGTCGATGGCTCGGCCAGCGTCAGCAGGCGCGTATAGACCATGGGAAAGCCGGCCGTACACAGCAGTTCGTAGAAATTGGCGGCTACTGCCAGCAGCACTGTCGCCCCGAGCATCGTTCCGGTGCTGCCCGACTGCAGCACGGCGCGCGCCCGGCGGTAGATGCCCGGCTTGGCCGATTCGGGAATCGACAAAGAAGGACCGTGGGCGAGGGCGAAGAAATCCTTGATGTTGATGAGGCCGACGGCGATCGCCAGCAGGCCGGCGGCCAGCGTGATCCAGCCGAGGGCGCCGAGCAGCTGGAAGACGTTCAGCCAGGCGGCCATGAAGGCGAAGTACATGAGGCCGGAGGTGGCGACGAAGATGCCGCCGATCAGCAGCATGCGCCGGCGGTTCTTCTGGTGCGCGAGAAGGCTGAGCAGAAAGAGCAGGACGAAGAAGGCGCAGGGATTGAAGGCATCCAGCGCCGCGATGGCTACCGTGAACAAGGGCAGCGACAGGCTGCCAGGGTCGATGCGGCCGAACAGCGGCAATTCCAGCTCGGGCTCGGCGGCAGCCGGCGCCTTGCCGGCCCGGCAGGCGTCGAGGACGGCGAGCAGGCGGGCGCCCGAACTCGCCTCATCCTGCCAGCCGACCTCCAGCCAGCCGCAGGCGATCAGCGTCGGCACCGCTTCGGCGCGCTGGCCGAGGCGCTCGGCCATGTCCATGAAATGCCGGGCATTCTCCTCGCTGCCTGAGACTTCCAGCGCATGCAGGATCACCCACGGTCGCTGCTGTGGAATGGCCTCGATGAAGGGATGTGCCGCCAGGCAATGTGGACAGTTTTCCGACCAGAAGAAATAGAGATGAACTTGCGTTTCACCATCGGTCCCGCGTTCCGTCCAGGGTGTCTGATCGCCATCAGCGGCCAGTGAGCGGCCAGCCAGCAGCAGGCATAGCAACAAAGTCAGCAGGCAGATGGGCCAGCGCAATGGTGGGCTTCGACTGGGGGCGTACATGGTTTTCCGCGGGCAGCCCGAAGACCATCATTCAATTTGCCGCTGGTGGGTGGCGGCGGACAAGGTCGAGGCTGTTTTCCTGAGTGAGCTTACGCCTCCTGCTGCCAATCTGCACGCGGGCCGTGCTGCCTGCTGCCGGTGTCAGCGCAGGCGTGCGTTCAACTCGTCGATCACACCAGCCCAGTCGGCATCATCGATGATTTCTTCCTTGAGGAAATCGCGCTGGGACGTGTTCCAGAATGGCGCCCGATAGAGGGGAACCTCATTCGGTAACGGCCGGTGCGTGGCGATGAACGCGTCGATCGCTCCCGGGGCATTGGCCAGGCCCAATTGGGCGAACAGGTTGCTCATCGTGTGCAGGTTGGCTTCCATGACATTCTCCAATAGTCAGCGCGTTGGCATGGCCCCGGCGACGGTGCCGATGACTGGCTGGGAAGGGGTAGTGAAGGGCGGAACAATCCGCTTCACCGCGTTCATTCGAGTGGCATCGCCGGCAACAGTTCCGGGCGATAGCGGGCAGGGCAAGGCGCCCCTCCCCTCAGTCCAGGCGCAGGACGCCGAACGAAACCTGCGGGCCGCAGAGCAGCCAGATCTGTTCGAAGGGATGGGCCGGCGGAATCTCGATCTCGGCCAGGTGAGCGGTGAAATCGTCAAAATCCCACAGCGGTAGTGCTGAACGGATCAGCAGCCAGACTCGTGGTGCGTGGTAGCTCTTGGTCGCCTTGTCGGCGAGCAGGCGATTGAGCGGTGTCAGCAGGCGGATATCCAGAGGTACCAGGGAGGACAGCCGCTTTTCTTCCGACGTCGCCGCCGATTTGCCCTGGCGCCCGAGCAACTCCTTGGCATCGGATGCCGTTCCGTAGAGATGGCCGACCTCGACATGCAAAGGCTGGCCGTCCAGCGTACAGAGGGCGTCGGGCTCCGGCGGCTGGCGCAGTTCGCGAAAGACGAAGCGCGGCTCGCCCCACAGGTCGGTCAGGGCGTCGGAAAACTGGCTCAGAGCCTCGATTTCGAGATCGTACTTTTCGTTGGAGTTGGGCATGGCGTGGACAGGCGAGACCCGCGCGATGGCAAAATCATCGCTTGGGCAGGCGCAGGATGCAACGAACGCGTTGTTCATGCAATCGATGAGCGTGACGGTCACCCTCTGTTCGGGCATCAAGCTGGCCGGGCAGATGATCGGTGATGGCAGCGCCGCCGACGAGCGCGGGCGCTTTCAGCCGGGCGAGGCCGAATCGGGACAATTACCTGGCTTGCGTATGACGGTCGTGCGGACCACAATCCAGGCAGCATCGTTACCGTGTGGTGGCGATCGGCCAACTCTCGGGAGATCTCTGATGGGACTATTGGATTCATTGGTGGGGGCGGCCTTGGGCGGCGGTCAGGGCGAGCAGGCACAGGGCGCTGCGGGGGGACTTGATCCGCAGATGATCATGGGCATCATTGGCGTCCTGATGAACAATGCCGGCGGTCTGTCCGGACTGCTGAGCAAGCTGCAGCAGGGCGGCCTCGGCGAGGCGGTGCAATCCTGGATCGGTACCGGCGCCAATCAACAGGTCTCGCCCGATGCCCTGAGTGGTGCCCTGGGCAATGACCTCATGGGCATGCTCGCCAAGCAGTTGGGTGGCAGCCAGCAACAGGCAGCCGGCACGATGGCCGACCTGCTGCCGGGGCTGATCGACCAGCTGACACCGCAAGGGCAGTTGCCGGCCGACAACGGCCTCGGCGCGCTGGGCGATCTGCTCGGCGGCGGGCGCGGCGGCCAGGGGGTCGATGCTGGTGCCCTCGCCGGCATGCTGGGCGGGCTGCTGCGCAAGTAAGCGCTCTGCGCTCACGGAAACGGCCTCTGCGGAGGCCGTTTTACGTGCACGAGAACAGTCGGGCTGGCGCTGATTTCTTAGTCGATCAATCGCCACATGTAGCGCGCTGGCGCCGGGTAGCTGGCCAGCGCCGCCGTGGCGCTCGGAGCGATTGGCTGGCGCTCGACGAAGCCTCGTCGCTGCCAGAAGGCGAAGGCGTCCTGCACGCAGACCAGGGCTGCCTGCGCCAGGCCGTGCCGGCGTGCCGCCTGCAGGGCATGTTCGACCAGCCGCGCGCCGAGGCCACAACCGCCGGCCGCCGGCGCCACCGCCAGATCGTGGAAATACAGACAATCCGCTGCCCCGGAGACAACAAACTCGCCACCCAGCGGCGTCACCTGGTCCAGGCGGGACGGGTAGGTCGCCAGATAGGCGCCGACCTCGCCACCGATTTCGGCCACCCAGGCAAAGTCCGCCGCTGCCGCCAGCCGGTTGCGCCAGGTGCCGTCGTCCTCGTTCATCTCCGGTACATAACATTGTCGCTGCACCGCCAGTATTGCCGGCAGGTCGGTTGGGTGCAGCCGGCGGAGGATGGGGGAAGCCAAGGATGGCATGGCTGTATTTGGCGTGGCGCGCGACGGAATGGCTTTCTCTCCCTTCAGCCGACGACTACGGTGTTTCGCCCCGCGGCCTTTGCCTGATACAGCGCGGTATCCGCACGTCTGATCAGACATTCGGTCGTTTCGTCAGCCTGGTGCTGAGCAACGCCGATACTCACGGTAATGCGGGTCAACTCGGCAATCTGTATGCCAAAGACGGCTACGCGCAAGCATTCGGCAAGATGGGCAGCATTCACGATGTTTGTTTGCGGCAGCAGGATGGTGAACTCCTCGCCACCCCAGCGACACACCGAATCCGTGTCGCGAACCCGGTTCTCCAGTGTTCTTGCCAGCTGAACCAGGGCCTCGTCACCCTTGTCATGGCCGAATTGGTCATTGATGTTCTTGAAATGGTCTACATCCAGAATCAGGAGGCTGTAGTCCTCATCTTTACGCCGTTTCTGCTGCCGCGCCTTTTCCAGCAAATTGAGAAAGTGGCGGCGATTCCACAGGCCGCTCAAAGGATCGCGTGATGCCGCATATTCGAGTTCATTCTTCAGGCGTTTCTGCTCGGTTACATCATGAACGACACAAAGCATCAGCCGCCTTCCCTCGATTGCCAAAGGGCAGGCGTAGGTCTGCACATCTCTCAAGCTGCCATCGGCAAGACGATGAACAAAATTCAGCGGTCGGTGCCCCCCGGCCAATTTGGCTACTTCGTTCATGATGGGCAGGACCTGGCGCCCGAGCGCGTTGATTTCCCAGGTGTGTTTGCGGCAGAAGCCTTCCCGGGTATAGCCGTAAAAGCGGCATGCCGCCAGGTTGGCATCGACGATCTGGCCTTCCGCCGCAGGGTCGATGAGGAGCATGGGCGCGCCATTTGAGTGAAATAGCTGGCCGTAGAGACCATCCTCGGTGAGTTCGAAATGCTCAGCAACCGCGGCCGATGGCAGGCTGGACAAAATGCCTTCAACGAGGATTTGCTCATTATTCGAATCTTGTCTGAGCAGTGACAACTGGCAGCTCAGGGGAACGGCCTCGCCATTCCGCTGAAGCGTCCAGATTTCGATAATGGGTTCGCGCGCACGCAGTGCCGGAAGATAGCCAGCAAGCTGTTCCTCGGCATGGGCGGAGTGACTGCCGTGGCGCAGGGCGTGCACGTCGGACGTGGCGGAAAGCCGTTCGGCCGCGTCGTTGGCAAAAACAAGCTCATTGCCCCGGCTGGCGACAATCCAGACCGGCGTAGTCAGCAAGTTCAGTGCGCGATGCTCGGGATCCTGCAGGGTGAACGGCTCACTCATCTGTTCGGCTTGAAGTTGGATAGCGGGCGGCTCGTAACGCCGGCAGAGGCTAGTATGCCCCGGACGATTTTCGCCGCAAAGAACCGGCTGCAAAGAACGGCAAAGATCAGCATTCGCTAATATGCCGGTTACAATGGCAGCCCATCACAAGACCTGATCAATCCAATGCATCCCCTGATTCGTCGCCTGTACATCGCTGCCATGCTCGATGGCTGCGCCCTGCTGCTACTGGTGTTCGTTGCCGTTCCGCTCAAGCATCTGGCCGATTTTCCGCTGGCCGTGCGCATCCTCGGGCCGATGCATGGCGTGCTGTTCATCTGGCTGAGCATCAATCTGGCGATGGCCATGAGCAAGGGTGTGCTCAACGCCCGCCTTGGCCTGCTACTGTTTTTCGGTGCCCTGTTGCCGTTTGGCGCCTTCTACGCCGACCATCGCCTCAAGCGCAGTTGCAGCAGCGCGGCCGGATGCGGAGCTGTCGCCAGCGCCAGTTGAAGATATTGGGCATGACCTGTCGATGAGCCGAAAGAGCGCTGCGGATCAGTGCCCCGGCTATGCGACTCCGCCAGCAATGCCTCGGGCGCCTCTTCGGGAATGAAGTGTTGCGTGTTGTGGTGTTATGGCTGCTCGGCGCCAAGTCATCGCGACCAGTATCGGCGAGCCGCGATGCGCCGAAGCTGGCCCTTTGCCAAGGGTGGCCTAAGATGAATTTGTGCAACGTGCACAAGTGGTCGTTCGCAATGGCGGTTACGGCTTGTGTTTTCGGCACTTGGAAAGGGGGCGTTCATGCTCAATCCAACAGCTGGTGCCCGGTCCTATCAGACCACCTTGCCACCCCAGGCAGAGCAATCGCGGGGGGTGCCACGCACCGAAACGGAGCGGGCCAAAGCTCCGGAGAGCACGCGCACTGCCCGTGACGAGTTGAATTTGCAGATTCTCCAAGCCTCGGCGGAGGTCTCGCTGAACGCGGGCAACCAGTCGCAGGCATTGCTGTTTCGCAGCGCCATCGAACGCATCAATGAATTGCTGACGCCGACGCTCGGCCCGGATGCGCTGCAGGCCAAGATGAGCGAAGACAACTCGCCCGAAGCGACCGCCCAACGCATTCTGTCGCTATCGACCGGCTTCTTCGACGCCTATGCCGCCCAGCGCCCCAATGACGACCCGGATCAGGTGGCCAAGGACTTTGTCCAGCTGATTCGCGGCGGTTTTGAAAGAGGCTTCAACGAAGCAAAAGATATTCTGCAAGGACTGCAGGTTTTCAACGGCGATATCGAAAGCGGCGTCATGAAAACCTACGAACTGGTCAGCCAGGGCTATGACGACTTCCTCGCCAGCAAGCTGGGTGGTGGACAGCAAACGGAAGAGCAGGCCATCACTTAGCGCGTAATACAGAAAAAAGGCGATAGATCACAGATTTTGGATTTGCCTGTACGCCGCGGCCAGAGAATAGTGATCTGTTAGGTGCTAATTGTCACTGACCCCTTTGGCTATCTCTGACCCATGTGGGCTCTGATTGCCTGAGAGGGCGACTCCTCAGATGCCTGGCCCGGTATTCAGTCCTGCCCAGCCATGTCGGCTTTGGCGGGATTGATTTTGGCGCCAGCAATCGGGCAGCAGGACGGAACCGGCGACGATCACCAGCGGGCGCTGCAAGGGTATTGGCGGGAGCGCGGCGCTGCCTGTGCTGGCTTTGTCTCTTTGATCCAATCACACCTTGATCGGGCCGAACATCCCTGTGTGGATCAGCGCCTCCCAAATCTTCTTCATCGCCTGACCAGTCTCTTGACTGACAAAAAGCGATGACCGGCTACCGTGGGGCGAACCAAGGAAATAGTGGCGCATTGTCTCCCAAGTCTCGGCAACCTGCGACCACCTCCAACACGGAAGCTCCTTCTCCAGAAGCAAGGGCATGGCAATGGAGAGCGGGATCAGTCGATCCATAGGGAGTGATTCGTTCCAGTCGCACTTGACCAGAATCGGGGTGGCGTTCGGGTTGTAGAGTTGCACATCTAACCTCTCCGCCGTGATGCTGGCAGCAGGGTGACGGGGCATCGCATTCACCGAGTCGATTACCTCCTGACCGTCGCCATAGGGGCAGGTGATAAATCCATGGGCGAAGTACCGAGTGTGATCTAGACCTTTGTATCCACACCGTGCGCTGGGCAGCGTCTCCGGGTGCTGGTCGTCATGGTTGCACACTAGCGGATGCCAGGTCGGGTAGGTGTAAATCACAGGCCCGATCGAATCAACGATGTCTAGCAAAGCCTCTCTGCTGCGTGCCCTTTGTGATTCGTCTGTATACGCAGGCCGGGGAACAAGGAATCGCTCTACCTCTTCGTATCCGACTCGCGCTGCTTCGTCTGCTCTGAAAGCCATTTTGCACACTCCTATCCGTAAAGGAGTGTGCATGATATGCCATGCGTGCGCACAAAACAATCATGTTGTGCGTAATCTAATTATGTCGTGCGATAGGCCTGTGTTGCAGGAAAGCAAAAGCCCCAGCCGGTGAGGGCTGGGGCTTCGTTTTAGTTGCAGCTTATGCTGTCAAATGTTGCACTTTATGGTGTCAAAGTCGCAGCTTATGGTGTAGCTCACAGGGGCGTTTTTCATCGAGCCATCAGCAACCTCAACCGCAGGTCCCAACCGCCCCACAAGCCGTACAGAAATCACACCCATCCTTGCGGATCATCGTGTGGTTGCCGCATTCGCCGCACAGCTTGCCCTGGGTCGGCAGCACCTTGTTGCTGGTGGTGTCTTCCGGGGCTTCGAGGATGCCCATCTGCTGCAGCGGGAAGCCGGCTTCGTCGAGGATGCCGAGCATGGCGTAGCGGTGGATGATCAACTGGGCGATGTAGGCGACGGTTGACGGGTAGGTCTGCTGCTTGCGCGAACCGGGGACGAAGGCCATGAAATCGCCGAAGGGCTCGGAGTAGTCGAGCAGCTTACGCAGCTTCATGCCGATCCAGGCCG
>DDWF01000285.1 GCA_002345845.1 Betaproteobacteria bacterium UBA2293 | reverse complement strand
AGGACCGACCTATCCGAACATGTGATGCTTTATAATCCTCCGGCTAAACCCCTTAGGGAGAACAACACATGGGCTTTCTTGCCGACAAGAAGATTCTGATCACCGGACTGCTGTCCAAACATTCCATCGCCTATGGCATAGCCAAGGCCTGTCATCGCGAAGGTGCGCAACTGGCCTTCACCTACCAGAACGAGCGCTTCCTCGACCGCATCAACAAGTTCGCCGCCGAGTTCGATAGCTCACTGGTCTTCCCGCTCGATGTCGGCAGCGACGATGAGATCAATGCTGTGTTCAGCGAACTCGCGAAGCATTGGGATGGTCTTGACGGCCTGGTGCACTCCATCGCCTACGCCCCGACCGAAGCCATCGAAGGTGATTTCCTCGACGGCATTTCGCGCGAGGCCTTCCGTATTGCCCACGAGATTTCCTCGTACAGCTTCCCTGCCCTGGTCAAGGCCGCCCGACCGATGATGCAGGGGCGCAAGAGTGCCGCTCTCGCCCTGTCCTACCTGGGCGCCGAGCGCACCATGCCGAACTACAACACCATGGGTCTGGCCAAGGCCAGCCTGGAAGCCGCTACGCGTTACCTGGCTTTCTGCCTCGGCCCCGAAGGTATCCGTGCCAACGCCATTTCCGCCGGTCCGATCAAGACCCTGGCGGCGTCCGGCATCGGCAACTTCGGCAAGCTGCTCGCCTACAACTCGCACAATGCCCCGCTGCGCCGCAACGTCAGCATCGAGGAAGTCGGCAACGCTGCCGCCTTCATGCTCTCCGATCTGGCCAGCGGCATCACTGGCGAAATCCTTTACGTCGATGGCGGCATGAACACCGTCGCCCTTGGTAACGCCGAGCCGCTACCTGCCTGACCTCAAGCGGCCAGCAAAAACGCCGACCGGCTTATGCCGTGTCGGCGTTTTTTATTACCTGCCGTGAACCGGGGCCGCCACTGACGGCCCCTGCCGGCAATTATTTGTTTTCCAGCGCCGATTGATTGATTTCAACCTTGTAGCGGTTACGCAGGGCTGCCAGGTAGAGACGGAGTTCTTCCTGGGCCGAGAAGTTGTCCAGCTGCCCCTGCAAGGTCTTGCGGCTGGTTTCGTCAAGCGCCGCGCCGGCATCGACACGGTTCAGGCGAAGGAGAGCATAACCGGCGCCAGGCAACTCGACACCGGCATAGCTGGGTAGTTTTCCGGCATCCATACGGAAGACAACCGGCACGGCTGGCGGTGGCAGCAGACGGGAATCGAGGCGCGAAACCAGTTTGCCGGCGCTCCACGACTGACGATCTTCGCCATTCTTCAGCGCGGCGAGACGTGCTTCGCCTTCCTGGCGGGCCATCACTTGCGCTTCCTGGCGCCGCAGCAGGGTTTCGATGCTGGCCTTGAGGCCGGCAAATTCCTGCAGTGCAGCCGGGCGATAATCGACGACCCGGGCGGCCACCAGCGTGTTCGAGGCAATCTCCACCGCTTCCGTATTGCGCCGGTTCTTGGTCGAATCTTCGCTGAACAGCGAGGCCAGAAGCTTCTCGTTGGCCAACGGGCCGTTGGCCGGATTGGGCTGACGTTCCAACCAGCCGGAGCGGTTGATCTTGAGCTTGAAGGTTTCGGCGACCGGCGCCAGGCTATCGGCCTGTTCATAGACGGTGTTGCTGAAAGCCTCGGCGGCTTCGGCGAACTTGCGCGAGGCAGCGGTCTTCTTCAGATCGGCCTCGATCTGGCTGCGCACTTCGGCCAACGGCTTCAGCTTGGCTGCACGGATGCCCGACACCTTGATGATGTGGAAACCGAAATCCGATTCGACGACACCGGAAATCTCGCCATCTGCAAGCGCGAAGGCAGTGTCCTCGAAGGGTTTGACCATCATGCCGCGCGCGAAGTAACCGAGATCGCCGCCCTTGCTGGCCGAACCCGGGTCATCCGAATTCTTGCCAGCCAGTTCGGCGAAGCGGCCGGGATTCTTGCGGATTTCCGCCAGCAGCTCTTCGGCTTTCACGCGTGCCTTGTCCATACCGAGCTTTTCCGATGCCACCAGAATGTGGCTGGCGCGGCGCTCTTCGGGCTGCTCGAACTGGTTGCGATGGCCCTCATACCAGGCTTGAATCTCGGCCTCGCTGACCGTCAGTTGATCGCTGATGGCGTCCATGGACAGCACGACGTATTCGGCCACAGCCTGTTCCGGCATCTGGAACTGCTTGCTGTTTTCATCGTAGTACTTGCGTGCTGCGTCGTCGGCCAGCTTGACCTTGTCGAGGTGGCTTTCGAGACTGATGAGCACTTCCGAGACGTCACGTTTTTCCGTTTGCAGCGCCAGGATGCGGGCAACCGAGGCATTGGCGTTGATTGTCGAGCGGGCGATCGAACCGGCCAGTTGCTGCAGCGTCAGATCCTGGCGCAGCTGGGCTTCGAAACCGGCCGGTGTCATGCCCTGGGCGCGCAGGGCCGCCTCGTAGCGTTCGTTGGAGAAACGGCCGTCGACATTGAAGGCCTGGATGCCGAGGATGGTCTGGCGGATCGCCTCGTCGCTGACGAACATCCGGTGCTTGGTCGCTTCCAGCATCAACAGGCGCTGGTTGATCAGATCATCGAGGATGGCCTTGCGCGCTTCCGGTGCCTCGAGCATCTTGGCGTTGTACTGCTCGCCGAGCTGGGTCCGCAGGCGCTCCTGCTGTTCACGCAGAGCTTCCTGAAAGTGCTGCTGGCTGATCGTCAGATCACCGATTTTTGCCACGTCGCCAGCCGAACCCGGGTCACGGACATAGGATTCAAGGCCGAAAAAAGCGAAGGTGATGGCGATCAGACCAAGAATCGCCTGGGTGATGATCTTGTTATTGCGGACTGCGTCGAACATGACGAGAAAATCCTTCGAAATCGTTCAGGACGGCAGGGCGCGGCCTGCCAAAAGTTGGCAATGATACCGTAGTTTGCCGGCCCTTCGCCGTCTCAGGCGGCGTCGATGATCCTTCCCAGACGGCGCACGGCATCATCGATCTCCGGTGTATGCGGATTCCCGCAATTGAGGCGCAGACAGTTGCGATACATGCCGCTGGCCGAGAACAGTTCGCCCGGGACATAGGCCAGGTTCTCGGCTATCGCCCGCTCATAGATCTGCGAGGTGTCAACGTGCTCGGGCAATTCGACCCACAGGACATAGCCACCCTGCGGCTGGGAAATGCGGGTTGCCGCCGGAAAGTAGCGGCTGACCGACGCCTGCATGGCCGCGACCTGCTGCTCGTAGAGCCGGCGCAGCGTACGCAGGTGACGCTCGAAGGCGGTCGAGGCGAGGTACTCGGCGAGGACGTTCTGGGTGATCGGATTGGTCCCGCCACTGGTGATGGTTTTTTGCAGCGCTATCGCCGCTCGGTAGCGCCCAGCCGCAACAAAGCCGATGCGCAACGACGGTGACAGGCTTTTGGAAAACGACGAGCACAGCATGACGTTGCCGGCGGTGTCGAAGGCCTTGATTGGCCACGGCCGCTGCGCCCCGAAATGCAGGTCACCGTAGATGTCGTCCTCGATCAGGGCGATGCCGCGCGCCGCCGTCAGCACCGCCAACTGGCGCTTCTTCTCGTCAGGCATGACGCTGCCCAATGGATTGCTGGCATTCGGCACCAGCAGGCAGGCGGCGACACCGCCGTGGCGGCTGGCCAGTTCCAGCGCTTCGACCGACAGGCCGTGGCGCGGATCGGTCGGGATTTCCAGGGCGCGCAGGCCGAGCGTTTCCAGCAACTGCAACATCAGGTAGTAGCCCGGCGACTCGACGGCAACGGTATCGCCCGGCTTGGTCACCGCCCGCAGGCACAGGCCGAGCGCTTCGGTGCACGAATTGGTGATGACGATCTCGTCGCTGGCCAGCGGCCCGCCCCAGGCCAGCGAACGGCGAACCAGCTGGCGGACCAGCGCCGGCTCGTTCATGTTCACATGGCTGCCGCCTTCAAGCAGTTTCGGATGCCGTCGGGCGACGCCTGCATACAGGCGCTGCAGTGCCGCCACCGGTAATAGCTGCGGCGCCGGCAGGGCCGCCGCCAGCGGTGCCACCAAGGGCTTGCAGCCAGCCTGCAGGACGCGCACCAGACGCTCCGTGACATCGACCGGAACCGCTGTTTCTGGTGTTGCCCGTGGACTCGGCTCGGCCCGTACCGGCCCTGGCCGACGCACAAAATAGCCGCTTTGCGGTCGGGCCTCGACCAGTCCGCGACTCTCCAACTGACGCAGCGCCTGCACCACCGTCGACACCGACAGCCGGCGTTCCTGCGACAGGCGCCGCACCGATGGCAGACGCTCGCCGTGGCGCAAGGCGCCGTCGGCCATCATGCCTTCCAGCTCGGCGGCCAGCTTTTCGTAACGCAACAATTCACTCATCGGGAGTCACCAATACAGTTGGCATGTTTTGCAACCAGTACAGTTACCAAATACAACAACTGTACTGGTCACAATTTGATTTCATTGCCACTGTATCACTGACCAAACGAAATCTACACTGCCCTCCATAGTCCAGCCGGAGAACGCCATGAAAATCGATCTGGGTTCCGGTGAGCTTTGCCTCGCCGACAACCATCCGCTGTCGCTGCGCGACGCACGCGGTCTGCGTATCGTCTGCATGGCGGGCACCATCTGGCTGACCGTCGATGGCGAGGCCGGCGATGTATTTCTCCGCCCCGGCCAAAGCCATTGCATTGTCAGTAATGGACTGGCGCTGATCGAGAGCATCGGTAGCGGGCGGATCCGCCTGGAGCGGCCGCAGTGCCTCGCCGGCCTGCGCCAGCACCTGTCCCGGCTGACCAGCGCCTGGCACACGGCCCGGCTCAGCCTTTCCTGAGGCCGGTTGCGATGGCTGATTTTCCGGACGGATAGCGATTTCCCCACTGACCCGCGGCGGCGCTCTGCGGCATAATTCGGGCTTCGGCTGACGACGGCAGATGATTTGCCCGCAGCACTCAACCCGACGGAGATTCCGCCCATGACGCAGATCGATATCGACGGCGCCATTCGCTCACACAATTACTGGCGTCGCCAGTTCATTAACGCCTTTGCCGGTGGCGACTACGCCGACATGCCACTATCCGAGCATCGTTGCTGCACGCTGGAAAGCTGCCTGAGCCAGGAAGTGGCCGCAGGCAACAACAGCATCCTGGCCGCCCTGCTCGCTGCCGACCGCCATTTTCATGTGCTGGCTAACGAGATCATCGACCTAAGCAACAACGGCCTCGGTGATTCGGCCGACCTGCTGCTCCCCGATCTTAACGAAGCGGCGCACCGCGTCATCGATCGACTGGGTGACGCCCGCAACCTGCCCTAATCTGTACCTCGACGCCCAAATGAAAAAAGCAGCCGCGGCTGCTTTTTTCATTTGGTGGGGCGACTTTTAGCCGACCCAGCGCCGGGCGTTGCGGAACATCCGCATCCACGGCGAATCCTCGCCCCAGTTTTCCGGGTGCCAGGACATCTGCACGGTGCGGAAGACACGTTCCGGGTGCGGCATCATGATGGTGAAGCGGCCGTCGGCCGTGGTCACCGCGGTCAGGCCGCCCGGCGAGCCGTTCGGGTTGTACGGATAGGCCTCGGTCGGCTCGCCCTTGTTGTCCACGTAACGGACGGCGGACAGCACCTTGCTCTGGTCGTCGGCATGGTCGAACACCGCCCTGCCCTCGCCGTGCGAAACGACGATCGGCACCTGCGAGCCCTCCATGCCGGCGAAGAAGATCGACGGCGAATCGAGAATCTCGGTCATCACGAAGCGCGCCTCGAACTGCTCGACCTTGTTGCGGCGGAAGGCTGGCCAATGTTCGGCGCCGGGGATGATCGACTTCAGCGCGCTCATCATCTGGCAGCCGTTACAGACGCCGAGGGCGAAGGTGTCCGGGCGCTTGAAGAAGGCAGCGAACTCGTCGCGGCAGACTTCGTGCATCAGGATGGTCTTGGCCCAGCCCTGGCCGGCGCCGAGTACGTCGCCGTAAGAGAAGCCGCCGCAGGCGACGAGTCCCTTGAAATCCTTGAGGCTGACGCGGCCGGCCAGGATGTCGCTCATATGTACGTCGACCGAGGCGAAGCCGGCGCGGTCGAAGGCGGCGGCCATTTCGTAATGGCTGTTGACGCCTTGCTCGCGCAGGATGGCGACGCGCGGGCGACCGCTGATGTCCTGATAGACCTTGGTGAAATCGTCCTGCGGATCGAAGGTGACCTTCGGCGTCAGGCCGGGGTCGCTGGTGTCTAGAATGCGGTCGAACTCCTGCTGGGCGCAGCTCGGATTGTCGCGCAGAGTCTGCATCTGGTAGCTGGTTTCCGACCAGGCGCGTTGCAGGTCGACGCGCTTCTCGCGCAGGACGCGCTTGGCGTTGCGGGTGACGCGGATTTCATCCCATTCGTTGAGGTGACCGACGAAGTGGTAAGGCACGCGCAGGGCGCGCAGCACCGAGGTCACCTTTTCGCGCTCGCTGCGGCGGATCTGGATCAGGGCGCCGAGTTCCTCATTGAACAGGGCGCGGACGATGTTCTCGAAATCGCGGCCGGCCAGCAGGTCGGGACGCTTTTCCGAACCATCGATATCGCCGGCACCCGCGTCGTAGCAGATACCGTCCAAATCGAGCGACACGCCGCGGCGGCTGGCGAAAGCCATTTCGCAAGCAGCGACGAACAGGCCACCGTCGGAACGGTCGTGATAGGCGAGCAGCAGGCCGTCATGATTGAGCTTCTGCACTGCATCGAACAGCGCCTTCAGCTTAGCCGGATCGTCGACATCCGGCGCATCGTTGCCGGTGGCGTTGTACACCTGGGCCAGAGCCGAGCCGCCGAGGCGGTTCTGGCCGAGATCGAGGAGCAGCAGCTCGGTTTCACCCTGGTCGACGGCCAGTTGCGGCGTCTTCGTTTTGCGCACGTCATTGACCGCGGCAAACGAGGTGACGACCAGCGACAGCGGCGACACCACCTGCTTCTTCTCGCCGCCATCTTCCCAGGCGGTACGCATCGACAGCGAATCCTTGCCGACCGGGATCGACACGCCAATCGCCTTGCACAGGTCGGAAACCGCCTCGACGGTGTCGAACAAGCGGGCATCTTCACCGGCGACGCCGCACGGCGCCATCCAGTTGGCGGAGAGCTTGACCTTGCCCAGTTCGCCAATATCGGCGGCAGCCAGGTTGGTCAGCGCCTCGCCGATGGCCATGCGGCCGGAGGCCGGAGCGTCGAGCACAGCCAGCGGCGTACGCTCACCCATGGCGAAGGCTTCACCGAGATAGCCCTGGTAACCCATCGTCGTCACCGCGACGTCGGCCACCGGCACCTGCCACGGGCCGACCATCTGGTCGCGGGCAGTCATGCCGCCCACCGAGCGGTCGCCGATGGAGATCAGGAAGGTTTTGTCGGCGATGGTCGGCAGACGCATCAGGCGATAGGCAGCATCCTTGAGTTCGATGGCGGTCGCGTCAAAGGAGACGAAGGTCTCCGCTTCGTGCTTGACGTCGCGCGTCATGCGCGGCGGCTTGCCGAGCAGAGCTTCCATTTCCATATCGACCGGATTGACGCCGAAATGGGCATCGGTGACCGTCAAGTGACCATCGCTGGTAGCTTCGCCGACGACAGCGAACGGGCAGCGCTCGCGCTCGCACATGGCCTGGAACTCGCCGATGCGATTCGGCGGAATGGCCAGGACGTAGCGTTCCTGCGATTCGTTGGACCAGATTTCGGCCGGCGACATGCCCGGTTCAAGGATGGGCACCTTGCGCAGGTCGAACTTGGCGCCGACGCCGCCGGAGTGGGCCAGTTCCGGCAGGGCATTGGACACACCACCGGCACCGACGTCATGCACCGACAGAATCGGGTTGTCCTTACCCATCTGCCAGCAGCGGTCGATCACCTCCTGGGCGCGGCGCTGGATTTCCGGGTTGCCACGCTGGACCGAGGCGAAGTCGAGGTCTTCGGCATTGGCACCGGCCGTCATCGACGAGGCGGCACCGCCGCCCAGGCCGATCAGCATGCCGGGGCCGCCCAGTTGCACGAACAGCGTGCCGACCGGGAAGGTTTCGTCCTTGAACGACTGCTCGGCCTGAATGCTGCCCAGACCGCCGGCAATCATGATCGGCTTGTGGTAGCCGCGCACCGTGCCGGCGACATCCTGCTCGTAGGTGCGGAAATAGCCGGTCAGGTTCGGGCGGCCGAATTCGTTGTTGAAGGCGGCGGCGCCAATCGGGCCTTCGATCATGATGTCGAGCGCCGAGGCGATGCGCGACGGGCGGCCATAGGCGTGTTCCCACGGCTGCGGGGCATCAGGCAGATTCAGGTTGGAGACCGAGAAACCACAGAGGCCGGCCTTCGGCTTGGAGCCCTTGCCGGTGGCGCCTTCGTCGCGGATTTCGCCGCCGGAACCGGTCGAGGCGCCGGGGAACGGCGAAATCGCCGTCGGGTGGTTATGCGTTTCAACCTTGGTCAGGATGTGGGTCAGCTCTTCCTTGTACGAATAGCCGCGGTCGGCATCCGGGTAGAAACGCTGGATGGTCGCGCCTTCGATGATCGAAGCGTTGTCGGCGTAGGCCATGACCGTGCCTTGCGGCGCCGCGGCATGGGTTTCGCGGATCATGCCGAACAGGGTCTTGTCCTTCTTCTCGCCGTCGATCACCCAGGAAGCGTTGAAAATCTTGTGGCGGCAGTGCTCGGAATTGGCCTGGGCGAACATCATCAGCTCGACGTCGGTCGGGTTGCGGCCGGCCGACGTGAAGATATTCAGCAGGTAATCAATTTCGTCGTCCGACAGTGCCAGTCCGAGCGACCCGTTGGCCTCGACCAGCGCCGCCTTGCCGCCGGCCAGCACGTCGACGGTATTCAACGGCTTCGGCGCGAAATGGCGGAACAGTTCGCCGGTGGCTTCAAAACCCGGCAGCACCGATTCGGTCATCCGGTCGTGCAGCAAGCCGGCGACGGTCTTCTTCTCATCGGCAGTCAGCGCCCGGTTGTTGCGCAGCACGACGTGGAAGGCAACGACGCGCTCGATACGCTCGATGGCCGGCTCCAGGTCGCAGTTGAAGGCGATGTCGGTAGCCTTCGACGACCACGGCGAAATGGTGCCGATGCGCGGCGTGACCAGGAACAGCTCGCCCTGCTCCGCCCCGGCAACCTGCTCTTCCAGCAGCTGCGCCAGCTTGGCCCGCTCATCAGCGGTCAGCGCGCGTTTTTGCGCGACGACATGCCAGTAATCGGCGCTTACCCGTTCGATGTCCGAGACGGCCGCGACCAGGCGGGCTTGCAGGCGTTGCAGGCGGAAGGCGGAAAAGGCGGCGTCGCCCTTGAGGCAAAGAATGTCGGCCATGGGGAGTGATTTCGGGTTAGGCGGAGAGGCCGGCATTATACCCGAGGCGGCCTTGCGAGCCTGGCTTTCGGCCGGTCGCCGGACGCTCTTCGGCCGCTTCGGAAAGCCGGTCACACGGATAAATGCCTGAGTACCGGATGCACGCCCCCGCTTAAAATGGCACCGATGTCGATCGCGATCTCGCCAGCGCGGCGCTCCCTGGTCTGGGCGCTTGCGGTTTCACTGGCCACCCACCTGCTGTTGCTGCTGGCTCCCCAGCATGCCCCACCCGCTCGTCCGGCGGCCAGCGCGCGCCTGGAGGCACGCTTTGCCCCGGTCAGCCCGGCGCCAGCCGAGAGCAGCGAAGCCCCCGCCGCGCCGCCACCGGCTGCCGCCAGCAAGCCTCCCCGAACCCGCCGGTTGACCGCCGAACGGCCGCGGGCAACGACCCAACCCACATGGAGCGTGGCCGAGAAGGCGGAAATGGATGACTTCCTGAGTGAATTGGCCAGACAGCCCGGAGCCGTCGCCAAGCCGACGCTGGCCCAACGTTCGCAAGTCATGGCGCGCGAACAGGGCCGACAGATGGCGGCGCGCGACGAGGAAGGCGAGGCCCTGCTGGAGCTGCGCCCGAACGCTCCGTCGCCCGATCCCTTCAGCCTGGAGTTGTATCTGGATGGCCTGGTGCGGCGCCTCAACCGTAGCTCACTGCAAGTTGGCAATGATCGGCGCGGCCAGGGCGTGCGCCCGGCCGCCATCCACTTCCGGCTCAATCCCGATGGCTCGCTGAAATCATTCGCCGTGCTCAATGCCGGCGACCAGGCCGACGAAATCGCCTACATCAAAGCGGTGGTCGAGCGATCAGTGCCGTTTTTGCCCTTTCCGCCGGACATCGACAAGGCCGCCCGCTCGCTCGGCATCACCATCTGCATCCGCCCCGCCAACCGCGACGGCTCAGCCGGCTTCTCACGGATGAGCGGCGGCCGTTGTCAATGAAGCGTGCGCCCGACCGGCGCTTACCAGCTACCGAGCAGCATGCTCAGAATCATCCCCGACACAAGCAGCAGGCCGATACCGGCGGCGATGCCAGCCATCGAGACCATGTTGGCGATGTAGCGAGCCGTCTTCTCGTCATCGACATGCAGCAGCGGCCGTACACCATGGCGGATCAAGGCCAGCGCTGCCACCCAGGCGACGATGCCGACGGCGATCACGAAGCCCTGGTTCGGCACCAGCAGCGCCAGCGACGACAGCCATAGCGGCACCGGGGCGATGGCGGCCAGCGCGTACGCCCCGTCGTAACCCGGATCGTGGTCACGTGCCTGGGCCATACGTTCGATCAGCATCGCCATGTAGGCCACCATCAACAACTGCATGCCGTAGAAGACGATGCCGATCACCAGCAACTGCGTGACCGTCAGGGCCGGCATCGACAGTGGAAAAATCACGCCGGGATGAACCAGCTCGGCATAGGCATACATGGCCGGCGGCAACAGCGACAGCGGCATGACCAGACTGCGAAAAAACCAGCGCGCCGAATAATTGGACTTGTCGATTTCGTCCCAGCCGGTCTTCTCGGAAACCAGCATGCCCGGAATATGATTCATCATCATGATTGATCTCCTCGCCCGCGCAGGGCGCGACGGAGCGGGACCTTGCCCCCGCCGCGGCGGGTCATGATGCTTTGACCGCGCCGGAGATGGGAGTTCCGGGTACTCCGTGCACTCCGGCCGCAGGATGTCCTTGATGGCCAGCCGCAAAAAACGGGAATTTTTCCGGTCGACCGCAAAATTTGCCGCTTGCCCTTACCGTGCGCCGGCCCGACTTTCCGGCCGTCAACCATTGCCAGGCAAGGCCCGGCACCAATAGCCGAGCATTCCTTCGGCATGGCATCGATATTGCTGCGGCCTCTCGCCAAGAGCAGAACATTCCGACGGGAGGACGAAAATGAGTATCACGGCCATCGCATCTTTATACGGCACCAGTAGCGCAACGGCCCCGCGCAGCATGAGCGGCAGCGCAGCAAGCCGCCAGAGTACGGCAACGACCGAAAGCACAACGGTAAGCATCTCCGCCGAAGCCCGCCAGGCGGCCGCCAACGCTGGCGGGATTGCTGTCCCGGAGTCCATTCGTCAGGCGGCACTGGCCGAATTGAACAGGGTCTTTCCGCAGGATATTGTCGACGAAGCCCAGGCCCGCCTGCAGGCAAATCAGGGCATAGGCGGCAGCAGCACAACGCCAGGCATGGGCAACCTGCCCCTGCTGCCGGAGAACGCGGCGCTCATCGCGCAGATCAAGAGCGAAATGCACGCCGCCCGTGGCGCCAGCACTGAAAGCATGACCAACCTGACGCCCTACGTACAACTGATCCACGCCGTCCAGACAGAGGGCTGGAAAGCGCCGATGACGATGGCCGACGCGCAGCGCGAAGTCGACATCGCCGCGGCCATGGCCAGGCTGACGCCGGCAGCGAACGCAGCGCCGCTGAACGAAGCCGAAGAGACACACAAGCTCAAGGTGGCAATAGCGCAAATCCAGCAGGAACAAGCCGGAGAAATCCCCGACAAGTGGAAGCAGCGCTGGCAAGAAGCCAAACTGAGCATGCCGGAAACCGCCGGCACCACCTTCCCCCAATCCATCTGGCTCGGCTTGGCCAAGGCCGCCGGGATCAGCGAAGACGAGTTCCTCGGCAAGGCCCGCGAACTGGCTGGCAATTACACGGGCAACACTTTCCTGCAGGCAATCGAAAGCTTCGTCAGCGAACGTTACGTCGCCACTTCAAGTACGAAGCAGATGACCTGAGGCAGCGCCCAGCCGGCCGAATACGAGCAATGCCCTGCGGCAAAGGCGCTTTGCCGTTTAAACTTTGTCCTTTCCCACAGACCAGCCCGGCATGCGCCTCCTCCACACCTCCGACTGGCATCTCGGCCAGCATTTCATGGGCAAAAGCCGGCAGGCTGAACATCAGGCGCTGATCGGCTGGCTGCTCGAACAGGTGGATGAACAGCAAGTAGACGCGGTGCTGATCGCCGGCGACATCTTCGATACCGGCACACCGCCCTCCTACGCCCGCGAGCTTTACAGCCAGCTGGTGGTGCGCCTGCACGAAGCCGGCGTCGCGCTGCTGCTGCTCGGCGGCAACCACGATTCGCCGGCGACCCTGGGTGAAAGCCGCGAACTGCTGGCCCGCCTCGGCACCACGGTGATCGCCGCCACACACGACGACCCGGCAACGCAGGTGGTCATGCTGCCGCAGCGCAACGGCGACCCCGGCTGCCTCGTCTGCGCCATCCCCTTCGTCCGCCCACGCGACGTGCTGCAGAGCCAGGCCGGGCAAAGCGCCGAGGACAAACAACTGTCGCTGCAACAGGCGATCCAGCAGCACTATGCGGCGGTGCACGCCGCCGCCCTGGCCCACAGTGCGAACCTGCCCATCGTCGCCACCGGCCACCTGACCACGATCGGCGCCAGCACCAGCGAATCGGTGCGCGAAATCTACGTCGGCGCCCTCGAAGCCTTCCCGACCAGCGCCTTCCCGCCGGCCGACTACATCGCCCTCGGCCACATCCACCGGCCGCAGAAAGTCGGCGGGCTGGAGCACATCCGTTACAGCGGCTCGCCGCTGCCGCTATCCTTCGACGAAGCGAAGCAGACGAAGGAAGTGCTGCTGGTCGATCTCAATAGCGACGGCCTGCAAGCGGTCACCCCGCTGCCGGTGCCGCGCTTCCAGGGGCTGGTCGCGGTCAGCGGCAATCTGGATACCCTGGCCGGCGCCATCGGTGCCGCCGCCGCCCAAGGCACACGCGAGCGCCCGGCCTGGCTCGAAGTCACCGTCGCCGCCGACGACTACCTGGCCGACCTGCCGGCGCGCATCGAAGCCCTGACCGAAGGCTGGCCGGTCGAAGTCCTGCGCATCCGCCGCCAGCGGGGCAACGCCGCCGCCCGGCTGGAAGCCGCCGCCAGCGAAACGCTGGACGAACTCAGCCCGCACGACGTCTTCGCCCGCCGCCTGCAGCAGGAGGAATTGAGCGATGAGATGCAAATGGCGCTCAATGAACGCTACCGAGCGGTCGTCGCCTCCCTTACATACAGTGAATGAAGGCTCGCCGCCGCAGGTCCATGAAGCGCCTCGGCAAAGGCCTCGACCAGACACCGCGCGGCCGGTGCAACACCGCCGCCGGCATAAGCCGCGACCAACCGCGAGCGCGGCAGTGGCGGCAAGGCAATGCCCCCACAGGAATTGACGGCGAGCAGACCGTCGCCCAGCAGCCCCTGTGGCAGGACACTGAGTCCCAGACCATGGCGTAACGCGTGCCGCAGGCCGGTCGTACTGCTGCCGGAGTAGTGGACTTTCCAGGCAATTCCGGCGCGGGCCAGGGCGGCCGTCGCCGCCATGCGGAAGACGCAGTTTTCGCCGAACAGCGCCAAGGGCAGGACGTCGGCATCGGAGAGCAGGGTATCGCGATAGGCTTCGCCCGCCACCCAACACAACGGCTCGTCGCGCAATACGGCCAAACCGGCATGTTCGCCGTCGGCGCAGTCCTTGTAGATCGCCACATCGAGCCGGCCCTCCGCCAGCGCGCTGCGGACCAGTAGCGACGCCTCCGCCTGAACGGACAGGCGCAAACGCGGGTAACGCATCTGCAACAGCGGAATCGCGGCGGGAAAAACATGCTCCATCAACTCTTCGGGCAAGCCGATGCGCAGGCTGCCGGCTTCCGCATTGCACGCCAGAGTCGCGCAGGCCTCATCGTTAAGGCGCAGCATCTGTCGAGCGTAGGCCAACAATGCGCCGCCTTCGGCGGTCGGCCCGTCCACGCGCCCTTGTACCCGATGCAACAAGGTCTGACCCAGCGTCTGTTCCAGTCGCTTGATCTGCAGACTGACGGCCGACTGACTCCGGCCAAGCCGCTCGGCAGCGATGGAGAAGCCACCCTGCTCAACAATCGCAACAAATGCGCGCAAGGCATCGAGATCAAGATGACGGAGGGACATCGTGCACACCTATTTGCAATTCAAATTACTAACCGATAATAATCAATTTTTAAAATTTTGCACGCGAACGTACAGTCCAGGCATCCCTCCCCCTCAGGAATACACGATGCCTGCCCTACCCTTGCCGCCAACTGCGCTCGTCTTCGTTGCACTATATGGCGCCGGCTTCGTCGGCGCCCGTCTCGGACTGCCGCACGCACCGCCCTTTGCCTTCCTCGCCTTGCGCTTCGCCATCGCGGCAAGCCTGCTGGCGCTGTTGGCCAAAGCGTTTTCGACACCCTGGCCACGCCAGGCCCGGGAATGGCTGGATATCGCCGCCGCCGGTGTGCTGACGGTTGGCATCTTCTCGGCCGGTGTCTTTTACAGCATCGCGCTGGGCATGGCGCCGGCTGCCTCGGCGCTGATCATCGCCCTGCAACCGATCCTGATCGCCATCGCCGCGCCGACGCTGCTCGGCGAACGCGTCGGCCGGCAACGCTGGCTCGGCCTGCTGTTGGGCTTGGCCGGCGTGTTTATAGTCTTGCGGCAGGGCATCGGTGGCGGCGCTGCGGCACTGCTCCCGGGGCTGCTGTCTGTCGTGGCCTTGATCGGACTGAGCGCCGGCAACCTGTATCAGAAATTTCGCTGCGCGACGATTCATCCGTTCACTGGCGGAGCCATCCAGTGTGCTGTCTGCGCGGCGGGCTGTCTGCTCGGTTCACTGCTATATGAAGACAGCCCCGTCGCCTGGACCGGCGAATTCATCATCGCCCTGCTGTGGATGGCCGTTATCGTATCGGTGGGAGCGGTCAGCCTGCTGGTCGTGTTGATCCGTGACGGCGAAGTCAGCCGCGTCGCCGGCCTGTTCTATCTCGTTCCCGTCGCCGCCGCCGTTGGCGACTGGCTGCTGTTCGGACAGCGAATCGGTCCCGGCCAATGGCTGGGTATTGCCATTGCCGCTTGCGGTGTTGTGCTGGCAAACCGTCGGTGAGGCCCTTCGCTCGTCGACGCGCGACCTCGCCGGGCGGGTGACAAAGGTAGAATCGGCCGTTCGACGGATGCCCCCGGACAGTCTCCTAGCCACGCTGCATGAAAATCCTGACCCTGCGCCTGAAGAACCTCAATTCGCTGAAAGGCGAATGGACCATCGACTTCACCCGGCCACCCTTCACCGACAACAGCCTGTTCGCCATCACCGGCCCGACCGGCGCCGGCAAATCGACGCTGCTCGATGCCATCTGCCTCGCCCTCTACCACCAGACGCCGCGCCTGAAGACCATCTCGGCGTCCGACAACGACATCATGACGCGGCACACCGCCGACTGCCTGGCCGAGGTCGAGTTCGAAGTGAAAGGTGCCGTCTACCGCGCCTTCTGGAGCCAGCGCCGCGCCCGCGACAAGGTGGACGGCGCATTGCAGGCCCCCAAGGTCGAACTCGCCACTGGCGACGGCACTATCCTCAGCACGCAGACCAACGACAAACTCAAGCGCATCGCCGAGATCACCGGCCTCGATTTCCCGCGCTTCACCAAGTCCATGCTGCTCGCCCAGGGAGGCTTCGCGGCCTTCCTCAACGCCAGCGCCAACGAGCGCGCCGAACTGCTGGAAGAACTGACCGGCACTGAAATCTACGGCGAAATTTCGCGCAAGGTTTTCGAACAGGCGCGCGAAGCCAAAAGCCAGCTCGACCAGCTCAAAGCCCGCGCCGACGGCATGGAACTGCTGAGCGACGAGCAACGCGCCGCCATGCAGCAGGAGGCCGCCCGCCTCGACACCGAGCTCACCGAAGTCCAGCGCCGCCACCAGCAAACGCAAAGCCAGCGCCAGTGGCGCCTCGATCTGGCGCAAGGCGAACAGGAAATCAAAACCGCCGAAGCCAGGCAGCAGGAAGCCGACGCCGCCCTGACCGCCGCCGCGCCGGAGCTGCAAAAACTCGCCGCCAGCGAACCCGCGGAATTCCTCAAACCGCTGCACCAGCAATGGCAACAAGCCGGCACCGCCTGCGCCCAAACCGATAACGAACTCAAGACCCTGCACGCCGAGCGCGTGACACGGCAAGGCGAACAGTTCGCCCAGCACGTCGCCGCCAGCCACTTCAGCGCCCAGGTCGCCACCCAGGCGCTGCACACCCTGCAACAAAGCCAACGCGAAGCCAAACAACTCGACGACTTCTGCGCCGCCCACCCACAACGCGCCCAACTCGGCGAACGCCTTGGCGTCTGGCGTCAGCAGTTCGAACTGCGCGCCAAGTTGGGCCGCGACCTCGCCGCACAGCACCAGGCGCAGCAGAAACTCGAACAGGAACAGGCTGAAACTGCCCGTCAGCTCGCCGCGCAAACGCTGGCGGTCGACGCCGCGGCCAAGGCCAAAACCACCGCCGACAGGGCGCTGGACAAAGCCCAGGCCGACCAAAACCAGCGCCTCGCCGGCCAAACCCTGGCCGAACTGCGCCAGCACTGGCAGCGCGAACAGGCCAGCCTCGCCTGCTGGCAGCAACGCGAAGCCCTCGCCCAGCGCCGCCGCGAACTGGCCGAACTGCAAACGACGCAAGCCGCACAACTGCAGCAGGGCGAACAAAAGATCGCCGCCCAGGAACAGACCCTGGTCGCCCTGCGCGAACAGCACAAGGCGCTCGCCGGCCAGGTCACCGACAAGCAGAAACTGCTCGAACAGGAACGCCGCATTCAGAGCCTGGAGCAACATCGCCGGCAACTGCAGTTGGGCGAACCCTGCCCGCTGTGCGGCGCGCTTGAACACCCGGCCATCGCCACCTACGCCGCGCTCGACGTTTCCGCCACCGAAACCACGCTAAAGGAAAAACAGGCGGCCCTCGAAGCGCTGACCCAGAAAGGCCAGCAACTGCGCGCCGAACAGGCCGCCGCCCAAGCCACGCAAAAAAGCGGGCAGGAGCAGCAAGCCAAGACGACGCAGGAAAGCACCCGGCTGCAAAATGAATGGCAGGAAAGCATCGCCGCGCTGCCCGAAAGCACACCACTTGCGGTCGACGCCTGGCAGGACGCCAAAACCCTCGCCGCAGCCCGAGCTGCCGCCGAACAGGCGCAAACCCAACTCGCCGCGCGAATGCAAGCCGCCGACCAGGGCGAACAAGCGCTGAACGCCGCCCGCAAGACCGCCGCCGACGCCGCTCAAGCGCTGCTCAATGCCGGCAACCAGCAGAAGCTGCTGCAACAGGCGATGCAAACCGGCCAAACCCGCCAGGCCGAGCTTCATAAAACCCTGCAAGCCATCGCCCAGGAACAGGCCGAACTCGACGCCAAGCTGGTCGAAACGCTGAACGAAATCCCGACCGACGCTGCCACGTGGCTAGCCGAACGCGACGGCGAATGGCAGCACTGGCAGCAAACGCAACAACGCCGGCAGGCATTGGCAGCCCTCCTCGTCCAGCAACAGGAGCGCTACGACGCCGCACAAATCCAGGCGACGCAGTGGGCGGAGCGCCGAAGAGCGTTCCCGAAAATACCGTCGGCCATGGACCTGCCGGCCACCGACGACCCGGCCGCTGCCCTCGCCCGCTGCGCCGAGCGCATCACCGATCTGACGCAGCAACTCGCCGCACAACAAGGCCGACAGACGCAACTCGAAACCAATCTCGCGCAACAGCAAAAAGCACTGGCCGAAGCCGCGACCGCTTGGCAAAGCGCCCTCGCCGCCAGCCCCTTCGCCGACCTCGCCGCCTACAGCGCCGCGCTGCTGCCGGCCGAAGAACGACAGCGCCTGCGACAACTGCAGGAAACCCGGCAACTCGCCAAACAGCAGGCCGCAGCCGTACTCAAGGCAGCCCGAGAAAAACTCGCCCGCCTGCAGGCCAGCGTCGGCGAAACACCGATCCCGCCGCTAGCCGACCTCGACGAAACCCTCGCCCAACTGGAAACCCAGCGCCGCCAGCTCAGCGAACAACTCGGCGCCCAGCGCGCCCTGCTCACCCGCGACGAGCAAGCGCGGCAAAGTCAGCAGGCGCTATTCGCGCAGATCGCCGCGCAAACGACCGAGAGCGATATCTGGCAGCGACTCGATGGCCTGATTGGCTCGGCCAAAGGCGACAAGTTCCGCAAATTTGCCCAGGGCCTGACCCTCGACCACCTACTGCACCTGGCCAACGGCCACCTGGCCCGCCTGCACGGCCGCTACCTGCTACGCCGCAAGAGCACCGGCGAACTGGAACTCGACATCGTCGACAGCTGGCAAGGCGAAGTCGCCCGCGACACGCGCACCCTGTCCGGCGGCGAAAGCTTCCTGGTCAGCCTGGCGCTGGCGCTTGCCTTGTCTGACCTGGTCAGCCACAAGACCTCGATCGACTCACTGTTCCTCGACGAAGGCTTCGGTACACTGGATGCCGACACCCTCGAAATCGCCCTCAACGCCCTCGATACGCTCAACGCCAGCGGCAAGATGATCGGTGTGATCAGCCACGTCGAAGGCATGAAGGAAAGGATTCCGGCGCAGATTCGCGTGGAGAAGGGCGGCGGGGTTGGGTATTCGCGGTTGAGGATTTAGGTAATACGTAACAGGACTGGTTTATTGGGTCGCACCTGCGGCATTCGCTTCAGCACACGCTTGCAGGGCTTGCTCACCCGGGCTGCATATTTCAGACTGACATAGGTGGCAGCAAATCGTCCTTCGCCTTCAATACCTTATGCAACCTCTCAAGGCTTTGGCCTTGGCAAGCAAATCATCGTCGAGGGCGAGCGTCGTGCGCATGGGGACCTCCTATTCTGTGATGCATCAACAATCGCATCACATGATGCCAATTCCCATGCTATGCGTTGTGGCGCCAAGGCAGCGGGAAACTGGATCGGGATTTCGAATTGGTGTTGAGAATCCAGCGCCCCGCAAGCAATTGAACATCCGTATTGAGCGACATGCGGCCGCAAGAACGGCAACCGAGCCCCGGCGAGCTGGCCCTCAAGCGGCCTGGCAGTTCCCGATGTCGGCCAGCGCCGGCGCAGCGTCGGCTGCGGCAACGACCCGGTTGCGACCTTCCCGCTTGGCTTGGTAGAGCGCCACATCGGCTCTGGCAATGAGATCATCCAGGTTTTCATCGGCCGAGTATTCGGCAGCGCCGAGCGAAATGGTGATCGGAACAACACCGGAAAAATCCGTGGCGGCAATGTGAGCCCGCAGTTTCTCGCCGAGCAGCAAGGCACCGGCAATGTTGGTTTCCGGCAGGATAATGACGAACTCCTCGCCGCCGTAACGGGCCATCAAATCCTGGCGACGGAGAATGCGGCGGGCCGTCGTTGCCAGTTGTTGCAACACGAGGTCCCCGGTCGGGTGGCCATAGGTGTCGTTGATCCGTTTGAAGAAATCAATGTCGAGCAACAGCACCGAGAGACTTTCTCCGGTACGCCGCACACGCTCGATCAACCATTGGCCGTGATCGAAGAAGCGACGGCGATTGGGCAGATTGGTCAGGGAGTCGAGCGTGGCGACCTGCATGAGCCGACGCTCGGCGCTCCGCCGCGAGAGGTCTACCCCTTCCTGAATGACCGCGGTAAAGGCGACCAGCATGGAAATGAAGGCGCTGATCAGGACGCAAAACAGACCAAATTGCTGCAAGGGGTTGTTGGCGATGGTCAATGCCAGGCAATAGCCGATCAGGAATGGGACGATGTAGCCGAGCAGAATCTGCACCCTGGCAATCCTGCCACCGACCCATGGACTGAGGATGGAGCGCAGAAAGCTGCGATGGGCGCCGCTCAGCAAGATGGCCGCGCCGACCATGATGCCGCCCATTGCGGTGGTCATTGCCATCTGCCCGTAGAACTTGTCGATGCCGTAGGCGTAACCGGTGATGGAGACCAAGGGAAAGCCGAGGCCGACAAAAGATAACTGCTGGGCCATGGCATAACGCTTGAAGCCGACCGAAACCAGTGCCATTCCGAAACACAGAGTCATCAATGCCGTGTTGCTGCCGGTCGATATCGGGTGCCCGGCAGCTGCCTGCTCGGCAAGATGGTAGGTAAAAGGGGTAAGCCAATCCAGCAGGGCTCCCCCACTTGCCAGTTCGAGCAGGCGCAGCGACGCCAGTAGAACTACAAAACAACCGGCAAACAACACGACCCGATTGTTCTGCCGGGGATGCCAGAAGAAAGCACCAATGCCCAGCATGCCCAAGCCGACTGCACTCAAAGGATGCGTTGCCGGGCCACCGTGCATGGGGCGAAACAGAACTTCAACTCCCAGCGCGTAACCGGCCAGGATCAACAGGGAAAATAGCGCTCCAGCAAGCCCCAAGGGCCGGACCAGACTCAGCGCCCGAATGATTTGCGGAAAACGCATGGAAAAACGCAGGAAATGGGCAGCGGCAAACGGTATCACCAACGTAATAAATCAGCGATGCCAGAACGGCCATAACTGCCTTCTTGTTGACTTGCATCAATTTTTTTATGCGTTGCCCAGCAGAAATCAGTCAAGAGTCAGTGGCAGGCTGTTGCCGGCCAGAAACTCCATGCCAAATTCGCATTGTTAAAACCGCCGTTGAACAGGCTAGACATTAAGCCAGGAATGCAGACGGCCATTGGATAAGAACTAAAAAATTTAATTACTTTTAAAAACATATTATTATTTTGCTTTTTTAAAGTGTTTTCTAATTTGTGAAACAAGTCTCGGCAGTGGCGCCAAGACTGGCCAGCCCTGCGCGCCATGTATGCGATCAAGGAAACGAACGGTTAGTATCCCGACATGTTCTTCGTCATCATCTTTCTGATCCTGGCCGCCCTGGCCTCCTCTCTTTTCCCCGCCTGGTCCTGGGCTGCCGTCCTGGCGGTTTCCTTCGGTTGCGTTGCCGCCTTGCGACTGCTGCTGTTCTTCCTGGATCGCTCCGGCAGAACATCGGAAAAGAACGGTTAGCCTTTTCTAATCCCTTTACCGCTCGTCCACTAGTGACCTGGCTGCCCAGATCAATTTTTCGGCGCTGTCGCGGGCACTGTTCTGCCCATTTCTACAAAGAAGACCCAGATGTCTGCAAAACCCCCAGTTATTCACCACTACCTAGCCCGACAGCCCAGCGCCCGGCCGCCGCTGCTCTTTGTCCATGGCGGTTACAGCAACGCCGCCCTGTGGGGTATCCGCTTCATTCCGTATTTTCAGGAGCAGGGCTACGATTGCTACGCGCTTGAGCTTTCCGGCCACGGCAGCCATCCGGCGGATCGGGCGAATCTCGATGCTTTCGGCCTCGACGATTACGTCGCCGACCTCGCGGCTGCTGTCGCCAGCCTGCCCGCGGCGCCGGTATTGATCGCCCATTCGATGGGCTGCCTGGTCAGCCAGCGTTTTCTCGAGCGGGGCACGGCGCGCGCCGTGGCTTTCCTGGCGCCGGTGCCGCCGACCGGAACGGGTGGGACGGCCAGCCGCTTGGCGCTGACCATGCCGGATTTCTTTGCCGAGTTGCCCAATGCGGTCAACGGCACGGCCAGCGAACAAACCATGCGCACCATGGCCCGTGTTTATTTCTCGCCGAGCATGGCGCCGGAAGAAACTGTCCACTATCTGCCGCTGATCCAGCCGGAATCGGAAAAGGCCGTGGCCGAAATGGTCACCGCGCCCTTTCGCATCGCCCGTGGCCGGGCCCGCATTCCGGCGCTGGTCATGGGTGGTTCGGCCGACCAGGTTTTTCCGTCCTCGATGCTCTATTTCACCGCCGCCTCGTGGAATGCCAGAACACAGGTCATCGCGGGGGCTGGCCATATGCTGATGCTCGACCCGCAATGGCTGGATGCTGCCGGCAAGCTGAATGAATGGCTGGAAAGCCTCGCCTGAGGGCAACTTCTGGCGCTGGCCCCGGTCTCTCTGTATTCGATACTGGTTTCGCGATGGCTGCGTAACTCGATCTCTTGAAAGGAGTTTTCAATGGGAAAGAAGTTAATTCTGCTGCTGGGCATCATCGTCGCCGTCGGGCTTGGCGTCGTTTTCTGGCTATCCGAACGGGAGCCCCCCGAGCCCGAGCAACTGGTGGTCGTGCCGCCATCTCCTCCTGCGGCGGCGGTGCCGCCTCCCCTGCCGATCGAGCGTTATCCGCTGGCGGCTGTCGAGCCATCGCCAGGGCAAGCGCCGCTTCTCGATATCGAACAAAGCGATCCGCTTTACCGCCAGGCCCTGGCCAAGTTGTTCGGCGAGAAATCGCTGGAAAGCTATTTTTATTCCGATCGGATGATCCGCCGTTTCGTGGCAACCATCGACAATCTGCCGCGTCATGATGCGCCGGCTAAGGTGATCCCGGTCAAGCCGGTCGGTGGGCCTTTTCTGGTTGAACGCGATGGCAACGAACTAAGTATTGCGCCGGCCAATGCCCAGCGTTACCTCAACCATCTGAAAGTGCTGTCGGCGGTGGATCCGCGCCTTCTGGTCGATACCTATGTAAGTTTCTATCCGCTGTTCCAGAAGGCTTATCGCGAGCTGGGCTATGCCGATGGCTTCTTCAATGACCGGCTGATCGAGGCAATCGACAATTTGCTCGCAACACCCGACCTGGCGCCGCCGGTCGCGCTGGAACAGCCAAAGGTTCTCTACACCTATGCCGACAAGTCTCTGCAAGCGCGCTCCGCCGGGCAGCGGATCATGCTGCGCCTGGGGGCCGAAAACCGGGCGGCAGCGATCATGGCGCTGACGGCCATCCGCCAGGAATTGCTCAGTCGTTCGCCGGCCAACTAAGTGCTCAAACGGGCGGGAGCGGTCTACCTGCTGCGCCTCTCGTGGCAAGCAGTGAGGCTTCCACCACCGCTACTCGCACCATGCGCTGGAAGAACAGGCTGTTGGGTACCTGGAGCAGCGTCGGCTCCCTGTCCGGCAGCGTTTCCTTGAGCGTGGTGTAGATCAGGCGGATGTCGAGGACTTCGCCGCTGAGGCCAGGCTTGTCGCCGTTTTCCAGGATTTCGATGTGGTCGTGCAAGCGGAAGGGGCGCGTGGTGTAGATCAAGACCGCGCAAAATATATTGGAGAGCACGCTCCATGCCGCAAAGAAGGCTATGGCGGCGACCGTGGCGAAGCCGGTGATGGCGGTCCACAGCACGGCACCGGAAACACCGAAGCGATCGAGGATGAGTAACAGGACGCCGCCGTAAATGAGAACGCTGGCAAAGCGCCGGCCGCCGACGATGAGTTCGAGCGGCAGGCTATGGTGCTTGACCACGCGCGTCATGATACGGACGACGAGCGCACGCAGCAGGGTTGCGGCAAGGACGATCAGGAAAATCTGCAGGCCGAGGGTGATGACGTCGAGCCAGGGATGGGCCCAGTCGGGGAGGTAATCTTTCATGGTGGCGTATATGGAATGTCGAAACTGGAGCGAGCAATCCATCATACCGGCACTGCCCGGGAAGGGCTCCCGGGTGGGGCCGCCCTAGCCTTTCCTGATCGTCGGCAAAAACGCCGTCAGCAGGCCGATCAGCGGCAGGTAGGCGCAGACCTGATACACCGTCCTGATACTCGTCGCGTCAGCCAACTGGCCGAGCAGTGCGGCGCCGATGCCGCCCATGCCGAAGGCGAAGCCGAAAAACAGGCCGGAGATGGCGCCGACCTTGCCGGGCACGAGCTCCTGAGCGTAAACCAGGATGGCCGAGAAAGCCGAGGCCAGAATCATCCCGATGATCACCGAGAGGACGCCGGTCCACCACAGGCCGACGTGTGGCAGCAACAGCGTGAACGGCGCAACGCCAAGGATGGATATCCAGATCACCCGCTTGCGGCCGATACGGTCGCCGACCGGCCCGCCGAGCACAGTGCCGGCGGCTACGGCAAAGAGGAAGACGAACAGGTAGATCTGGGCGCTGGCCAGCGGCAGGCCGAATTTGTCGATCAGATAGAAGGTGTAATAGCTGCTCAAGCTGGTCATGTAGAAGAACTTGGAGAACATCAGCAGACCGAGGATGGCCAGCGACCAGCCGATCTGGCGGCGGCTCAGGCCGTTGCCGGCATGCGCCTGCATCCGCTTGCGGAAGCTGACGACATGGTGGCTGGACCAGTGCCCGACAAAGCTCAACACGACGACACCAAGCAGCGCGAACAGTGAGAACCAGGCGGCGCTGCCCTGCCCCTGCGGCACGATGATCAGCGCCGCGAGCAACGGGCCGAGGGCCGAACCGAGGTTGCCGCCGATCTGGAACAGCGATTGCGCCAGGCCGGGCTGGCTGCCGGCGGCCATCCGGGCGACACGCGAGGACTCCGGGTGAAAGACCGATGAGCCCATGCCGATCAACATCGCCGACAGCAGCACCGCAGCGAAGCTGCCGGCCTGCGACAAGGCGAGCAGGCCGAACAGCGTGAAGCCCATGCCGAGCGGCAGCGAGTAAGGCAGCGGCCGGCGGTCGGTGTACAGGCCGATCAACGGCTGCAGCAAAGAGGCCGTCAGCTGGTAGGTCAGCGTGATCAGGCCAATCTGGGTGAAGCTCAGGTTGAGACCGAGCTTCAGCATCGGGTAGATGGCGAGCAGCACCGACTGCATCATGTCGTTCAACAGGTGGGCGAAGCTGATTGCGGCGATCACCGGGTAGGTGGTGGCGTGCAACGCGTCGGGCGCGGGCGGCGCGGCGACAGGGGCATCGGCGGTGAGCGTCTTTTCCATGGGGAACATCCAGATTTCCGGGATGCCAGTCTAGAATGACTGATCACAGCATGTCCGGACAGAAAACATCGTGAATTGGACAATCGCCGGCCCGACCATGAGCTGCGGCCACGACGACGAGCACCAGACCCTGCCCCACCCGGTCACCGCCAAGGGGCGCAATTACCGTGATGGCGAGACACCAGTGCATAGCCACCCGCGCGCCCAGCTGATCTACGCCGGCAGCGGTGTCATGCGCGTCGAGACCGAAGCCGGCTGCTGGGTGGTACCGCCGGTGCGCGGCGTTTGGATTCCGGCCAACACGCCGCACCGGGTGATCATGCTCGGCCCGGTCGAGATGCGCACCCTGTACATCCGCCCGGATGCCGCGCCCGGTCTGCCTGATATCTGCTGCCTGCTGGAAGTCAGCCCGCTGCTGCGGGCGCTGATCCTGGCCCTGCTCGAAGAACCGCTGGCCTACGACCGCGCCGGCCGGGCTGGCCAGATCGCGGCGCTGGCGCTGGCCGAGCTGCGTTTCCTGAAAATCCCCGCCCTGCACCTGCCGATGCCCGGCGAGCCGCGCCTGCAGCAACTGTGTCAGGACCTGATCGCCAATCCGGAAAGCCGCGAGACGCTGGAGACCCTGGCCGAACAGCAGGCCACCAGCAGCCGCACGCTGGCCCGCCAGTTCCTGCGCGAGACCGGCATGAGCTTTCGCCAGTGGCGACAGCAGGCGCGACTGGTCGAAGCCCTCGGCCATCTGGCCAACAACATGCCGGTGACGCTGGTGGCGGAAAAACTCGGCTACCGCAGCGCCAGCGCCTTTACCGCGATGTTCCGGCGCACGCTGGGCTGCGAGCCGCGCCGCTACTTTGCCGGCGCCGCTGGCATTGCGCCCCCCTGACGGCGCTGCCTGCTCAAGCCCGGGCCGAGGCGATGGCCCGAGGAATCAAACGGCGCCCTGATATTCACCGCGCGCCGGGTAGTCATGGGCGATGGCGAAATCGATGGCGCCGAGCAGATCCTGAAACTGCGGCCGGGCGAAGGGCATGGTCTGCACCGCGCCGTAATACAGGGTGCCGTCCGGGCGGACCAGGAACACGCCCGGTTCGCTGAACAGCGCCGGTTCCTCGATGCCGATCGAGGTCTTGCCGCGCGCGGCGCTGATGTACAGCCCCCACTGGCGGGCGTTGCCGAGACTCAGGCCGTAGCCGATCTGCATGCCGTCGGCCTTGACCTTGTCGGCCATCGCCTGGGCGCGTTCGGCCTCGTCGCTGCTGACGGCGACGATGCGGACGCCACGCTTGGCGAATTCCGGCGCCAGACGCTCGAGTTCCAGCAGGTACTTGGCGCAGATCGGGCAATGCAGGCCACGGTAAAACACGATCAGATCGAAGCGCTCGGCAGGTTCGGCGCCGAGCACGAAACGGCCGCCACCGGTCAGGGCGACGGCGAGGGCGGGAACCGGCTGGCGCGGCATCAGGGCAGTAATGGACATGGAGCATCCTTTCGTTGATTGAACAGGGGTTTCGCCGGAACCTTCCGGGCGGCCGACACGGCTGGCCGCTCCCGGCATTCCTTGCTTGACCGAGCAGAGCCATTGTGCTGAACTAAACGCAAACCCGCGTTCATTAATCGTTGCAATTCGTACACATGCCAGCTACCGCCCGCCTCGACCGACTCTCCGCCCTGCTCGCCGGCCTGGCACCGCGCGTGCGGGTCAGTCTGGCGCCGTCCGACATCACTTGCCTGACGGTTGCCGCCGAGGCGGCGCCCTGCCTGCACCTCTATCTGCTGGCCGAGGGCCACCTGCGCCTCGAATTGCCATCGACCGCCAGCCAGCTGCTGCAGGCACCGTGCATCCTTGTTTCCCGGGCCGACACCGCGCATGCACTGGCCGCCGGGTCGCCCGCCGCCTTCCGCCACCTGATGTGCGCCCGCGCCTGGCTCGACGGACCGGTCGCCCCGCTGCTGCTGGGCGAATTTGCCGAACCGCAGGTGGTGTCGCTGGCTGGCGCCGAAACCTCGCTCGGCCACCTGATCAACCTGATCGCCGCTGAACTGCAGGCGCCGCGTTGCGGCCAGCCGGCCCTGCTCGACCGCGCCGGCGACATCCTGTTCATCGGCTTGCTGCGCCACCTGATTGCCCACCCGACAAGCACCGGCGGACTGTTGAGCGGCCTTGCCGATCCGCGCATCGCCCGTGCCCTGGTCGCCATCCACACCCGACCGCAAGACAGATGGACGCTGGAAACGCTGGCCGCAACAGCCGGCATGTCGCGCACTGCCTTCGCCAATACCTTTCGTGACGTGATGCGGCAAACGCCGGGCAAATACCTCTCGGCCATCCGCTTGGCCATCGCCCGGCGCGCCGTACAGGCGGGCAAGGGTTTGAAAACCGCCGCCCGCGACGCCGGCTATATCAACTCCTCGGCGCTGTCGCGGGCACTCTCGCGGCTGGCAGACCAGCGGCATGCAGCAGGCGGGTGAGGCGAGCAGGCGACGCTGGCGGGATCACGCGTGGCGCAAGGCATGCTGCGTTCGCCGCCAGGCCGCCGGCGGGGTGCCCACGGTGCGCTTGAAGGCCCGGGCAAAGGCGGCCTCCGAGTCGTAACCGACCTCCTGGGCGATGGTCGCCACGGTCGCCGCGCTTTCGCGCAGCAGGCAGGCGGCGCGCTGCATGCGCCAGTTGGTCAGATATTGCATCGGCGACTGTCCGATCAGGTCGACAAAGCGTTCGTGCAGCGCCGAGCGCGACAGCCCCACCTGCCGCCCCAGTCTGTCGATCGTCCACTCCTCGGCCGGGCGCGCATGCAGCAGGTCGATCGCCTTGCCGACGTGGCGGTCGCGGAGTCCGGCCAGCCAGCCGGAGGCGTCTTCGGGCAAGGATTCGAGATGACGGCGTGCCGCATCGACAAACACCATTTCGCTGACCCGTTCGAGCACCGCCGCGCTACCAGCCCGGCTCTGGCGCGATTCGGACACGGCCTGGTCGAGTACCGGTGCCACCCACGAGCCGACGTCGTTGGCCGCCAGGTGCAAAATGTGCGGCAAGGCCGCGATCAGCGGATTGAAGGGGCGCAGATCGCAGCCGACGAAGCCGCAGACGATAACGGCGACGGCCTCCTCGGCGGGCTGCAACGAGCCCGGCCGCAGCACCCCGCGATGGTAGGCGACGGCGATCGGTTTCGGATCGTTGCGCGTCATGAAACGCCAGTTGTCGTTGTCCTGCTGCGCGTGCATTCCCGGCGCGCTCGACAACACATGCCGGTCGCCGCGCGGAAACATCACGATGTCGCCGCAGTTCAGGCGAACCGGTGACTCCCCGTCGGTGGCCGCCCAGCCGCTGCCCTTGGCAATCAGGTGGTAGGCGAGCACATGCTCGGTGCCCGGCATCAGCGCCTCGGCAAGCTGGCTCGAGGCCGGCGTTTCGGCGGCCCAGTCCGTACCAAAACTGACGTAATAGAAAACCGCACCATGCAGGCGCACGCTGCTCAGCACATCGGACAACGGATCGTGATTCATGGGTGATGGCGCCCCGATCAAATGCGGATGACGGCTGCGCCGCCCGAACTCAAAGGCGGACTGGCGAGCAAGACCGACGGACGTTTGGAGAAGTATCGCTGGCGAAAAGTTCGAATAATGAACTCGTCGTCGCCCAGCAGCGCCGACGGTTTTTCCAGCATCCGGCCTGCCCGTCAGGTAGCCAAAACCATTTAGGAGACTTTCATGAATCTTGTTCTCGACCCCCCTGCCACCACGCCCGACTACGCCGCAATCAAGCAACGCCAGCAGGCCACCTGGGCCAGCGGGGATTACTCGGTCATCGGCACCACTTTGCAGATCGTCGCCGAGTCGCTCGCCGAAGCAGTTGACCTGCAGGCAGGCGAAGACATCCTCGATATCGCCGCCGGCAACGGCAACGCCACGCTGGCTGCGGCGCGCCGCTTTGCCAACGTCACCTCGACTGATTATGTGCCGGCGCTGCTCGACAAAGGTCGCCAACGCGCCCTGGCCGAAGGTCAGCAGGTCGAATTTCGGGTCGCCGATGCCGAACACCTGCCTTTCGAAGCCGGCAGCTTCGACGTCGTGCTGTCGACATTCGGCGTGATGTTCAGCCCGGATCACGTGCGCTGTGCCCAGGAGATGTTGCGCGTGCTGCGCGCTGGCGGACGCATCGGGCTGGCCAACTGGACACCGCAAGGATTTATCGGTCGCCTGTTCAAAACCATCGGTGCCCATGTGCCGCCGCCGGCCGGAATCAAGTCTCCGCTCCTGTGGGGGAGCGAGCCGCACATCGTCGAGCTGTTCGGCTCGCAAGCGCTGGAAATCCGCTGTGAGCGGCGCCTCTTCAATTTCCGCTATCGCTCGGCGGCCCACTGGCTGCAGGTGTTCCGCGATTACTACGGGCCGACGCTCAAGGCTTTCGCCGCACTGGACCCCACCGGCCAGAAGGCGCTCGAAGGCGACATCACGAACCTGATCGACGAACTCAATATCGCCGGACAGTCGTCGCTGGTGATTCCCGGCGAGTACCTGGAAGTGGTCATCACCAAGGGCTGAAGCACCATAGAAGCCGAAACAGGGGGCCGTTAACCAGAAGCTTGGGGCGGCCCCAATTTTTAGCGGACCGCCTCCGGAACATGACATCTGATATATGATGTTCGACTTTTTATGGCAGGCAACATGCCCGCCGCGCCAACGAGTCCATTCATCGTCACAAGAGGTTGTTCATGAAATCCACTGCCCTGATCGCGTTCGCTTCCCTTGCCCTGTTGTCCGCCTGTGCCAATCAGCCGCCGGGCGAATCGGCGCCCCAGGCCATGTCCACAACACCGGGCGCCGCCTCGCCCCTGGTCCAGCTCAAGGAACAACTTGCTGCACTTGAGTCGATGGGGTTGAAGCTCGACGAGTCGGCCGATGCCTTGCGGGTGACGATGCCGGGCGCCTTGGCATTCGCTTCCGCGAGCAGCGTGGTCCAACCCGCGGCCCAGGAAGCCCTCGATTGCATTGCCACGGCGATGTCCGCTGTGGCGCCGAGCAAGCTTACCGTGGTCGGCCATACCGATAGCGCCGGGGGCAGTCGCTATAACCAGGCGCTTTCCGAAGCCCGGGCCAAAGCCGTGGTTGCTTACATGGCCGGCAAGGGTGTCGAGACCGCGCGGATGACGGCAGAAGGCCGGGGTGAGGAAGCGCCCGTCGCCGATAACGCGACCGTCAAGGGCCGCGCCGCCAACCGCCGGGTCGAGTTGCTGCTCAGCGTTCAGTAAGTCGTCTGGACCGCAAGTAAAACGCCGGGTTCATCCCGGCGTTTTTGTCTTCACGGTTTCGGCCCGAGGTGCTTCCCGTCGGCTTCAGGCGGCGACGCGCAACGGTTCACTGCGCGCCAGCAACTGCCGCGTCAGCGGGCTGTGACCACGCATCGGCAGGCGTTCGGCGCACAGGGCGGCGGCGAGATGCTGCTGGCCGGCGCGCAGCGCGGCTTCGATCAGGGTCAGGTCGATCAGGTCGCGCTGGGCGTGGCTGCCACCAAAGCGCTGGGCAATGTCGCGAACCGGACGGATCAGGCGCACGCATTCGTCGTAGCGCCCCTGGCCGAAAGACTTGATGGCCAGGGTCAGCGGGTGACCGACTTCGCGGCAGAAGGCGGCGTTGTCGTTGCTGCGTTGCATCGCCCATTGCTGGGTTTCGAGTACCGCTGCGACGACCTCCGGGCGCTGGGCGCCGACGAAGGCCATGACCGCGTGCAGGTCGTTGAAGGCGTAGTTGCCGGCGGTGGCAATCGGCTGCCAGCCGTCGGCGACGCTCTGCCAGCGCTGGCCGACATCGATGCCACGCAGCTGCAGGCGCCAGAGCAAGGCTGAGGCGTCGATCATGTCGAGGACGACGGTCGAGCGCTCACCGTGGATCGGCCCGTCGAACAGCGCCAGCACTTCGTCGATCTCGCCCAGTTCGAGGTGGTAGAGCGCCAGGTGCCACCACAGGTGCACCTTGAAGAAGCTGTCGGTCGACCAGGCGTCCGGATCGGCGTGCAGCCAGGCGATGCCGTCGCGCGTGCGGCACTGCATTTCCATGACGTGGGCCACCGCGTGCCAGGCCCAGCCGTCACGCCTTTCGTGTTCAAGCGCTGCCCTGCCCTGCGCTTCGGCGCGGGCGTAGTCGCCCATCTCCTCAAGGCCGAAGGCGTGCATGCCGAGAATCGCGTGATAACCGGGCATGCCCGCCGACCAGGCGGGCAGCGCGCGGGCGATGCGGTCGCGCAGCAGGCGGGAATTGCCGAGGTAAAAATCGGTCAAATGGCCGGCTTGCAGCGCCAGGCTGTCGCGCGGGAATTCGATGGAGAGGTCTTCGAGCAGGCGCCCGGCGCGCTGCCACTGGCCGTCGAGCATCTGGCTGAGCGCCTCGATGTGGCCGCGTTCACGCGGGGTGCTCGGCAGGCCCTGGACGGCGTCGAGGCATTCGCGGGCGACGGCAAGGGCGGCCGGTTCGGTGCCGAGCAGGTGCAAGTAGGCCTTGAATACGTGGGCCATGACAAAATCCGGTTGCTGGGCGATGGCGGCATCGATGGTGGCGACCGGATCTTCGATGTAGCAGGCGAATTGATGCAGGGCGCGGCGGTAGAGCGCGAGGCTGTCGGCGCTGGCGCCGGAATAGGTAAGCGCGAGATCGTCTTGCAGGATCATGGGGTTCTCCTTTTGGCTGGATGGTTTTGCTTGTCGTGGGCGCCGGCGTTGGCGCGCAGTGCCAAGATAATCCGCAGCCGGGGGTGCTGACAGACCCGAGGCGCCGGAAGATTTGACCGAAACGCCGGGGCCTTGTTCAAGGAGGCGGAAGATGGATGTCCTGTCCGAGGTATTTGCTGCGGTACGCTTTTCCGGCGGGGTTTTTCTCGACGCCGAATTCACCGCACCGTGGTGCGTGGTGTCGCAGGTCGGGGCGGAGGATTTCGACGCCCAGGGACGCATGCCGGCACACCTGATCGCCTACCACTATGTGATCGACGGCCGGCTGCTGGTGCGCGTCGGCGACGACGCACCGCTGCCGGTACTGGCCGGCGAGATCGTGCTGCTGCCGCGCAACGACGCGCATGTCCTGGGCAGCGCCGCCGACCTGCGCCCGGTAGTCATTGACGACCAGGTGCAGGCGCCGGGCGAACGGAGCCCGGCGGTGCTGCGCCACGGAGGGGGCGGCGAGCCGACGCACATCATCTGCGGCTATCTCGGTTGCGACGTGCCGGACAACCAGCTGCTCAACGCCCTGCCCCCGCTGCTCAAGCTCGGCGTGCGCGATGGCGCCGGCGGCGCCTGGATGGAGAATTCCTTCCGCCACGCCGCGGCGGAATTCGCCGTCAGCAGCAGCGGCTCGGCGGCGGTGCTCGGCAAGCTGGCCGAGCTGCTCTTCGTCGAGGGCGTGCGCCGTTACGTGGCGGCCCTGCCGGAAGGCCAGAGCGGCTGGCTGGCCGGCCTGCGCGACCGCCTGGTCGGTCGCGCCCTGGCCCTGCTGCACGGCCGCGTCGCCCATCCGTGGACCACCGAGGAACTGGCGCGCGAAGTCGGCCTGTCGCGCTCTGCCTTCGCCGAACGTTTCACCGCCCTGATCGGCCAGCCACCGATGCGCTACCTGGCCCACTGGCGTCTGCAACTGGCTGCCGTGCGTCTGCGCGAAAGCACGGCGGCAACGGCACAGATCGCCGCCGAAGTCGGCTACGAATCGGATGCCGCCTTCAACCGCGCCTTCAAGCGGGCTTTCGGCACAACACCGGCGGCCTGGCGCAACGAAGGGCGCCGGCCGCCCTAGCGCAGCGCCGAGGCGTAGCCCTCTTCGGCCAGCACCTGGCGCACCGCCGGCCGGGTCAGCAGGCGGCGGTAGTGGGCGGCGCAGTTATCCGGCAGCGGGATGCCGATGCGCTCGGCCCAGAACTCGACGTAGAACAGCGCCGCGTCGGCGATGGTGAAGTGATCGACGACGAAGTCGCGGCCGGCCAGCTGGCGATCGACGATGGCGAAGCCCTGATCAATGATCTGCCGCCCCTGGGCCTTGACCGATTCATGGTCGCAACTGCTCGGCGCGAAGCGCTCGGTAGTGAAGATGCGGGCGAAGCCCTGGGTATGCAGGGTGTGCACGGCGTAATTGAGTACGCTGAGCACCTGCACTTCGTCGGCCAGACTTGCCGGCAGCAGCTGGCGCTTCGGGTAGCTGCGCGCCAGCCACCAGGCGATGGCCGAAAACTCGGTCAACGCGGTGCCGTCGTCGAGCACCAGCGCCGGCACGCTGCCCTTGGGATTGATCGCCAGGTAGTCCTTCTTGTACTGGTCGCCGGCCAGCAGGTTGACGACGTATGCCTCGAAGACCAGGCCGCATTCCTCGAGCAGGATGTGGATCCCGCTCGAGCACGAGCCGGGGGTCATGTAGAACTTCATGGTCATGCCACTGCCTCTTCCTCGGCCAGGCCGACGAACAGCCCTTGTTCGCGGATCATCGCCTTGAAGGCCTTCATCACCGGGCGCGACAGCATGGTTTCGGCCAGCAGGCGCTTTTCGTAAATGTGGTCTCGCAGTTCTTCGCCGGTCGCCTGGCGGGCGCTGGCGATCAGCCGGTGGTATTCGCCGCCGAAGCGCTCGCCGTCACGGTGCTGGACGGCGTCGTAGAGCTGCGTCATGACGATTTTCTCGACGCCGTCCATCTTGCACTTGCCGTCGAGAATCTTCAGCATCACCGTGGTGATGCAGTCGATGTCGCTGGCCGTCAGGACGTGCGTCCGCACCCAGCTGGCGACGTGCGCCGCCGTCATGCCGCGACCGTCGCCACCCGCACCGCGGCCAGCGCTTCGTAGCCGCCATCGACGCTGAAGACGCGGGTGTAGCGGAAATCGACGAACATCTGCGCGTAGGTCTTGCTGGCATTGCCGTGGTAGCAATAGATGACCACCGGCGCATCCTTGGCCAGGCGGCGCATCCAGGGCAGGACACGATCCTCGGACAGATGCGCGGCGCCATCGAGGTGGCCGCGCTGGTAGCTGGGCAGGTCACGGACATCGAAGACCGTAACGCTTGGTGCCTCGCCGATCAGGGCGAGGGCCTCGGCGGCGGACAGGCAGCGGAAAGTGGAGGATTCAGCGAGGGACATGGCGGGCGGGGAATCGGCAAAAGGCATTGCCCGGCTCGATGCAAGAGCGATGCCAGGCGCCGGAAGCCGCGAAAAACCAAGCTCCCGGCCGGCAAACGGCAAGGGGAAAATGCTTCTTGTCGGCTTTGCGACAGGCCGCCGCTGCGCTTACCTGCCCATGTCCGGCACGAAGCGGCTACCTGCCGGATGAAGACCTCAGCCTGCCTAAGTGGCGATAGCGGCGAGCGGATATCTGACCCCGGTGCCACCCAGGCCACAGTAGCCGTTCGGGTTCTTGACCAGGTAATCCTGATGGTATTCCTCGGCCGTGAAGTAGGTTGCCAGCGGCGCGATTTCCGTGGTGATCGTGCCCCGGCCGGCGGCCGTCAGTGCGCTCTGATAGGTATCGCGGGTTTTCTGGGCGATGGCCTGCTGGGCGTCGCTATTGGTATAGACCGCGCTGCGATAGTTGCTGCCGACGTCGTTGCCCTGGCGGTCGCCCTGCGTCGGATTGTGGCTTTCCCAGAACACGATCAGCACCTGTTCGACATCGACCCGGGTAGGGTCGAAGGTGACCTTAACCACTTCGGCATGGTTGCGCCGGGTCGTCTTGCCCCATTGCAGCAGCCGTTCGTGTTCCAGCACCGCCTCGTAGGTGCCGGCGATCTCGCCGTTGGCGTAACCACTTTCGACATCGAGCACGCCGGGAATGGCCGCCATGCGCTTTTCGGCGCCCCAGAAACAGCCCATGCCGAGGACGATGCTGTCGGTGGTGGTTGGAGAATTACTGGAGAGGGTCAAAATGAGTCCTTGTCTGAGTCGTCGGATGACATTGCTTTTGCTGGCACGTGGGCAAAATCGCCCGGTCGTCGCCTGCCGCCAGTAGTGGACGGTGCGATGACTCAGTGGTTCCCGTTAGTCGCTACGCGCTGCCGGAGCGCACCACCGACCAGCGGCAGGAACAGCAGCAGCGCCAGCCAGGCCGGCAGGGCCGGCGCCGTGTCCGGGCGGCGGGCCAGCTTCTCGCCGCGCACCGGCTGGTAGGCCTCGGCCGTCTGGCCACCCGCCGCTGCATCGGGGCTGGCCGGCTGTGGCGTGGCACCGGCCACCAGCCGGGCCACACCGCTGATCTTGTCGCGCGGCGTGCCGGGCAACTCGCCGGCCACCCAGGCTTCGACGGCGCGCGATGGCTGGGCCAGCGGCGCTGCCGCCGTCAGCTCGCGGTACAGCTTGGCCAGTTCCTGGCGCGTCGCCGCATCCGGCGTCCAGTGCTTATGCCGCGCCGCCTGAATCAGGCGTTCCAGCGTCTGGGCATAGGCCTGCGGGTGGCTGCGCAGCCAGTCGGGGACACCGAGGCCGTGCTTGTCCTTGACGAAGACATCGTGCAAGCCCTGCCAGTGATCGGCCCGCACCGCGTCGTCGACGACGCTCTGCCAGCCCCAGGCGAATTGCGCCGCCTTCAGCACCTGCAGCGTCCCGGCATAGCCTTCCTTTTGCAGCGCCGCGACCCAGCCGGGGTGCAGGTAGCGCGCCTGCATTTCCATGGCGATGCTCTGCTGTGCCGTTTGCGCATGCGGCTCGTCGGCGTTCTGCAACTGACTGACGAACAGTTCGAGCGGCGCCTTGCGGCCGGCCGAACGTGCCGCCGCGGCGAGACCGCCGAGGTACTGAAAGGGGTCGTCGGAAGTGACCATGCCGTAGAGGTGCGAGCTGCGCGACAGCAGCGCCGCGTCGGTGCGCCGCAACTGGGCGCCGAGCGCCTGCTCGGCGAGAGCCGGCGCGACATCGGCAAGGGCCACGCCATCGACGTAGGGCTGGCTCATGCGTTGCAGGAAGAGCTGGCCGAGGCGCTCATCCTGCGGCTTGAGGCGGTCATCGAGCACCGCGTCGGCGATGCCGGTGCCGTAGTCGCCGCTGGCGTTGCCGAAAACGCGGGCGCGACCCAGGCCTTCGGCAACCGCCTGGGAAGCCCCATGGCGGCGCAGTTCACCGGCCACCGTCCGGCTGTGGCGGGCGATGGCGCCCTCCGGCTCGGCCGTGGCGACCGCGGCGACGGCGGCATCGACCAGCGCCATCAGCGCCGGGAACTGGTCG
>DDWF01000158.1:11280-11526 GCA_002345845.1 Betaproteobacteria bacterium UBA2293 | reverse complement strand
GGACCATTTCCTTTTCCGCCGCCGGGAAGACGTCAACCACGCGGTCGATGGTCTTTGCCGCTGACGAAGTATGCAGGGTGCCGAACACCAGGTGGCCGGTCTCGGCTGCGGTCAGGGCCAGGCGGATGGTTTCCAGGTCACGCATTTCGCCGACCAGGATGACGTCCGGATCCTCGCGCAGCGCCGAGCGCAGGGCGTTGGCGAAGGACAGCGTGTGCGGTCCGACTTCGCGCTGGTTGATCAGGC
>DDWF01000158.1:0-11236 GCA_002345845.1 Betaproteobacteria bacterium UBA2293 | reverse complement strand
CGCCGCCAGGGTCGTCGATTTGCCGGAACCGGTTGGCCCGGTGACCAGGACGATGCCGCGCGGATACTCGGAAATGTCCTTGAAGATTTTCGGGCAGTTCAGCTCTTCCAGCGTCAGCACCTTAGATGGAATGGTCCGGAAGACGGCCCCGGCGCCACGCTGCTGGTTGTAGGCATTGACCCGAAAACGGGCGAGGTTGGGAATCTCGAAGGAAAAGTCGCACTCCAGCGTTTCTTCATAAACCTTACGCTGGCCGTCATTCATGATGTCATACACCATGCCATGCACGTCCTTGTGCTCCATCGCCGGCAGATTGATGCGGCGGACATCGCCATGCACCCGGATCATCGGCGGCAGTCCGGCGGAGAGATGGAGGTCGGAGGCCTTGTTCTTGACGCTGAAGGCCAGCAGTTCGGTGATGTCCATACGGATCGTCCTCGGAGCGCGTGTATACTTGGATTTATCAAGGATTTCCCAAGGATTATGAGCGCAATCGCCGGCAACCTGCAAGCCGTTCTCGCCCGTATCGCCGCCGCCAGCAAGGCTGTCGGGCGCCAGCCGGAAAGCGTGCAGCTGCTGGCGGTCAGCAAGACCTGGCCGGAGGCCTGTATACGCGCCGCGGCAGCTGCCGGACAACGCTCATTCGGCGAGAACTACGTTCAGGAAGCCGTCGACAAGGTCATGGCCACGCGCGACCTCAATCTCGAATGGCATTTCATCGGCCCCCTGCAGAGCAACAAAAGCCGACTGGTTGCCGAGCACTTCGCCTGGGTCCACTCGATCGACCGCCTGAAGCTCGCCGAACGTCTGTCCGCCCAGCGCCCCGAGGGCATGCCGCCGCTGCAGGCATGTGTCCAGATCAACGTCTCCGGCGAGGCCAGCAAGAGTGGCTGCCACCCGGATGATGCAGCCGGCCTGTGCCAGGCGGTTGTGGCCCTGCCCGGGCTGCGGCTGCGTGGTCTGATGGCCATTCCCGAACCAGCGGACGACGAAGCAGCGCAGCGCGCGCCCTTCCGTCGCCTGCGCCAGCTTTACGAGCACTTGCGGGCTGCCGGCCTGCCGCTCGACACCCTTTCCATGGGCATGTCCCATGATCTTGAGGCAGCCGTTGCTGAAGGCGCGACCATCGTCCGCATCGGTACGGCCATATTTGGCGAAAGAACTTACGCATGAAAATCACTTTCCTCGGCGGCGGCAACATGGCCAACGCCTTGATCGGCGGCATGTTGAAACGCGGCTTCACGGCCACTGACATCACCGTCATCGATCCCGGCAGCGAGGCCCGCGAGCGCCTGCAGCAGGCCTATGGCGTGCACTGCGTCGACTCCGCCGCCGCGCTCGCCGAGGCCGGCGACCTGCTGCTGCTGGCGGTCAAGCCGCAACAGATGCGCGACGCCTGCGCCCCGCTCGTCGGCAAGCTTGGCCAGGCCCTGGTGGTCAGCATTGCCGCCGGCCTCGATCTGGCGACCCTGTCGCGCTTCCTCGGTGGCCACCGGCGCATCGTCCGCTGCATGCCCAACACCCCGGCCCTGATCGGCGCCGGCATCACCGGCCTGTGCGCCATGCCGGAAGTCGACGAGGCCGGCCGCGCGGCGGCTGACCAGGTGCTGGCTGCTGTTGGCAGCACCGTCTGGATCGATGATGAAGCCCGCATGGATGGCGTCACGGCGCTCTCCGGCAGCGGCCCGGCCTATGTTTTCCTGTTCATCGAGGCCCTGCAGCAAGCCGCCGCCGACCTTGGCTTTACCGCCGAGCAAGGACGCCAGCTGGCCATTGAAACCGTTCAGGGCGCCGCCGCCCTGGCTGCCCAGTCGACCGAGCCAGCCGCCGTGTTGCGCGAACGGGTGACCTCCAAGGGTGGCACCACCGAAGCCGCCCTGCGCACGATGACCGAGGCCGGCGTCAAGGAAGGCATCGTCGCCGGCGTCAAGGCCGCCGAAGCGCGTGGCCGCGAACTCGGAAAACTACTCGGAGCCGCCTGATGGAAGCGATTTTTTTCCTGGTCAATGCCGTCGTCAGCTTTTTCACGACGATGTTCATGCTGCGTTTCCTGATGCAGATGACGCGTGTTTCCTTTGCCGGACAAATCGGTGATTTCGTCGTCAAGCTGACCAACTGGGCGGTCAAGCCGCTGCGCCGCATCGTTCCTGGCGTCGGTGGGGTGGATTGGGCCAGCCTGCTTGCCGCCCTGTGGCTGCAGTTGCTGATGGCCGGCATCGTTATCGCGGCATCGAGCGCCACGCTGAGCGCCGACGGCGTCGGCATGGCGTTGATGATCCTGATGTTCGCCGTCCGCGGACTACTGCGCCTGACCGTCTACATCATGATCGGCGCCATCATTCTGCAGGCCGTCCTCTCCTGGATCAATCCCTATTCACCGGTGGCACCACTGGTCAATCAACTGGTGCGGCCGCTGCTCGATCCGATCCGCCGCTTCGTGCCGACGATTTCCGGCATCGATCTGTCGCCGCTGGTGGCCATCCTGCTCTTGCAGGTCGTGTTGATGTTCCTGTGAGCGACTGGTTCCGGGTGAGCAGCGATGGCAGCATCACGCTCACCCTGCACATTCAACCGGGAGCGCGGCGGACGGAATGCGCCGGACGGCATGGCGACGCATTGAAGATTCGGCTGGCCGCACCACCGGTAGACGGCAAGGCCAACGCCGCGCTGATCGAATATGTCGCCGAACGGCTCGCTTGTGGCCGCGCCGCGGTCACATTGAAGAGCGGCCAGACCTCCCGCCGCAAGGTGCTGGCGGTCACTGGCTGCACACCGGAAGCAGTAGCGCGTCTGGCCGAGTTAACGTAAAAGGGCGGGAAGCCCCGCCCTCACGGCACCACAAGCCCAGCGGCTACTTCTTCTTGGCAGCTGCCGCGGCATCGCCCACCGACAACTCGCTGCGCAGCTTGTCGAGGCTCTTGTCGCCGAAGCCCTTGACCTCCTTCAGGTCATCGACGGATTTGAACGGGCCGTTCTTGTCGCGATGTTCGACGATGGCCTTGGCCTTGCTCGGGCCGATGCCCTTGACCGCATCCAATTCATCGACCGAAGCGGTATTGATATTCACCGCCGCCATGGCCAGGCCGATGCCGGCCAGGAACAACGCAATGCTCGACAGAATGCTTTTCATCGGGAACTCCTCCAGTACTAAAGGTATTGCCGGATTGAAAGAAAATGCCGCCCGCCGGACTAGCCGGGCGGGCAAATAATTCTAGATCAATATGACAAATAACTTAACCGGAAAAGTTGGCGCTCCTACTCCGTAAAGACGACGCGGCCAGCAACCAGCGTTGCCCTGACCTTGCCGGTCAGCATATGGCCCAGCCAGGGCGAATTCTTGCCACGGCTGCGCAGGCTTTCAGCACTCAGCTGCCATTCGGCGGCCGGATCGAAAACGCAAATATCGGCCACGGCACCGATTCCCAGATGGCGATCACCCAGACCGAGGACAGCCGCTGGCGCCGCTGTGATCCGCGCCAGCGCCTGGGGCAGCGCGACACCGGCTGCCGCCGCCCATTTCAGGGTCAGCGGCAACAGCACCTCCAGCCCGGTCGCCCCCGGTTTGGCTTCGCCAAAGGGCAGCAGTTTGTCATCGGCACCGACCGGCGTGTGATCCGAGCAAATCGCGGCCAGACCGCCGGCCGCAGCATCGGAGAGCGCTTGCCGGTCGCGCAGGCTGCGCAGCGGCGGCACGAAGCGGGCGTGCGGATTGAAGAAGCCGATGTCGTTTTCGCTGAGCAGCAGGTGATGCACGCCGATGTCGAAGGTAACCGGCAGACCTTCGGCCTGCGCCTGGGCAACCAGCGCCACGCCAGCCGCCGACGACAAACGCGTCAGATGCACACGGCAGCCGGTGTCGCGGACCAGCTGGACAATGGTGGCGATGGCGATGGTTTCGGCGGCGACCGGAATGCCGGCCAGACCGAGGCGGCTGGCGACCTCGCCTTCATGCGCAATGCCGTTGCGCGCCAGCCAGTAGTCCTGGGGTTGCAGCCAGACGGCGAAATCAAAGGTGGCCGCGTATTCCATCGAGCGCAGCAGAGCCTCGGTATCGACCACCGGTTGCGTCGCTTGCGAGAAAGCGACGCAACCGGCCTTCTTCAGGCCGGCCAATTCGGCCAGGCGCTCGCCCTTCAGGCCCAGCGTCAGCGCGCCGAGCGGCAGCACGCGTGCCTTGCCGATCTCGGTGCCGCGATGCACGAGGCGATCAGCCAGTTCCGGCTCGTCGAGCGGTGGGTCGGCATCCGGCGGGACGACGACGGAGGTGACGCCACCAGCAACGGCAGCGGCCAGTTCGGCCTCGATGCTGTTGAGGCGGGCGGCGAGATCGATCAGACCGGGACAGACGACGCAGCCGGCAGCGTCAATGCTCTGGTCGGCGAGAAAGCCGGCCGGCGCCTCGCCGAGACCGGCAATTTTTCCATCGGCGATGAACAGGGAGGCAACCCGGTCGGTGCCGTTCTGCGGGTCGATGACCCGGCCGTTCTTGATTTCGATATTCATCTGCTCAGTTCCCAGCAACGATGCTCATGACGGCCATGCGCACGGCAATGCCGAAGGTGACCTGGGGCAGGATCACGGCCTGCGACCCGTCGGCCACCGCCGAATGGATTTCCACCCCGCGGTTCATCGGCCCGGGGTGCATGACGATGGCGTCCGGCTTGGCCAGCGCCAGTTTCTGCGGCGTCAGGCCGTAGTGGCGGAAGTACTCGCTGGCCGAGGGCAGCAGGGCGCCGTTCATGCGCTCGTTCTGCAGGCGCAGCATGATGATCACGTCGCAATCCCTGATCCCCTCGTTCATGTCGTGGAAGACATGCACGCCGAGCTTGTCGAGATGCTTGGGCAGCAGGGTTTCCGGACCGACGGCGCGAACTTCCGGGACGCCGAGCGTGGTCAGCGCATGAATATCGGAACGGGCGACGCGCGAATGCAGGATGTCGCCAACGATGGCGACACGCAGTTGCGTGAAGTCCTTCTTGTAGTGACGGATCGTGTACATGTCGAGCAGGCCCTGCGTCGGGTGCGCGTGGCGGCCGTCGCCGGCATTGACCACATGCACGTCGTCGCGGCCGATGCGCTGCAGGTGCTCGGCGATCAGGTAGGGCGCCCCACTCGAGGCGTGACGCACGACGAACAGGTTGGCGTGCATGGCGACGAGGTTGTCGATGGTGTCGAGCAGGGTTTCACCCTTGCTCGCCGACGACTTGTTGATGTCAAGATTGATGACGTCGGCGGAGAGGCGCTTGGCGGCGATCTCGAAGGTTGTCCGCGTCCGCGTCGAATTCTCGAAGAACAGGTTGAAGACGCTCTTGCCGCGCAGCAGCGGCACCTTCTTCACGTCGCGGGCCGAGACTTCCATGAACGACTCGGCGGTATCGAGGATCTGCGTCAGGATGCGCTGCGGCAGGCCTTCGATGGACAGCAGATGGCTCAGTTCGCCATCCTTGTTCAACTGCGGGTTATGCATGTTCCAGCCTCCACTGCAGGCGTCCATCATCCGATTGGTCGAGCACCAGGTTTTCGCTATCGGCCAGATTCACTTCCCAGACGCACTGACTGGGCGCCACCGGCAACTCCCGACCACCGCGATCGGCGAGCACAACCAGCTCGACCGAGGCCGGGCGGCCGTAGTCGAACAGCTCGTTGACCGCTGCCCGCGTCGTCCGGCCGGTATAGAGCACGTCGTCAACGAGGATGATGTGACGGCCCTCGACATCGAAGGGAATCAGCGTCGGCTTGACCTGCGGATGCAGGCCTTTTTCGGCGAAATCGTCGCGATAGAAGGAGACATCGATCAGACCGATCTCCTCTTCAAGGCCGAGCAATTGGCGCAGGCGGCCGGCGATCCAGGCGCCGCCGCTATAGATGCCGACCAGCGCCGGCCGGCGGTGAAGCTGCGGACGCAGCAAGTCGGCCAGGCGTTGGCACTGGGCCTCGGCGTCAGGCAACGGGTTGGGCAGGGGTGACATGGGACGGGCTTTCGAACCAGGTTTGAAGAATCAGTTGGGCGGCCACGGCGTCGAGCAGCGGCTTGGCCGTGCGGCTGTTGCGGCCGGTTTCGCGCAGGCGCGCCTCGGCATCGACCGAGGTCAGACGCTCATCAGCGTAGGCAACCGGCAAATGAAACCGTCTTTGCAGACGTTCGCCGAATTTGGTCGCCAGGCGCGTCATTTCATGCGGCGTACCATCGGCATGGGTCGGCAGACCGACGACCAGTTGCACCGGCCGCCATTCGTCGATCAGGCGGCCGATGGCGGCCATCCGGTCGTCGTTGGACTGGGCATGAATGACGGTCAGCGGATGGGCACTGCCGAGCAGGGTTTCCCCGGTGGCGACGCCGATGCGTTTCTCGCCGAAATCGAAGGCGAGGACCGTGCCGTCAGGCATGTCCGGCGACGTCGGAGAGCTGGCTGAAGCTGATGCCGAGATTCTGCATGGCCGCCGGCAGGCGCTCCTCTGCCGGCAGGTCGAAGAGGATGGTGGCCTTGGCCGGCACCGTCAGCCAGGAGTTCTGCGCCAGTTCGTCCTCGAGTTGCCCGGCATCCCAGCCGGAATAACCGAGGGTGACCAGGATTTCCGCCGGCAGGCCGGCATCGGCGACAGAGACCAGCACATCACGCGAACTGGTCAGGCCGACTTCGTCGTTGACGGTCAACGTTGATTGCCAGGTGCCCAATGGGCGATGCAGCACGAAGCCGCGATCGAGATGCACCGGCCCGCCAAAATAAACCGGCAGCCCGGCCATGTCCGGGGCCTGCAGCTTGATGTCGATCTTCTCGAACAAGCCGGCGAGATTCAGATCGATCGGCCGATTAACGATGATCCCCAGCGCGCCGTTCTCGTTGTGCTCACAGATGTAGACCAGAGCATTGGAAAAGTACGGGTCTTCCAGCGCCGGCATGGCGATGAGAAAGTGATCGGTGAGATTGACGCTGTCCATGCCTGGAATTTTAATCGCCACCGGGGTACAAACCAACCATGCACCAAGAAAAAGCCCTCGTCTGGTTCCGCCGCGATCTGCGCGACCACGACCATGCAGCGCTGGCTGCCGCCCTGGCCGACGCCGGATCTGTGTACTGCGCCTTCATCTTTGATCGCGAAATCCTTGATGCCCTACCGATTCGCCGCGATCGGCGTGTCCATTTCATCCGTGAATCGCTGGTCGAACTCGATGCCGCCCTGCGTGCTCGTGGTGGCGGCCTGATCGTCCGTCATGGCCGGGCGACGGAAGAGATTCCGGCGCTGGCCCGCGAGTTGGGAGTTACCGCCGTTTACGCCAACCGCGACTACGAACCTGACGCCAAGCGGCGGGACGCTGCCGTCTCCGCCACCCTCGCTGAGTCCGGCATCGCCTTTGCCGATTTCAAGGATCAGGCCATTTTCGACGGCGACGAAGTACTGACCCAGGCAGGCAAGTCCTTCTCGGTATTCACGCCGTACAAGAATGCCTGGCTGAAGCGCCTCACTGCCGCCGACCATGCCGTTGCCAGCACTAATGGCCGCTTGGCGGCGATCCCGCCGGCCACTATCCCGACCTTGGCCGAGATCGGCTTTGCCGAAAGCGATTTGCAGACAGTCGGAATCCTGCCCGGCATGTCCGGTGCCCGCCAGTTATGGGACGAGTTCCGCACCGGCGCTCTCGAACGCTACGGCGCCCTGCGCGATTTCCCGGCGATCAAGGGTGTTTCCTACCTGTCGGTGCACCTGCGCTTCGGCACCATCTCGATCCGCGAACTGGTGCGCACCGCCATCGCCAGCGAGGCCAGCGCCTGGCTCAATGAACTGATCTGGCGCGACTTCTACTTCATGATTCTCGACCGCTTTCCGCAGGTCGCCACCGCCGCCTTCAAGCCGGCATACGACGCCATCCGCTGGGACGACTGGCCGGAAGGCCTGGCCGCCTGGCAGCAGGGGCGGACGGGCTACCCGCTGGTTGATGCGGCGATGCGCCAGCTCAACTACAGTGGCTGGATGCACAATCGCCTGCGCATGGTCGTCGCCTCCTTCCTGAGCAAGGATCTCGGCCTCGACTGGCGCCTCGGCGAACGCTACTTTGCCGATCAGCTCAACGACTTCGACCTCTCGGCCAATAACGGCGGCTGGCAATGGGCGGCTTCCAGCGGCTGCGACGCGCAACCGTATTTCCGCATCTTCAACCCGGTAACCCAGTCGGAGAAATTCGATCCCGACGGCCGCTTCATCCGCCGCTACGTACCGGAACTGGCCCGTGTGCCCGACAAATACGTCCACGCCCCGTGGTTGATGGGGCGTCTGGAGCAGGAAGCGCTGGGCATCGTCATCGGTCGCGACTACCCGGCACCGATCGTCGACCATGCAGCAGCCCGCGAGCGCACGCTGGCCCGCTACGCGGTGGTGAAACGTCAGGATTAAGGCACGACCGGCGACCAACGCCGGTCAGTGGGCCTTCTTGCAGTAGCCGGCGACGAGGGCGAGCAGTTCGTCCTCGTCGTAGGGCTTGCCGAGATAGTGATTGGCGCCGATCTCGTGGGCGTAGTTGCGATGCTTGTCGGCCGTGCGCGAGGTGATCATGATCACCGGCAGGCCCTTCAGGCGGTCATCGGCGCGGACATTGCGGACGAAATCGAAACCATCCATGCGCGGCATTTCGATGTCGGAGAGGATGACGTCCGGCATCTCGTCGATCAACTGTTCCAGCGCATCGACACCGTCCTTGGCGAGAATCACCTGATAGCCCTCGCGGGCGAGCAGGCGGCTGGTGATCTTGCGCACGGTCAGCGAGTCGTCGACCACCATCACCGTCGGCAGGCGCCGTTCGGCAACCGGCGCCGGCGCGGCGACAACCGCTTCCGGCTGGCGTAGCGTGCCCTGTACGGGCGCTCGACTGGCCAGCGCCACCGGGTTGAGGATCAGTATCACCCGGCCGTCGCCGAGCACCGTCGCGCCTGCGATACCGACGACGCGCGACAACTGGGTACCGATATTCTTGACGACAACTTCCTGATTGCCGCGCAGTTCATCGACCTGGATGGCGACCCGCTGACTGCCCGAACGCAGCAGCAGCACCCAATAGCGGCGATGGATTTCGGGCACGGCCGCGGCATCGCCAAGCAGGTTGGAAAGGAAATGCAGCGGGTAATGATGCCCCTGCCACTCCGCTTCACCTTTCTCGCGCAACGCCGCCAGCTGCTTTTCCTTCATTTCGAGAACCTGCTCGATCATCGTCGACGGCACCGCATAAAGCTGCGCCCCGGAACGCACCAGCAGGGTTTGGGTGACCGCCAGGGTCAGCGGCAGGTAAAGACGGAAGGTGGTGCCGCGCCCAATTTCGGAAACGACTTCAATGCGCCCGCCGAGCGCCGTCACTTCAGTCTTGACCACATCCATGCCGACGCCGCGGCCCGACAGCTGGGTCAGTTCGGTGGCGGTCGAGAATCCCGGCTGGAAAATGAAATCGAACAGGGCAGCCGGCTCGACCGCCTGACCAGGTTGCAGCATGCCCAAGGCTTCGGCTTTCCGGCGGATGCGCTCGGGATCCAGACCCCGCCCGTCATCGGCGAGCGAGAGAATGATTTCATTGCCTTCCTGGGCCAGGGACAAGGTGATTTCGCCGGCCTCCTGCTTGCCAGCAGCCTGGCGTTCATCGCGCGTTTCCAGACCGTGGGTCACGGCGTTACGCAGCATGTGCTCGACCGGACCCAGCATCTTGTCGAGCACCGAGCGGTCAATTTCGACCTGGCCACCGATGACGTCGAGACTGGCCCGCTTGCCGACATCCTTGGCTGTCTGCCGGACGATGCGGTAGAAACGCTCGGCCTGGCTGGCGAAGGGAATCATGCGCACGCCCATCAGCTCCTGCTGCAGGCCGCGGTTCAGGCGCGACTGGGCAATGATGGCGGCGTTGGCATCGTCGAGGTTCTTGAGCAGGTTCTGCTGCACCGTCGCCACGTCGTTGACCGACTCGGCCATGAAGCGGGTGAGTTCCTGGAAGCGGGTGAAACGGTCCAGCTCCAGCGGGTCGAACTCGCCCTCGCCGTCGTGGGTCTGGGCCACACGGGCCTGGATCTGACCTTCCGCCTGAATTTCGATCTCCCGCAACTGACGGCGCAGGCGGATGACGTTTTCCGTCAGGTCGAGCAGCGAGGTCTTCAGACTGCGCATTTCGCCCTCGATCCGCGTCCGGGCGATGGACAGCTCCCCAGCCTCGTTGACCAGGCGATCGATGAGATCGGCACGCACGCGCAGGGTCGCCCGCTGACCACTGCCCTCGCCTTCGCCTTCCGCTTCGCTGGCCGGATGGGCGATGCCGCCGCCGGCTCCGACATCGACGTGATCGGCAACAGCCGCGGCTTCCGCCGGAACCTCTTCCGTCGGGCCTTCGCGCAGGCGCTCGACAGCAAGGGCCAGCGTATCGCAGCCGTTCTCGATCTCGTCGATGAGGGCAGGGCTGGCGACGCCGACACGCATCGCCTCCTCGACTCGACTTTCCAGTTGGTGCGTGACCTCACCCAGATTCAGCGCTCCAGCCATCCGGGCATTGCCCTTGAAGGTATGCAGCAGGCGGGCGATGGCGTGCGGTGCCGCCTCGCCGGCCGGTTCGCCACGCCAGTTGCGTAATTGCGCCGTCAGGTCACGCAGTTGGTCGGCCGCCTCTTCAAGGAAGATCGGCAGCAATTGCTCGTCCAACTCGTCGGTCAGCTGGGGCAGCGGGGCTGCCGGAGCCAACTGGGTAGGCACCGGCTCGTCCACCACCGGCGCTACGACAAGGCCGGGCAGCGGAATGATTTCGGCGCTCGCCGCCGTCTCTTCGACAAGCGCTGCGTGGAAAATGTCTTCAAGGGCGGCGATCAGCCGCGGCTCTTCTTCCGGGGCCAGTTGCTGGCCTAGTCCGGCGAACATCGCCTCCAGCGTGAAGATTGCCTGGCGCACCGTTTCCAGGCCTTCGATGCTGTCCGGATGGGCTGCCTGATCACGCCGCAGCAGGGCATGCTCAAGCGCGCCGGCGAGATGATGCAAGGGCATCAACCCCACTGTCCCGGCAATCCCGGCCAGCGTATGAGCGGCGCGCGTCATCTCGAAGGCGGTCGGCGCCAGCGGCTGTGCATCGAGCGCGGCATGACTGTCCATCAGCGTCTGCAGATAACCGCGGGCTTCGTCGAGGAAAATGTCGTACAGCGTCGGCGAAGCGGTCACCGTCGGCGGCAATTGCTCGGCCACGGGTTCGGGGAGCGGGGCTTCGGCTTCGGCTTCGGCTTCG
>DDWF01000067.1 GCA_002345845.1 Betaproteobacteria bacterium UBA2293 | reverse complement strand
GATGCGATTCACCGACGGCCAGAACTTGTTGGCCGCCACCCAGGGCAGGGGGAAGACCGCCGTTTCCCGGCATCGACACCTTTTACAAGCTGAAGCGGTGACCTCCTTCCCCATGAAGTGGCCGACCTGGGTGCTGGTCGCTTTACTTGTCCTGCTGCCGTATCCACTTTGGTTTGGCAAGGGCGGCCTGCTCCGGGTGCAGGAGATGGAGAGGCAGCTTACTGCCCAGCGTGAAGTGAAGCAGACGCTGGAAGCACGCAACGCCGCGCATGAAGCGGAGGTGCGCGACCTCAAGACAGGTTACGAAGCGATCGAGGAGCGTGCGCGTTACGAACTCGGCCTCGTTAAAGAAGGCGAGATCTTCGTGCAGACGCCGCAGAAAAAGCCCTGAACAGCTCCAGGTGCCGTCCCGCCAGCGCCGACTTTCTGGTTATTCCGTACAGTCTTCGACAGGCAGATGGGCCATCTGGCCGAAAGCCTGGTCGTTTGTCACCAGCACCGCGCTCACGCACAGCGCATGCGCGGTAATCAGCATGTCAAGCGGCCTAATACCTTGCCATGCCTCGCCATCTCGGCCCGCACAATCCCGCAACACTCTGCCGTGGTGCTTTCCCAGGGTAGTTCGTCGACGCGCCGGAGAAACTAGCGCACGGCAAGATGCAGCTGTTTGGCGTCGGGATGTTTCGCCAAGCCAAACAGCAACTCGCCTGCGGTGATGGCCGAGATGCAAAGAGATGCCATGGGCACGGCGACGATGTGTTCGGCAACGGCTGGATGTTTTCTGAGCCGAGGTGGCTTACCGTGTTGGTATCCAGCATGTACCGTTTCATTCGCCATATCCGTCGAAGGGGTCGCGATCCTGGGTTCCCTGGTTGCGTTCCTTCTCGTTCATGAAATCCGCCGGTACATCGACAACCTTGAGAACAGTGAAGAAATCATCCCAGGCATCCGGCTTACGCGACAAAATAACGTCGCCGGTTTCCGCGTCCTGGCGAATAAAGACTTCCTTGGCATCGAATTGATAAGCGACCGGCAAGCGTACCGCCTGATTGCGGCCATTGATGAATAGTTTGGCGACTTGGCCCAGGGAAACGTCAAGATGTAAAAAAGCCCGACACGTTTGCCGTGTCGGGCTTTTCAGGGGTTTGGGGGGCTATGCGTATTTGCGACGACGCAGCGCAGCCAGACCGGCCAGACTCAAACCCAACAATGCTACGGAGGCGGGCTCAGGCACTGCAGTGCCTGAGCCTTGAACGAACTGCAAGTCATCCAGCAGGATGTAGTCATAGTTGGCTTGAACCATCTGTACCGTTTTGATGAGCTGACCATTGCCGTTAGCGCCAATGAAAGCAGCGTAAGGATCGGTTTGCGCAGCGACGAACAAGCTGCTGATCAAGGTATTGCTCGAATCGAGAAGATTCATGGTCCAGGACATATCTGCAGCACCCCAGTTAAAACCGAATGCAGACACGGCATTGGTAAAAACAAGGTCAAAGCTATTATCGCCACTGCCGTTGGCTATGTAGTTGCCGGTTGCAGCGTATGAACCTGCATAAATACTTTCAACATTCAAGGCCGTACCGGATGTCGACAGCGTGACGTTGCTACCAAATGCACGGCTATTGAAGCTGCCAAGCGCTTCGGCGTTGAAGTCCAGGAGCGTGGAGCCGCTCAAGGAACTATCCGCCGAGTTGGTGAGATAGATAGGGGCCGCGCTAGCAGAAGTCGCAGCAAATAAAGCGGATACGGAAACCGCTAACACCGCAACTGTATGTTTCATTTCTTTACCTCCCTCTCAAAGATTGGCTAGCCGTTATTGGCTATATGTTCTTAAAGCATAATTTGTACCAAAATAATTTACCAATATAATTCAATGCATTGCATTGCATTGCATTGCTGAAGTGTCAATTTTGTCGACACAGCCTGTTTGTCCGGCCAGCCCTCCCTTTGTTAGTATCCATGCAAATCAAGGAATACGATGTATGATTTACATGTGATTACCCGGCAACTCCTGCCCCGGCTTCTTGAGTGTATCGGCCAGTTTCCGGCCGTGGCGTTGCTCGGCCCGCGCCAGGCAGGCAAGACCACGCTGGCGGAAATGCTCGCCGCACAGCGACATCCCAGCCTTTATCTCGATCTGGAAAGCCCGACCGATCGCGCCAAGCTGCTCGATCCGGAAGCCTATCTGGCCCGGCACGAAGACAAGCTGGTCATTCTGGACGAAGTCCAGCGCATGCCCGATCTGTTCCAGCCCCTGCGCGGCCTGATCGACCGCGGGCGGCGCAAGGGAATCGGCCACGGACGCTTCCTGCTCCTGGGCTCGGCTTCCGGCGATCTGTTGCGCCAGTCGGGCGAAAGCCTGGCCGGTCGCATCGCCTATCTGGAATTGCCGCCGCTGCTGGTCACCGAAGTCGCGCCCGGGCAACAGGATGCGCTGTGGATGCGCGGCGGTTTTCCGGACAGTTTTCTGGCACAGGACGACCGGTTGAGCCTGCGCTGGCGGCAGAACCTGATCGGCACCTATCTCGAACGGGACATCCCTGCCCATGGCACGCGCCTGCCGGCGGAAACCTTGCGGCGGTTTTGGACCATGCTGGCGCACCATCAGGGCGGCTTGCTCAACCTGGCGCAGTTGGGCAGGAACCTGATGGCGGACACCAAGACGGTGAGCCGCTATCTCGATCTGCTGGTCGATCTGTTGCTGGTGCGCCGCCTGCAACCGTGGCACGGCAATCTCGGCAAGCGACTGGTGAAAGCGCCGAAGGTCTATATCCGCGACAGTGGGCTGGTGCATGCGCTGCTCGGCATCGGTGATCTTGACGGCCTGCTCGGGCATCCGGTGGTGGGGGCCAGTTGGGAGGGCTTCGCGCTGGAAAACCTGCTCGATGCCGCGCCCTTCAACACGGTGCCCGGTTTTTACCGCAGCAGCAACGGCGCCGAGGTCGACCTGCTGCTTGACGTTCCGGGGCATGGCCTCTGGGCCATCGAAATCAAGCGCGGAGCCACCGCCCGACCCCGGCGCGGTTTCCACGCCGCTTGCGCCGACTTGCAGCCGGCCCGGCGCCTGCTGGTCCATCCAGGCAACGAACGCTATCCGATCGGCGACGGCGTGGAAGCGGTGGGCCTGCGCTTGCTGGCGGAGGAGTTGCGGCAGTTGAAATAATAGGCGGCATGCCGGGCGCCGCTCATGGTCGCTACGCCCCCACCTACGGTGGGACCCTCCGCTATTCGCGGCTTCTGGCGCCGACTTTCAGTCGATCAGCTCGATCTGCCCGCTGACATTCACCGTGACGCTCGATTCGCCGGCCTCGACCGGCATCGGCGCAGCTTCAGCGGCCATCATGGTGGTGCGGGCCATGGGGTGGGGCTGCGGGAAGTTGCCGCTGCCATTAACGCTCATCTGACGGATGCGGTAGGGTTTCTTCATCGACCCGGCGATGCGTTCGGCCTTGGTTTTGAAGGCCTCGATGGCCTCGAGGGTGGCATCGTCCTCGGCCTTGCGGCGGGTTTCCGGCGCGGGTGAGAAGTTGATGTTGCCGATGGCCAGCGTACCGCCCTGCAACTTGCCGACGGCTGTTGACAGGGCTGCGGGATCGCGGCTTTCGAGCAGGAGCTCGGAGCGCATGCGCCAGCTTTCGATGGTGCGGCCGCCCTTGCCGTAGACCGGCCAACTGTGCGTGCCACCGCTCTTCACCGTGATGCCCGGCTGGGCCTTGGCCGTGGCGAGGCCCTCGGCGATGACGGACTTTACCTTGCGCGCAACCTCGGTCGGATCGCTGCCCGTCAGTTCGACGTAGGCGCTGGCCCGGCCCAGATCGTTGGGAACGCTGTGTTGCACATCGACACGAAAATCGATCAGCGTGCCGCTTGGTCTGGCAGGAAAATCAGTGGCGAGGACCGGCAGGGCGATCAGCAGCAGCGGCAGCAGCCAGGCGCGTGTCATGACACGATTTCCGTCAGGAACTGCCGGTAGCGCTGCGCGTTGCCCACATAGTGCACGGCGCTTGCGGCNNCTGCGCGTCGCTGAGTTCGCGCACGATCCGGCCCGGGGCGCCGACGACCAGCGAACGGTCGGGAATCACCTTGCCTTCGGGAATCAGTGCGCCGGCGCCGATCAGGCATTGCTTGCCGATCACCGCGCCGTTGAGGACGATGCTGCCCATGCCGATCAGCG
>DDWF01000215.1 GCA_002345845.1 Betaproteobacteria bacterium UBA2293 | reverse complement strand
CTTCGCCGCCGTCCAGCGTGTCGGTACCCAAGCCGCCATTGATGATATCGTTGCCGTCGAGGGCATACAGCTGGTCATTGCCCTTGCCGCCGTCCAGGCGGTTGGCCAGAAGGTTGCCTTGGATACTATCGTTGCCGGCGCCGCCGACGGCATTCTCGATTTCGCAGGTGTAGGCGATGGCGATGTTGTAGGTCATGCTGTTGCACGACGAATAGGCGCCTGGTGCGAGGTCGATTGTGCTGGCCGTCGTCCAGCCGCTGAGGTTCAGGGTGTCGATGCCGCCGGCGTCGTAGAGCGTGAGGATGGGCGTGCCATTGAGCGAGAAGTTGTAGATTTTCGCCAGCTGGCCGGCGATATTGCTGCCGAATCCATACACCGTGTCGCCGGTTCGGGTGGCGGTGTCGATGCCGTAGATGGTCTGGATCGCCATGATGTCATTGACCATCGGCGTCTGCGGCGAGTAGATCCAGCCGTCGGCTGCCTTCCAGTCTGCCCAGGCCACCAAGCCTTCACCGCTCTCTTCGCTGGGGCCGAAATAAGACATGATCGAGTAAACTGTGCTGTCCTGGTAGCTCGATGGCATCCAGTCGCCAGCCCCATTGTAGTCGCCCATATGGTCCAGCCCCAGAGCGTGACCGATCTCGTGGATATAGGTCGCAAAACTGTAGTCGCCGACCAGTGGTGCTGCCAGGTCGCTGTAGTTGCGGCTGAACCAGACGCTGCCGGCATCTGGGTAGTAGGCGTGGGCATAGTCGATGTCGACATTGGTAAAACCGAATTCGATATCCGAGTCGCTGCTGGCGGTCTGTACCAGCGTGGGTGCCATCAGGTCGTCCCAGGTGGCGATCGCCAGTTTGGCGTACTGTTGCTGGCCCGAGGTCAGAGCACGGAAGCCGGCGGTTTCCCAGTCGTAGCTGTAGATGTTATTCGCGGAAACCGGAAAGGCGTAGGTGATCGTTGGTCCGTACCAGTACCAACCGGAGCCCAGTTGATCCAAAACCTGTTGATCAGTCCACTCTGCAAGCGCCATTCCGAATGCCCTCTCTGCTAACGACGAGTAAGTTCCAGGACGGTGCCGTTCGCGACCTCGCACAGCTGTCAGGCTGGTTCCCGTGCCTAGCAATATGCCGCGGGCCGGCGTCGTAGCCTTTCGTCATGAAGCGTTCGAAAATGTGCGCCTAGTGAATTTTTCCGATTATCCGCAAATTTATGACTTTCGGGTGGATTTTTCCGCGATTAGGAACTAGGAATTCCAGGCACAACGGCAACCGGTGATGGTTGCCGTTGTGCTTTGGTGCAGTTGTCGCGCTCCGCTATTGCAGAGCCGCCTTAAGAGCCGTGGCGTCGCAGGCATAGGTCACTTCTCCAAGCTTGCCGGCCTTAATCGGCAGTAGGCTCACGCAGCCTTTCTTGCGCGGATACATGGCCAGATCGGCGGCTTCCCTGCCCAGAGCGATGGGGTAGGTTTTTTCCCGCAACTTGGGCATGGCGAACAGGCGGGTGACTAGGCTGGGCATCTTGTGGATGTCGGCCAGGTAGGCGCGTTTGCTTTCCTTTAGCCAGTTGGCGCCGCGTCGGTCGAGTTCGGCCATGACCAGTTCGGCTCCATCATTGTCGGCGGCGAAGAGTATCTGCCGGGTGTCGGCATTGAGCGCGTAGGGTTTGTCATGCTGATCATTCAGCATCAGGGCCGGCAGGGCATCGCCGGTCTGCAGCGGGGTGGCCTGGGCGATGGCGGCGAAAGAGACAAGGCCCAGGGCCAAGCTAGCAAGAAATCGGTTGATCATTGGTTATCCGGGGGAGGGCGGTTGGGCGGGTTACGACTGTAGCGGGAATGGCGGTGCGCCGGCCAATTGATTCATGCCATTTCAACGATTGTCCGGCGCTATCAGCCTGTAAGCGGAAAAGGATGCACCAGCCGAAACTTGTGGGCAAACTACTCACCCTTCAACGCTTTTCACTTTCTGCAATGTCCGTCCTTCCATTCCCGGCCCTGGCCTGCCCGCTCGATGGCGAACCGTTGCATGTCGAGGCGATGAGTTGGCGTTGTGCTGCCGGCCACACCTTCGATATCGCCAGTCAGGGGCACGTGCACCTGCTGCCCGTTCAGCACAAGCGCTCCCGCGATCCCGGCGACAGCAAGGAAATGGTGGCGGCCCGCCGGCGCTTTCTCGAAGCCGGTCACTATCTGCCCATCGCCGATGCGGCGTCGCGGGCGGTTCTGGCCGATCTGGCGCCCGATGCTCGTTTCAGTTGCCTGGATGCCGGCTGCGGCGAAGGCTACTACCTGCGGCAATTGGCTGGCCGCCTTAACGATGGGCAAAATCTGGAAATGCTTGGGCTGGATATTTCAAAATGGGCCGTGCTGGCTGCGGCAAAGAATGAAAAACGCGGGAGCTGGGTGGTCGGCAGCAATGCCAAGCTGCCGGTGTTGGCAGCGAGTATTGATCGCCTGTTGTGCATGTTCGGGTTTCCCGTGTTTGCCGAATTCGCTCGTGTTCTGAAACCCGGCGGGCGCTTGTTGATGGTCGATGCCGGGCCGGATCACCTGCGCGAGCTGCGCGCCATCATCTATCCCGAACTACGGGCGGAGCGTACTGGGGAGCAAGCGGTACCTGAGGGCTTTGCCCTTCTCGGCAGCGAGTCCCTTTGTTACCCGCTACATCTCGATGCTGCGCCGCAGATCGCTGACCTGCTGGCCATGACGCCGCATTTCTATCGGGCGACTCCGCTGGGGCGGCAGCGGGCGATGGCGCTGGATCGGCTGTCGCTCAGTGTCGATGTCCGCCTGCTCTCCCTGGTGCGCCTGGCCGATAGCTGACAATGTTTAAGCGGTTGATTCTAGATTTTCTTCCTCTGGTTTTCAGACTGCTTGACAGGGATGAAAACGACACATACTCTTAAATCCCGAGAAAATTAATCGGGTATTTCCGTCGCCCCAACGGCGGAAGCATCGGGACTTGCCGACCCTCGCCACAACGCCACAATCACTGATGGGAACGCCCGTATGTTGCTGATCCGAGAAGAGGCCGTCGACCGGATGCGTCGTGATCACGACGCCATGCTGGATCTCATCCGGCGCATTCAGGCGCTATGTAGCGAGCGCGACCGGGGTGACGATTGCCGCTGCTGTGGAGACGATCGCCGGGCCTTTTGCCGCAGCCACGTCGAACAACTGGTGCGGGCTTTTGTCGAGGCAACGCTCAAGCACAATGCGATGGAGTCGCTGTACATGGACGATGGCGTTCCCGAGCTACATCGGCGGGCGCACAACCGTGCGCACATGGCCATTGCCGAACAGTTGAAAAGCATCCGCATCGTCCTCGCCAGTGACGGCAACACGGTTCGCGCGATCGAAGGTATTGACGAGGTGCTGGCGGCCCTGAGTAGCCATTTCGTCGAATTCGACGGCCATCTGCAACGCTATCTGATGGTCCCCGCCGCCTGAGCTTGAGGACTCAGTCGGCAGCCTCGTAACTCGACAGGGTGATCCCGGCATGCGTCAGCATCTCGCGCAGCGCCTTGATGTCGGTGCGTGAGCAAGTGCTGCTGTTGTGCGGGTGATGGAGGAAGCCCTCGACCCGGTTCAGCGTGATCTTGAAGCGGGCACCGTGCGCCGGTTCGATTTCGGCGCCGAGGTGGTTGAGCAGCGATTCGATTTCGCGCCAGTGAATGTTGGCCGGCAGCGGATCCTGGAAGATGCTGCGCATCAGGTGGGCGTGTTTGTGGCTCATGATGACGCTCCCGAGGGAAGTGATGCGCCCATTCTATGCCGCTCGGGCATCGGCGTCAGGCGAGAACGATCTTGAGCAGGGCCAGGCAGAGCAGGGTGTAGCCGGCAGCGACCAGGTCGTCGGCCATGACGCCGAAGCCGTTCTTCACGTGCTGGTCGAAATAGCGGGCTGGTTGCGGCTTGGTGATGTCGAAGTAGCGGAACAGCATGAAGGCGGCCAGCTGCCAGTAGAAGCTGGCCGGTGTCAGCAGCAGGATCAGCCAGAAGGGCACGATCTCGTCCCAGACGATGCTGCCGTGGTCCGGATCGCCGAGTGCCCGGCCGGTGACGTCGATCAGCCAGATGCCGCCGAGATAGGCGGCGGCGAGCAGGAAGAGCAGCTGGAAGTCGTCAAAGTACGGCCGAAAAACCAGGAAGCTGCCCCAGGCGAACAGCGTGCCGAAGGTGCCGGGGGCTTTCGGCGCCAGGCCGCTGCCGCAGCCGAGGGCCAGGAAGTGCGCCGGGTGGGCGAACAGGAAGCGAAGGTTCGGGCGGCGCTGGCCGGTCTCAGCCAAAATGATCGAAGCCTTTACAGTCGAATTCGACCGGCTTGTGGTCCGGGTCGAAGACGGTGACGTCGCCGGCCGGGCCGGCAACCATCTCGCCGATACACCACAGCGGCAATTCCAGGCGGGCAGCGATCTGGGCGATGACCAGGCTGTTCGTGCCGGGCGCCGTGAAGCACAGCTCGTAGTCGTCGCCGCCAGCCAGCTGGCATTCCAGTGCCAGCTTGCGCAGCACGGCGTCGTAAGTCTCGCCCTTGGGCAGGTGTGGCAGCTGGACCAGGCGGACGGCGGCAGCACAGCCGGAGCGTTCGGCGATGTGGCCGAGATCGGCGAGCAGGCCGTCGGAGACATCGATGGCGGCACTGGCGACACCGACCAGGGCCTGGCCGAGGGCGACGCGTGGCCGCGGTTTTTCCAGGGCGGCGATACACAGTTTTGGCCACGGCGCCGGCAATTCGATCCGGCCCTGCAGTTGGGCCAGGCCCAGGGCGGCCAGGCCGGGGCGGCCGGAAACCCAGATCTGGTCGCCGACGTGGGCGCCATCACGACGCAGGGCGCGGCCCGGCTCGACTTCGCCGAGGGCGGTGACGCAGAGATTGAGTGGGCCGCGAGTGGTGTCGCCACCAACCACGTCGACGCCGTACTCCGCGGCGCAGGCGAAGAATCCTTGGGCGAAGGCGGCGATCCAGTTTTCCTCGGCGGCCGGCATGGCGCCGGCGAGCGTCACCCAGCGCGGCCGGGCACCCATCGCAGCAAGGTCGGAGAGATTGACGGCCAGTGTCTTCCAGCCGAGGTTGTGCGGATTGGTGCCGGGCAGGAAATGCGTGCCTTCGACCACCATGTCGGTGGTCACTGCCAGTTGCATCCCCGGGGTCGGTTGCAGCAGGGCGCAGTCGTCGCCGGGGCCGAGCACCGCCGACGGGGTCGGGCGGGCGAAATAGCGGTCGATCAGCGCGAATTCGCCGGCCATCGGCTCACTTCTTCTTGCGCGCGGCGACTTCGTCCGGGCGGGCGACGGCAGCCACCTTGTCGAGCACGCCATTGACGTACTTGTGGCCATCGGTGCCGCCGAAGGCCTTGGTCAGCTCGATCGCCTCGTTGATGATGACGCGGTACGGCGTTTCCGGATGATTGAGCATCTCGAAGCTGCCGAGCATCAACACGCAGGCCTCGACCGGCGACAGTTCGCCGAAGGGACGGTCGATGTGGGCGGTGATGCGAGCGGTCAGCGCTTCCTGCTGGCCGATGACGCCGCGCAGGGTACCGACGAAGAACTCGCGGTCGGCTTTGGCGAAGTCTTCCATTTCCGGCGCGTAGGCTTCGATGGAGGCTTCGTCGGCACCGCCGACGCGCCACTGATAAAGCCCCTGAAGGACGAACTCGCGAGCCCTGCGGCGGGCCGACTTGGGCGGTGCCGTGGGTTCTTCGGGGTGTTCGGTATCGCTGAGGAAGGTGGTCATTGGAGCAGGGCTTTCTGGAGATTGGCCATCTCGACGGCGGCCTGGGCGCAGTCGGCGCCCTTGGGTTGCATGCGGACTTCCGCTTGCTCATCGCTTTCGCAGGTCAGGATGCCATTGGCGATCGGCACGCCGGTGTCGAGCTGGACTTCCATGATGGCGCGGCAGGAATCATTGGAGACCACCTCGAAGTGGTAGGTCTCGCCACGGATGACGGCGCCGAGGGCGATCAGCGCGTCGAAGCTGGCGCTTTGCGCCATCGTCTGCAGGACCAGCGGAATTTCCAGGGCACCGGGGACGGTGGCGATGCTCATGTTGGCATCGGCGACGCCGAGACGCTTGAGTTCGGCGATGCAGGCGGAGAGCAAGCCTTCGCAGACGGGCAGGTTGAAGCGGCTCATGACGACGCCGATGCGCAGGCCGGCGCCGTTCAGGTTGTTGTCGTATTCGTAGACGTTGTCAAAACGGGACATGACTCAGAGCTCCGCGGGTGAGGTGACGAAACCGGTGACTTCGAGGTCGAAACCGGTCATGGAGGGCATCTTGCGCGGGCTGGAGAGCAGGCGCATCTTGGTGACACCGACGTCGCGCAGGATCTGGGCGCCGATGCCGTAGGTACGCGGATCCCACTTCTGCTGCTGGCGCGGCGTCGTCGCCGGCTGGCCGGTGAGGCGGGCGAGCAGTGCTTCGCCGTCTTCGGGGCGATGCATGAGGACGATGACGCCATGGCCGTTCTTGGCCAGTGCTGCCTGCGCTTCCTCGATGGAGAAGGAACCTGTCTTGCTCGCCGGGTCGATGAAGTCGAGCACCGACAGCGGTTCATGGACGCGCACCAGGGTCTCGGTCCCGCTCGGGATATTGCCTTTGACCATGGCGAGGTGCGTGGCGCCGCTGGCGCGGTCCACGTAGGCATGCAAGGTGAAATCACCATGCGCGGTTGCCACTGTCTTGCTGGTGACGCGCTCGACCAGGGTTTCCGAACCGGCGCGATAGTGGATCAGGTCGGCGATGGTGCCGATCTTCAGGCCATGTTCCTTGGCGAACTCGATCAGTTCCGGCAGGCGGGCCATGGTGCCGTCGTCGTTCATGATCTCGCAGATGACCGAGGCGGGCGAGCAGCCGGCCATGGCGGCGAGGGCACAACCGGC
>DDWF01000253.1:3623-5651 GCA_002345845.1 Betaproteobacteria bacterium UBA2293 | reverse complement strand
TGGAAGGGGCCAACCTCAAGGGCGCGGATCTCAGCGGAGCCAATCTGGAAAATGCCAACCTGAAAGGGGCCGACCTCTACAAGGCCGACCTGACAAACGCAAACCTCAGGGGCGCAAACCTCAAGGATGCAGTGGGGCTGAAACAGATGAACGCCCAGCCGCCGGAAACTTCGGACAGGGGGTTTTTCTCAAAATAACGTTGCCGGAGCATCCCCGAAAAGGCTCATCCTCATTCTTCCGCTGCCAAACAGAGCATCTCGTCCTGCCCATCAGTGATACCGGTCGGCAACAACGTCGTGTTCCTCCACCTGCTTCAGGATCTGCCCCCGCACGACTTCGTGTAATTGCAATGCTGCCTGCCAGTCATCTCCTTGCGCCAAAACCGGCGCGCCTATTCGAACCTGAAGCCTGCTGAAACGCGGCCATAACATTTTCCCCGGAAGCAGGGCGCGGGTTCCGGCAAGGGTAATCGGCACCACGGACATGCCGACCCGGGCGGCAACCACAAAGGCCCCCAGCCGGAACGGCAGTAATCCCGGCTCGCTTCGGAAAGTGCCTTCGGGAAAGAAAACCAGCGAATCACCGGCGCGGGCCCGCGCCTCCAGTCCCCGGGTGTCTTCGGCGCCACGCGCACTGTCGAAGCGTTCGACAAAGGTGCAGGCAAGCCTGCGCAAGGGGATGGAAGCGAGCGGCTTGCGCAACAGTTCCTGCTTGGCCACGTAGGCAAACCGTGGCGGCAGCACCGCGGTGAGGATCACGGCGTCCAGATAGCTGGCATGATTGACCGCCACAATCACCGGATCGCGCCCGGCGAGATGAGACAATCCTTCCACTCGCGGCATCAAGCCGGTCAACGCCAATACGAGGCGCGCACTTGCCCTGGCAATGCGGCGACGCAGACTGAGCGTGGGCAAAACCACGATCATACACCAGGTGAAGGACACGACACAGGCAAAAAGCATCCACGCCCAAACGCTCCACATCCATCCGATGCCCTGCCAGAGCTTCCGGCTGACCGAAACCACTGCGCCGGAAAATGCCAAGCGCAGCCATTGCCGCCACGGCGCGCGCCGGGCCGTAATCAATTCTCCGCGTTCGTACAGCTCGCGACAGGCGGCACGTCGGATCTTGCCGCTGGAAGTCTTGAGCACCGTGCGCGGCGGCGCCAGCACGACATCGTCCACCGGCATACCGATCAGATCTATGGCAAGACGATTGATTTCGGCCTCGATATGGCCACGCATTTCCGAAGCCCCCTCTTCGCGGATCTCGGCAAGCACCACCAGCCGCTCCGTGCCGCTGCCCGCGTCTGTGGCCGGAAATACCGTTACCCCCCCCCGGCGCACACCGGGCAACTGGTTCACCGCCTCCTCCAGCTCCTGCGGATGAATGTTGTGCCCACCGCGAATGATGACATCCTTCTCCCGGCCCGTGAGAAACAACTCCCCGTCCGCAAGATAGCCAAGATCACCGGTATTGAGCCATTCCCCTTCCATAAGACCTTTTGTCGCCTCGGGATTGCGAAAATAGCCGCTTGTCGAGGATGGGCCCTGAAACTGCACGCGTCCCTGGGTCCGCTCGGGAAGTCCCAGGCCACTGGCGTCAACGATTCGGATGGCGTGACCGGACAACGGTCTGCCGCAGGAAACAATACGCTGGACATGGTGGGCATCGCCATCCATTACGGGCCGGGCGATTCCAAGGCGGGAGAGCACGAGACGATCCACCCGGTCGATCCGCGGTCCGCGATTCAACGGCGGGAAGGCGAGACCGACCGAAGATTCCGCCAGACCGTAGACCGGGGTCATGCCCTCGGGCTTAAATCCATAAGGAAACAGATGCGCGCCAAAACGTTCGATGGTGGAAGGGCTGACCGGCTCGGCCCCATTGTAGGCGAGCCGCCAGCAGCTCAAGTCCAGACCGTCGAGCTCGCGCTCATCGAGCTTGTTGGCGCACAGCTCATACGCAAAGTTCGGCGCCGCCGAAACCGTACCCCGATGGAGATGAATCCTCCACAGCCACAGTGCG
>DDWF01000253.1:0-3581 GCA_002345845.1 Betaproteobacteria bacterium UBA2293 | reverse complement strand
TCGTGATACAGCGGCAGCCAGGAAACGAAAATATCCTGCGCCGTTACGCCCGAAGCTTGCTCCATCGCCTTGAGGTTGGCCATCAGATTGGCGTGGGTCAGCACCACTCCCTTGGGGTTGCCGGTGCTGCCGGAGGTATATTGCAGAAAAGCGATATCCAGCGGACCGACTTCCGGCAATATCGGCACCGAACCATGGCGGGACAGCTCGGCAACGGTGGTGACGCCGCGCAGCGAAACGCACTGCGCGCGCAGGAGGTGGCCGAGCGGCCGGGCCCTCTCATCGGTAACGAGGATTACTGTTTCGGCATTGGCAACGATCCCGGCGATACGGCGCATGTGATCCTCGATCTGCGACGGACGAACCGGCGGATACAACGGCACAGGCACGCATCCGGCATACAGCGCGCCGTAAAAAGCGACGAGAAATTCACGCCCGGTTGGCAGCATGACGGCAATCCGGTCGCCAATCACTGCCCCTTGCGCCAGCAACCCTGCCGCCAACGCCTGAGCCTCCACCTGCAGCATACGATAGGTGATCTCCTCCGTGCGATCCCCTTCGACATAGAGCGTGATATGCACCTGATCGCCGTGACGGTCTGCATGCCAGTCCAGCAAGCCGGTCAAAGTCTCAAGGGTTTGTGGCGCAGGCTCGAATCCGGCTTCTATCCCGGTTGTTGTTTCCAGCGGAGCAGAGGCTTCGACAACGGCTTCGCCTCCCATCAGCCGCAGCAGATCACGCACCGTCTCGGCCTCGGCAAATGCCGCTTCAGACAGTCGCACCCCCATTTCACGATCAACGCGCACGAGCAACTCCACCCGAGCCAGGCTGTCGAGACCGAAATCGCGCTCCAACCCATGATCCAGGGTCAAGTGATCCACTTCGCTTGCCCGGGGCCGCAGCTCATGGGCAAGGTCACGCACGATCTTTAACAATCGCACACCATTGGACGAGGATTCGGGTTGATGCGGGGAAGACGGAGGATTCATGCGTACGGGTTCGCTCCTTTACATTATCGTCTCAGCCTGTTGCACGAGACGGGACCGCTCAAAACGCAGAGCTGCACGGCGGCCGCGCACCACCCGCACACCGGAAAGCAGGATCAGCCCGACAACAAAATAACTGCCGACAAGAAGCAGCGCCAACCGATGATTTCCGGCGGTGAACCAGGTGGTGACACCATAGGTCAGCGGCCCGGCGATGGAGGCGAGCTTTACCGCCAGCCCCCAGAATCCGAAAAATTCCGCCAGATGGGAAGGCGGGGTCAACACCCCCACCAGCGCCCGTCCGGCAGACTGCGCCGCGCCCAGGCACAAGCCTGCGACGTTTGCCGCCAGCCAGAACAGTTCCGGCGTGTGCGCTGCCCACGCGAGCACGATGGCCACGATCCAACCCGCCAGCGTCAAAGCGATGGCAGGCACATGGCCTATCCGATCCTGCAGATGGCCGCACAACAAAGCGCCGACAGCCGCGGTGACATTGACCACCAGCACCAGCAGCAGAATCTGCCGGGTGGTGAATTGCAGCGCCTGATCGGCATAGATGGCGGTCAGGGTGATCACCGCCATAATGCCCGCCTGATAAAACAGGCTGCACAAAAGAAAGCGATACAGGTCGGGAAATTGCCCGAGTCTGGACGCGGCTTGCCAAACCTCCAGCCATGCCGACCGCATCCGCGCCTCTTTGCCGATCAGGGGAACCGCCCGCTCCCGGAGCAGCAGGAACATGGGCAGGCTGGCCAAGGCAAAGATTCCTGCGGTGATCAACATGGTGACCGGCACGAACTGGGCCGCTTCCCGTCCCTGCGCTTCGGCCCAGGCGACATACAGCAAACAGAGGCCGAGGGTGACCAGGCCGCCGAGATACCCCAGGCCCCATCCCCAGCCGGAGACCCTGCCCATGGCGCGCACTTTTGATATCTCCGGCAAAAAGGCGGCAATCAGATTCTCCCCGGTGCCGAAAAAGAAATTGGAGACGATCAGACACCCAATGGCGAACCACAGTGTTTCCGGCTGGGCAAAATACAGCAATGCCGTAAACAGCACACAACCTGCGGTGCTTACCGCCAGGAGTTTTTTCTTGGCGCCATGCAGATCGGCATAAGCGCCGACAACCGGAGCGCTGAGCACCACCAAAAGATAGGAAAAGGACAGCGCCGCCGTCCAGGCGAAGGTGGCCCAGAGCGCATCCCGTGCCACCACCGCAACAAAATAGGCATTGAACACCGCGGTGATAACCACGGTAGTGTACCCGGAATTGGCAAAATCGTACATCGCCCATCCCCAGAGTTCGCGGAAGCGGACATCACCATGCAGCATTTTCTGGGAATACCTCATCCCGGCCTCATACAATTCTTCGATGCTTCAAGTGGCGCATGATCCAATATGCCGCCAGGGCCGCAACCAGATGCTTGGCCGTGTGACCGCTGACCAGACCGCCAGTCAGGCTGAAAATCAGGCGGTCGCTCACATCGAACAGCAATGCCAGTACATACAGTCCGATGACGATCACAATATCACGATCGTTGCTGTAGCGCGAAGGATACAGGATAAGCAGCAGAGGAATCAACAGCATCGGCAGACATTGCATCAGTCCGTAAAAGCGCAGATCGCCGGCGCCGCGGGCCTCGCTTGCTCCCCAATAAACGACGCTGCCCAGTCCGGCAACGACGAGTAGCGGCAAAATACGCAGACCGACGACGAGACCCGCCCGTTCGCACAGGATCGCTGAAAACCAGGCCATGAGCGCCAGAGCAATCGCCGCCCTGTCCCAGGCCAACCGTTCGTTGTCCGGGGCCAGGTGATACACGCCCGAAGCGAAACCGACCAGAATGATTGCGACAAAAAAAAGGCTATAGGGAAGCGATTCGCGCGGCTCGATAAAGACATGACGCGCGGACGAACCCCGTAAAAAAAACAGGCCGGCCACACCAGCCAGCACAAACAGCGTATTGGAAACAGTATCAAAAAAATTGGGCAGCCCCAGGAACGTTCGCTGATCGGCAAACCTGTGATATTCCAAAGGCTGCTGAATGGACGGCAACATCAGGGTGAAAACGGCCAGCATTGCCGCCGTCAATAACAGGCCGAACACCTTCGCTCCCGGACGCATGGCACGCAAAGCGCTCATGCTCCCTCCGCAGATGGTGCTTGCTCCTCCTTCAGCTTCCTGCGCAGAATCTTGCCGATGGGAGACTTTGGCAGCGAATCGCGAAACTCCACCTGTTTCGGAATCTTGTACCCGGCCAGGTTCGCCTTGCAATGGGCGATCACCGCTTCGGCGGAAAGAGCCGGGTCCTTCTTCACCAGATAGACCTTGACCGCCTCGCCGCTTTTTTCATCGAGTACGCCCACCACCCCCGCCTCCTTGACGCCGGACAGCATCATCATCACCTCCTCGACCTCGTTGGGCCAGACCTTGAAGCCCGACACCACGATCACATCCTTGTGGCGGTCGATAAAACGGATGCTGCCGGTCTCGTCCATCAGGCAAATATCACCGGTGGAGAGCCAGCCGTCCGCAGAAAAAACCCGGGCGGTTTCTTCGGGCATGTTCCAGTAGCCGCGCATCACCTGCGGTCC
>DDWF01000098.1 GCA_002345845.1 Betaproteobacteria bacterium UBA2293 | reverse complement strand
TACAAGATCAAGCATGGCAAGAGCGAGCGCTACATCAAGGATGACAACGAACTCAACCAGTATCTGCTGACCCTGGCGCTCGATGGCGCGGCCCTGCTGCCAAGTCGCGATGCCCCGGCCATCGAAGGCGCCACGCTCGAGGAACTGGCGCGCAGCTATCTGACCTCGGAATCGATCATTCGCCGCCTGGCCGACTTCGTCGACGCCGAGGCACTGCATGCCCTGATCGCCGGCGACATCGCCATCAGCCTGGCGGACGCGTCAGCCGCGCAAGCCAGCGCCGCCGCCCTGCGCGAACCGCTGGCCGGCAAGCTGACGGTGAATGCCGTCTATGACGAAAAGGCCGAAGCCTGGCAGTTGCGCCTCGAAAAGATGCGCCACGGCAACCTGCGCGTCACTACCATCGACGAAGATTTTCTGATTTCCGGCGACTACGTGCAGCTGCGCAAGACCGCGCAACTGCTGGCCGGCCTGATTGGCGCAGACGCCAGCATCCGCCGCGGCGAAAAAGCGCAGCCGGTGACGAGCTTCGCCGCCGCAATGGAATGGCTGCTCAACGAGGTCGAACGCAATCTCGGCAAACAGCGCTACAAGGGTCTTGGCGAGATGAACCCCGAGCAGCTCTGGGAAACCACCATGGATCCAGCCGTGCGCCGCCTGCTCAAGGTGCAGATCGACGATGCCATCGCCGCGGATGAAATCTTCACCACGCTGATGGGCGATGTCGTCGAACCGCGCCGCAAATTCATCGAAGACAACGCCCTGTATGCGCGCAATATCGATATCTGATCGACCAGGATCCCACTGAAATCCAGATTTCTCCCAAGAGTCCAGATTTCGTGGGAATTGAACAACGGCTCCTCAATGGGGCCGTTTTCATTCAGCCATTCCAAATTGAACGCCTCCTGATCGGCCTTATGTAAAGCTTAATGCAGAGGGTTTTTAGCCTGGCGGACGCGGCGTACCGAGTTCGGTGAGAGGCGCAGCGCCACCACCGCGACCGGTAGGCTAAAAATCCTGTTGGACTGAACCGCCGCGCAGGCGGTGACGCTATGGGGATTGAATCAAGGCGGCAGGATCGAAGCGCTGCTTTGACGGTGGCGAGAAGCGTGCAGTCGAAGCACGGGGATGAACTTCCTGGCCACGTGTCGGATGTCGGACCGATGCGAAGCACCCATTGAGGGGCGCACCAGCCTCGGCCAGAGTGCATTGCGGTGGAATGCGTTCGCGCCAACAAAAGGAAGACCGCCGTTCCGCAAGGAAATGCCGGAAGCGTTCTGCCGCGGTGGACGTGAATTCACCCATTATTGCGCGGCGGCCCCCGTGGGAGGGTACCCGGCAGGAAGGTTTCGATACATGCCATGTGACCGTGACCGCATTTCGGGCAGTCGCGCAGCGACTTGCCGGTGAGCAACTGGTAGCGGTCGCGGTAATCCAGCGGCACATCCGGGGCCTCGACGACAGGCGTGGGTTCGGCGAGCAACTGCCGGCACCGGGTTAATTTGACCGCGCGGTGCCGGTTGGCGAGAAGGCCGTAATGCCGGATCCGCTGGAATCCGGCCGGCAGAACGTGTAGCAGGAAGCGGCGCATGAACTCCTGCGCCTCCAGGCGCATCACCTTCTGGTGCGACTCGTGGCGGTAGTCTTTCCAGCGGAAGGCGACCTTGCCCTCAACGAAGTCGATCAGACGATTATTGGAGATGGCGACCCGATGCGTGTAGCGACCGAGATACTCGAGGACGTGGTTGGGGCCGCCAAACGGCGGCTTGGCGTAAACCACCCACTCGGCGCGTCGAGCGGGCGCCAGATGCCGGGCGAACGCGCGAGGTGCCTGAAGCGGTTCAAGCGCGTTGAAGAAACGCAGGTGCCCGGCCTCAAAGGCCGCCTGTAACTGGGCCAGAAACAACCGGCGAAACAGTCGTGAAAGCACGCGTACCGGTAGGAAGAAACCCGGACGGCACGAAACCCAGCGCTCACCATCGGCACTCAGGCCACCGCCCGGGACCACACAATGCAGATGCGGATGATGCAGCAGATTCTGGCCCCAGGTATGCAGGATCGCAATGAAGCCGATCTCGGCGCCCAGATGCTTGGGGTCGGCCGCAATCGTGCGCAAGGTTTCAGCGGTGGCCTGAAACAGCATGTCGTAGACCACCGCCTTGTTCTGGTACGCAATCGTCGCGATCTCCTCGGGTAGCGTAAAAACCACGTGGAAGTAGTCCACGGGAATGAGGTCGGCGTGGCGATCGTCCAGCCATTGCGCGCGCACCAGTGACTGACACTTCGGGCAGTGCCGATTTCGGCAACTGTTGAAGGCAATGCGCTGGTGACCACAGGAATCACACTGCTCGACATGTCCGCCGAGCGCGGCGGTGCGGCACCGCTCGATCGCGCTCATGACGCAGCGCTGACCGCGACTGAGCGCGTCAGCGTGGTGCTGGCGGTAGCTGGGCCCGGCCTGGCGGAAGATGTCTGCCACCTCGAGCCCGGTGGCGCGCACGCCCCGTCTCAGAAATGAGTGGGATGCGTCGGTGTCGGTGGGGGCGGCTCAACCTTGGGTAGCAAGTCGAAGGGACTGGCCGTGGCGCACACGGTGCTGGTGGCAACCTTCAGGTAGCGCGAGGTCGTCGCCAGACTGCGGTGCCCGAGCAGGAGTTGAATGGTGCGGACATCGGTGCCGGACTCAAGCAGGTGGGTGGCGAAGGCGTGACGCAGCGCGTGCGGGGTGATCGGTTTGGTAATACCTGAAGCACGGTGCGCTTTCTGGCAGGCTTGCCCTACGGCATCGCGGGTGATCGGCTGACCAGGCAGGTCGCCCGGGAACAGCCACAGCGTCGGATGGGCGGCTTTCCAGTAGGCACGTAGCTCATCGAGCAATCGCGGCGAGAGCATCACATAGCGATCCTTCCGCCCTTTGCCTTGATCGACCCGGAGCATCATCCGCTGGCTATCGATGTCGGTCACCTTGAGGTGGGTGGCTTCCGAGATACGCAAGCCCGCCGCATAGGCCGTCATGAGAATCGCTCGATGCTTGCGGTTGCCGATCGAGTCCAGGAAGTGCATCACTTCCTCACGACTGAGGATCACCGGCAACTTGAAAGGTCGCTTGGGCATAGGAATCTCGTCGACACCCCAGGGGCGCTTGAGCGTTACCTTGTACAAAAAGCGCAGCGCGCCGGTCGCGACGCTGATGCTACTGGCCGAGAGCATTCGGGTCTGCGTCAAATAGACCTGATAGGCACGAACCTCCTCCGGACCGAGTTCTGCCGGTGAGCGGTCAAAGTGTCGCGCGTAAGCGATGACCTGCTGGAGGTAGGCCGATTGGGTGTTATCGGCGAGGTTGCGGATCGCCATGTCTTCGAGCATCCGCTGGCGTAGAGGCGTCATGGTCAAGCTCCTTATCTGGATTGAGTGAAGTGCTGCACGCAGCAACTTCATCGTTCTCCGTTGGGAGCTTTCTGTAAATCCGAACCACTGAATCCGGCCCGCTGGACTCGGCGGTCAAGTTGCGACTACCGCGTCAGCGGTTTAGTCCAAGGCCGAATAGCCGGCGGACACACAGTTAAATTTCAGTAGTACTGACGGATGTAGCTGTACGCCTTCTCAAACAACTCCTCATCGGCATGCAGCTTGTATTTGAAGAGCGCTTTGCGCAGTGCCTTCTTGATCTCTCGCTCGCCAGCCAGCGTGTCCTGCCAGCCGGGGAAGCGAACCAGACGAACAATCTCATCGATAACGAGTCTGCTACAGCAAGCATCTGATCCAACTTTGCGGCATAGCGACGTTGCTCACCAATGGGCATCAGTACAAGCTCGTACTCAGCCAGACTCGACCAGTTGGTACGCGGACTCAGGCTGCCTGCCGAGGTGCCGACCGCATGCTCGAAAAACGCATCGGTCTGGCAAATGAACGGTAGCAGATAGGGCAGCAGCACATTGGCATCCTTACTTTCCAGCACATAGATGTCACCCGAGCAGACGCCGGATAAATCAGTCACTGCCACCTTGCGCTGGTAGGCGCGGCGTTTGCCGAACAACACTTGCCCGGGCTTGAACAGGCTGGTGAAGGTCACGCCATCGGCCACGTTGCCCCAACTGCGGATGCGCAGGTCGCCGGGCTCCAGATGTTCCAGGCCGACAAACCGCTCGACCCCTTCGGCTAGTGGATCAGCACAGCGCGCTTTGGACAGCCGCACCACATCGCCAAATTTCACCTTGCGCCAGCCGGGATTCATCAGTTTCTCAGCCATGCCCGCCTTTCCTCTCCCGCCAGGCGGCGAACTCGGATGGACGAATTCGGTAGCGGGCGAAGTTGCCCTCATGCAGACTGTCCAGCTCGGTATGGACGAGGGCGACAAAGCGCTGCCGGTCCGCCTCGGGAAGATGTTCGTCCGCCCAGGTCGCGACGAATGGCGTCATGTCGGATGAGTCCTGCCGTACCACGGCGCCGACGACTTCCAGAAGTGCGGCGCGGTAGCGCAGGCGGAACGGATCGGGTTCGCCCAGTTCTTCCCGCTGCGAGAGGTAGCGTTTGACGGAACGCTCGTAGCCCCAGATATAGATGTCGCGCAGCAGCTCGATCCGATTGAGTTCACAGACCCCGAGCAAGCCTTCCACATAGGTCTGGGTCGGCACATCGATGAACGACAGCGGGCAAAGATTGTGTTTGATCAGTGGAATGTTGGCGGCCAGGCGGGCCACGCGTTTGTTGACGTCTTCGAAGGCTTGCAGATAAGACAAATGCACCAGGGCGAAGAAGGATTGTTCGAAGGGGTCGTCGATGCCGGTGGCGATTTCGAGAAAGTGCTGAAAATATTCCTCCAGCAATTGCGGGGTGGCCAACGGTGTGTAGACCGAACGGCCAATGCCCACCGGTATCTGGCGGATGCGGCCACAGGCGGCGGGGTTGGCGAGCAGGTTGTCGCTGAGCAGGGCGTGCAGGTTGAGCATCGAATAAGCGTCGAAACCCAGTTCCGCGACCGATTCGACAAGAAACTCGATGGCCTGTTTGTGGTTCAGGATCATCTGGGTTTCAAAGGTATTTTTTCCCTCGGCAGCCTGGCCGAAAGCGATCAGGCGCTCGGTTTCCAGCAAGGAGTAGGTATTACCCTCCAGATGACTCGATGCCCAGGACAGGTCGATCAACAGCCGCCCAAGAAGCTGCCGGGCAAGCGTGCCGGCAGGCAAATCGCCTTGATGCGCGCGGCCGATGCGATGCAGGTGATCGCGAGTGGCTTGGTCGAGATAGGGGCTGGCGTGCGGATAAGAGAGCAGAAATTCGCGCTGATAACCGACGGGCTCACGGTTTTGGATGGGGCGCGCCACGGCATTACGTACCTCGCTGCCGAGCGCCGAGAGGGGAATGGGCGATGCATCTTCATTTGCGGCGCGCTCGGTCGCGATGGGACGATAGACCCTGCCTTTGAGCGCTCCGGCGGCGGCGATGCGGCCGTTTTCGATGAGCAGCGTGAGTCGGCGTTGCAGCGACCGACGGTGGATCGCAACACCTGACGCTGCCAGCGACGCTTCCAGTGCGGCCATTCCTACCCCATTGGGAAAGGCCGCGACTTCTCGCTCGATCGAGATCAGGTCTTGCTCGGAAACTTTTTTTGGCATGGCAGTTTATGTGTCGCAAATCAATATATATGCGACATATTAACTTTTATTTGGCGTTTATTATTTATATGCGACATAAAAATACTCGTCTCGATCGTATTTGGCGCACAAATGGGTCTTATTGGCGCGATAGCCATGTATCGCGCCACAACGTCATGTCCGGTCCAGACCGTCGAGGGTTTCGACCAAGGCATCCATCTGCTGCCAGAAGGCCCGGCCATCGGTTTGCCATTGCGCCCACGCGGCGGGCAGCGTTGCGGGTTCGGTGCCGTCGGCGTTGGCTGCTGCAGCCAAACGTTTCACATACAGCGAAACCTCGGTATGCACGCTGTCGTATGGGGCGCGGATGCCTTGCGCGTCGCGTTGGAGCAGGCCGGTGAACCAGGGTGGCGACATCCTCATGCACGCGCTTGTAGTCGCGCCCCAGGCTCTTGGCCAGCACGGGGATGTTTTCGGCCGGGTGTTGCCGGACATGGCGCAGCAGCGCCAGGCGCTTGGGTGATAGCGTCGAGACCATGGTTTCCAGATCGAGAAAGGTCAAATGGGTTTCATCGACCGCATTGCCTTGTTCGAGCTTGTGCCAGGCGCCGATAAAGCGCTTGCTCATATCCTCGACCGAGCCGACATGAAGATTGATTGTTCCGCTCATGATTCACCTCGCACACGTTGAACATCCGCCAAAAAACGGCCATCAGGGTTTCCACCGATAAGAAGCGTTAAGGCTCCTCTTTGTCGCCAAGATGCCGGTGGTGGCGCCGTCCCGCCAGCGCCGACTTTTCGCATCACGGCGCCTTCGGCATGAAAGGCGCATCGCCAATCCGATTGCGCTGATGCTTGTCGCCGCGCTATTCGGGCGCGGCAAAGCCGCGAAGCGTGCTGAACTAGCGCAGGACCTCGATCGAGTGTCCTGCACGCGTCACCGTTTCGCCGACCAGCGCCGCTGACGCATAGCCCGCATCGTGCAGACGGGCCAGGGCTGCGGCTGCCTGGTCCGGCGCCACACCGAAGAACAGGCCGCCGGAGGTCTGCGGATCGAGCAGCAGCATCTTGAGGCTGTAGTCGAGCCCTGCCGCGAAGCGTACTTTCTTTTCCACGTAGTCGAGATTGCGGAACATCGCGCCCGGCAGGCAGCCGGCTTCGGCGAGCGCCTGCGCGCCGGCGAGCAGCGGCACGCGCGAAGCCTGGATGCGCAGCGTCACGCCGCTCGCGTCGGCCATCTGCATCGCGTGGCCGAGGAGTCCGAAACCGGTGATGTCGGTGCCCGCTTTCACGTCGCAGGCTTGCATGATGTCCGCCCCGACGCGGTTGAGCTGCTGCATCGTCTCCAGCGCGATGCGATAGTCGGCGTCCACGGCGAGACCGGTGCGTTGCCCGGCGACCAGCGTGCCGGTGCCGAGCGGCTTGGTGAGGATCAGCGCGAGGCCGGGACGCAGACCGGCATTGGCAATCACGCGCTGTGGATGCACGATGCCGGTCACTGCCAGCCCGTACTTCGGCGGCCAGTCGTCGATGGTGTGGCCGCCGACCATCAGGCCACCGGCCTCCAGCACCTTCTCCTGCCCGCCGGCGAGGATTTCGCCGAGCACTTCGAGCGGGATGCGCGACGCCGGAAAGCCGACGATGTTCATCGCGGTGAGCACGCGGCCGCCCATCGCATACACGTCGGAGAGCGCATTCGCGGCGGCAATGCGGCCGAAAGTGCGCGGGTCGCCGCACACCGGCGGGAAGAAATCGACAGTCTGGATCAGCGCCGTTGCGTCGTTCAGGCGTACGACGCCCGCATCGTCCTGCGTGGTGATGTCGACCAGCAGGTCGGGATGCGCCGGCTGGCGGAGATCCTTCAGCACCTCGGCGAGCCGCCCCGGCGCGAGCTTGGCGGAGCAGCCGCCGTACTCGACCGTGGTCAGCAGGTCGAAACTGGCGGCGGCCATTGGGATCAGGGCGCGATGACCTTGCCGGCCTGCATCTGCACTTCGAGAATGGTCAGCATGCTCGAAATCGAGCCGACCCGGATTTCCGTCTGCTTCCGGTAGAAATTCACGCAGGTGCCGCAGAGCAGCACTTTCACGCCGCGCTGTTCGAGTTCTCGCAATCCCTCGACATGCGGCGAGCCCTCGGCCGCCAGCAGTACACCGCTGCTGTACAGCAGCACATGGGTAGGCAGGGGCGTCGCTTCACCGAGGGCGGCAAACAGCCCGTGCATGAGCATGCCGCCCAGCTCGGGCGACCCGCGCCCGACCGTGTCCCCCGCCAGGGTCACGACAT
>DDWF01000048.1 GCA_002345845.1 Betaproteobacteria bacterium UBA2293 | reverse complement strand
CCGAGCGCCCAGGTGCCCATGAACGGCAGGCAGGTGACGGTGCAGGCCGTCAGGCCCATCGAGACGCCGAGCAACCAGACGGTCGCCAGCGTCACCTGACCGGCGGCGAGTTCTTCAAGCATCCGCCGTGCCTGACGCTGGCTTGGAGGCGTTCCTCGCGAACTTCAACGGCTTCACCGTGCCATCCGGCAACTCGCCCTTGACGCGGTTCTTGTAATACTCGCGGCTCGACGCGAACAGCGCGAACGGCCCCCACTTGAGCTTGATGATGCCGTCCTGCGGACAGTATTCGGCGCAGCGGCCGCAGAGGGTGCAGTCCTCGTTGTAGGCCTTGCGGCCTTCCTCCCTGGATATTTCGGGAATGTCCATGGGGCAGGCGTCGGTGCAGATGTGGCAGGTGCCGCAGTTGGCGCGCGTCGGCTTGGCCAGCCGCATGGGCGAGAGCCGCTGGAATACGGCATTGAAGGCCAGCAGCGGACAGATGCGGCAGAACGGCTGGCGGATGGCCAGCCCGCCGACGATCATGAAGCCGATCAGCAGGTTGGCGATGGCGCCGAGACCGAAGCTCACGTTGTCGTTGACCCGCAGAGCCAGTTGCTCGGTGTTGCCGGTGAGCAGCGTGGTCGCCACGCGCGAGGGGCAGATGTCGCAGAAAGGATTGCCCATCGAATGGGGCGTGACGCCGAGGCCGGTCGTCAATGGCAGCAGGAATACCAGCCCGAGCAGGATCAGCCACTTCACCGGCCGTACCCGCTTGACATCGCCCAGATCAGTCGCCTCGACCCGGTGCAAGCCGATGCCAAAGCGGCGACCGATCTTGCCGACGATTTCCTGCAAGGTGCCGAGCGGGCAGACCCAGCCGCAGAACATCTTGCCGATGACGAAGAAGAAGGCGAAGAAGGCCACGAAGGACATCAGCAGCGGCAGCACCATGCCGAAAGTCAGCTGTTGCGCCCGCACGATGCCTTCGCCGATGCGGTGGTGGATGATGTGCTGGGTAGGAATCAGCACACAGTAGCCGCCGTTCATCTGGTCGTAGGCGCAGGACAGTGCCGGCAGGTTGTTCGATATCTTGTCGGCCATGTAGGTGCCGACGAAGACGCTGCCATAAACGGTGACGAACAGCATGACCAGTTGCACCACGAGGCGGAAACGGCCAAGGGTCGGGAACAGTGACTTAAGCATTCTTCGATTCTCCTTGCGCACCGTTGCGACGGCGCAGCAGCGGCGTCGCCGCCAGCATGCCGATCAGGCCGAAGGCGGCGCCCCAGCCCAGACTCCTGTTCCGGTCGCCGTCCTCGCCGTAGCTGAGGTTGAAGGCGGTGAGATAGCGCTTGCCATCTGCATCCTTTTCGGCAGACAGCACGAACTTGCCGTAGCGCCGGCCGTGGCCGGCGTGCTCGCCATCCTCTTTCGCCGGCTTGAAGTCGCGCGGGAACAGCACCGTGGCGAAGCCGGCAGCATCGGTGACGAAACTGTTGCGGGAGCCGAACTCGGTTTCCAGCGTCAGCGGTTGGCTGGCCAGTGGCTGCCCGTTGAAGCGCACCAGAAAACGCCACTTCTCGCTTTCGCGGTAGCGGCCGTGCTCGCGCGGCAAGGGATCGGGCACGATCTCCAGTTCGTGCTTCGGCGCTTTCAGCAGTTCCTTCGGCGAATCGCCGGGATTGCCGAAATACCAGGCCGTCGAGGCGACCTTCACCGCCCCGGGTGTTTCCTCGCGCGCGACGACCCAGTGGTAGTTGCCGATCTGCGGCGTGGCCGGGGCAATCTTCACGCCCTCGGGAGAAACCGGATACGCGACCTTGCGCCGCTCGGCAGGACCTTCCGCCGCAAACACCGTGACTGTTTCGGCAGTAATACCGCGCGGCTGAAGCAGAGCCTGGGCGCGCTCGCCGCGCGGGTTTCTGCCGGGCAGCAGCAGGGGCTGCTGCGTCCAGGCACGGTCAGCAGGAGGCCGGCGGCTCTCGGTGGCTGGGGCGCCGGCCCCGGCGGGAGCCGCGGCATGATGCTCGTGCTGCGCCCATGCCGGGGAAAGCGTGCCGGCGACGAGCAGGAAAAGCAAAGTTCTTTTCATCGTCTTCCCATCCTCAGAAGGTCGCGGAAATGCCGGCTATCCAGCTACGCGGCTTGCCAACGACGATGGATAGATCCTCGCTGTTGTAAACATTGTCATAGGTGCCGGTCAGGTAGTCGGATGCGTCGTTGGTGCCGCGCGCGGCCGACCAGTAGCGCTTGTCGAACAGGTTGTTAACCCGCGCGAACAGCGACCACTTGGCACCCATGAAGCCGGTTTCGCGAAAGTCGTAGTTGGCCGACAGATTGAACAGCGTGCGGCCGGACCATTTTTCCTGGTTGATCTCGTCGGCCCACGACCAGGAGCGCGTGTCGGCTTCCAGCGCGAGCCGGAAATCGTCGTTTGGCTGCCAGCCGAAGGTCAGGTTGAGCTGATGACGCGGCACGCGTGGCACCTCGTTGCCGGTGTTGTTATAGGCGACGATAGTTGGCGCGGGAATGTACGGGTTGCCGAGCGTCAGGCCGAAGTTGTCGTAGTCGGTGAATTTGGCCTGGATGTAGCTATAGGCGGCGTCGAAGGTGAAGGTGCGCTTGCGGTCCGTCTTGAGCGAGAGCTCGAAGCCACGGTTGCGCACGCCGCCGATGTTGTCGTACATCTGTGGCGCGCCCGCCGTGCTGGCGCTGTATTGGCCAGTGGTGGCGAGAATGAAGTCCTTGCGGTCGATCTGGAAGATGGCGGTCTCGACGTCGGTCGCCACGCCGGCGATTACGGTCCTGGTGCGCAGGCCGAACTCAAGGTTCAGCGCTTTTTCGGGCTTCAGGTTTTCGTTGTTGAGCGTCTTGCCGCCGGTGGGCGAGAGACTGCCGTTGTAGAGCTGATCGGCGGTCGGCGCCCTGAAGCTGCTGGAGAGGTTGCCGAACAGGTCGAAGCCCTGGGCGACCGCATAGTTTGCGCCGGTGCGCCAGGAGGCGACGTTAAAGGACTTGTTCTTCTTGAAGGGGGCTGCGACTTGGTTGGTGGAGCCTGAGGAGAAGTCGAGCTTGATGTTGTCGTGGCGCCCGTTGAGCGTGAGCGTCCATTGCGGCGCGGGGATGAACTTGAATTCGCCATAAAGCGCATTGACCGCCTCGTCGGTGCTGTTATCGGTCAGCACCGTGCCGGCGGCGACGAAGTTTGCTGGCGCGCAAGTGTAGGGAAACGAAAAGTCGATGCGTGTGCAGTAATCGACCTTGGCCGAGTTGTCATTCCGGTAGGTGTTGCGCCGGATATCGAGCCCGCCCAGCCAACCCATGTTGCCGGCGTTGGCGCGCCATTCGGCCTTGAAGCCACGCTGCACCTGATCGTAATCGTTCAAGGTCGTGTAAAGATCTTGCGCGCCCGGCGTGGAATCGCTGATCGACTGGCCGTTGGCGGCGACCCGCTGCGGCGAAGACCAGTAGGCCGTCTGGTCCCGATATTCGTAGAGGGTCGCGAGGATGTTGCTGTTCGGTGTCAGATCGTTGGCGTACGTCAGGTTGAACTTCTGCAGGCTCACGTCATACATGCGCGTGAAGTCGCGGCCGATTTCGCCTGTGGGGTCGAGCTTGGCCTGCGTGGCACCCTTGACCGAGCCATGCTTGTCCTTGGTACGGTCCGATTTCTCGAAACCGAAGGTCAGGTCGGACGTATCAGAGAGATAGAAGCGCAGGTTGCCATCGATGTTGTCGGTCGCGTAGGCCGACTGCCAGTAGTAATCGTCGCCGGAACGATGCGTGGCCTGTAGGTGGCCGCTGCCCCAGTCACCGGCGAAACCCGCACGCACCAACTGACGGTTGTAGCCCCAGGCACCCGCGTCGGCGGAAACCGTGACGCCCTTGTATTTCGCACCGCGCTTGGTGGTGATGATGACCGCACCCGTGAGCGCGTCGTCCCCGAACAGGTAGGAGGCACCGCCCTTGATGACCTTGATCGATTCGATGTTATCGAGGTCGATGTTGACCTTGCCGGTGCGCTCGAACACCGGCACACCATCGATGACGATGGCCACGCCGGGCTTTTCGCCCATGTAGCGCTGGTTCTCGATGCCGCGCAGCTTGATCTTGATCTCGTCGCCGGAGGACAGGTCGGCGGTGACGCCCGGTATCGAGCGCAGGATCTCGATCATGTTTTCCGGGCGTTTTTCATCGACGCTCCGACCGCTGATCTCGTGCATGGTGGCGGGTTCGCCGCGCTTGCCGGTAA
>DDWF01000188.1 GCA_002345845.1 Betaproteobacteria bacterium UBA2293 | reverse complement strand
TCGAGCCGACCAGCGGCAATACCGGCATCGGGCTCGCCATGGCGGCGGCGATGCGCGGCTACAGGATGATCCTCATCCTGCCGGAAAACGCCTCGATCGAGCGGCGCCAGACCATGCGCGCCTTCGGCGCCGAACTGCAGCTGGTGAGCAGGGAAGCCGGCATGGAAGGCGCGCGCGACCTGTTGGTTTCGATGGAGAAGCAGGGCATCGGCAAGGTCCTCGATCAGTTCGCCAATTCCGATAATCCGGAGGCTCACTACCGCACCACCGGCCCGGAAATCTGGCGCGACACCGCCGGCCGGATCACCCATTTCGTTTCCAGCATGGGCACCACCGGCACCATCATGGGTACCAGCCGCTTCCTCAAGGAAGCCAATCCGGCGATCCAGATCATCGGCTGCCAGCCGGAAGAGGGCAGCCAGATTCCCGGCATCCGCAAATGGCCGGAAGCCTATCTGCCGAAAATCTACGACAACACCAATGTTGATCGCATCGAGTACGTCGGCCAGGCCGAGGCCGAGATGATGACGCGCCGGCTGGCGGTCGAGGAAGGCATCTTCGCCGGCATTTCTTCCGGCGGCGGTGTTGCCGTCGCGCTGCGTCTGGCTCAGCAACTGGAAAACGCGGTCATCGTCAGCATCATCTGCGACCGCGGCGACCGCTATTTGTCGACCGGCGTTTTCCCGGCATGAAACCGGTTCTCGTCTTCGATATCGAGACCATTCCCGATGTCGCCGGTCTGCGCCGGCTCAACGACCTGCCCGGCGAACTGTCCGATGCCGAAGTCGCCGAACTGGCATTCCAGCAGCGGCGGGCGAAGACCGGCAACGATTTCATTCAGTTGCACCTGCAGCGCGTCGTCAGCATTTCCTGTGCGTTGCGCACCGGCGAGGGCTTCAAGGTCTGGTCGCTGGCTGAGCCGGAGCTCGACGAAGGCGCCATCATCCAGCGTTTTTTCGACGGCATCGAGAAATTCACGCCGCAGATCGTCTCCTGGAACGGCAGTGGCTTCGACCTGCCGGTGCTGCACTATCGCGGCATGCTGCACGGCGTTTCGGCGCCGCGCTACTGGGATCTCGGCGATGGCGACTACGCCGACAGCCGCGATTTCAAGTGGAACAACTACATCAGCCGCTACCACACCCGTCACCTCGACCTGATGGACCTGCTGGCCTTGTACAACGCCCGCGCCAATGCGCCGCTCGACGACCTAGCCAAGCTCTTCGGCTTCCCCGGCAAGCTCGGCATGGACGGTAGCAAGGTCTGGGAAGCCTGGCAGGCTGGCCAGGCGGCTGATATTCGCGACTATTGCGAAACCGACGTGGTCAACACCTATCTGGTCTACAACCGCTTCCGGCGTCTGCGCGGCGAACTGACGGCCGAGGAGGAAACGGCAGAAATCGAATTCATCAAGGCCCAGCTGGGCCGGATTGATGCCCCGCACTGGCGGGAGTTTCTGGCCGCCTGGCACTGACGGGTCCAGGCCAGCGTTATAATCACAAATTCTCAAACCCAACCGCAGCGAGACAAAAATGGCTCTTAATAACGTTCCGTCCGGCAAGTCCCTCCCCGACGATTTCAATGTCATCATCGAAATTTCCGCTCATTCGGAACCGGTCAAGTACGAAGTTGACAAGGAAAGCGGCGCGATTTTCGTCGATCGCTTCATGTCCACCTCCATGCACTATCCCTGCAACTACGGCTACATCCCGCACACCATCGCTGGCGATGGCGATCCGGTCGACGTGCTGGTGGTTGCTCCCTTCTCCCTGCCGCCGGGCGTCGTCGTCCGCTGCCGCCCGCTCGGCCAGCTGTCGATGACCGACGAAGGCGGCGAGGATGCCAAGCTGCTGGCCGTGCCGGTCGACAAGCTCACCCCGCTGTACAAGGACGTCAAGACTTTTGAAGACATGCCGGAACTGCTGCGCAAGCAGATCGCCCACTTCTTCGAGCACTACAAGGATCTCGAGCCGGGCAAGTGGGTCAAGGTCAACGGCTGGGAAGGCATCGACGCCGCCCGCAACGAGATCATGACCGGCATCCAGCGTTTCAACGACGCGAAAGACAAGCCGAACTACTAAGCTCCATGTTGCGTATCGCCGTTGCCCAGTTCAACGCCACCGTCGGTGACCTGACGGGCAACGTCGAACGCATACTGAAGTGCGCCAGCGAGGCGAAAGCCCGTGGCGCACACGTTTTGCTGACGCCGGAGCTGGCCCTCTGTGGCTATCCACCGGAAGATCTGCTGCTGCGTCCGGATTTTTACCGCGCCTGCAGCCGGGCGCTTGATGATCTGGCGGCTGCGGCAGGCGACATCATTCTGGTCGTCGGTCATCCGGATGAATTCGCCGGTTATTGTTACAACACCGCCAGCGTCATCGAACATGGCCGGCGGCGAGCGGTCTATCGCAAGCGCCGCCTGCCCAACTACGATGTCTTTGACGAACGGCGCTATTTCGAGCCCGGCAGCGACACCTGTGTTGTCGAGCTGAATGGCGTTCGCTGCGGTATCAATATTTGTGCCGACATCTGGGAGCCGGGGGCTTTCGAGGCCACCCATGCCGCCGGGGCCGAGTTGATGCTGGTCCTCAATGCCTCGCCCTGCCATCTGGAGAAGCAGCAGGAGCGCACCCGGGTGCTCGGCGAGCGGATCGCCGCCACCGGCATCCCCGCCATCTATTGCAACCTGGTTGGTGGCCAGGACGAACTGGTCTTCGATGGTGCCTCGTTCGCCCTCGATGCCGGCCAGCGCTTGTCCATGCGCCTGCCGCAATTCGAAGAGGCGCTCGGTATTGTCGAGTTCAGCGCCGGCCGCTTGAGTTCCGCGGATCTGGCCAGCGAACTGTCGCTCGAGGCCGAGGCCTATGCCGCGCTGGTTCTTGGTGTCCGCGACTACCTCGGCAAGAGCGGTTTCCCCGGCGCCATCATCGGCCTCTCCGGCGGCATTGATTCGGCGCTGACGCTGTGCGTCGCTGTCGATGCGCTGGGAGCCGACAAGGTGCGGGCGGTGATGATGCCGTCGCCGTACACAGCGCAGATGAGCCTCGACGATTCGCGCGAGATGATCCGCCGGCTCGGCGTCCGCTATGACGAAATCGCCATCGAACCGGCCATGCAGACCTACGCGGCGATGCTCGACCCATTGTTCGCCGGCCTGCCGCCCGACACCACCGAGGAGAACATCCAGGCGCGTATCCGCGGCAACATCCTGATGGCGCTGTCCAACAAGACCGGTTCGCTGGTCCTGACCACCGGCAACAAGTCGGAGATGGCGGTCGGCTACTGCACGCTGTATGGCGACATGGCCGGTGGCTTTGCGGTGATCAAGGATGTCTACAAGACCCTGGTCTATCGCCTGTCGCGCTACCGCAACACGATCTCGGCGGTCATCCCGGAGAACATCATCGTCCGCCCGCCATCGGCCGAACTGAAACCCGGCCAGGTAGACCAGGATTCGCTGCCCGAATACGAAGTGCTCGATGCCATCGTCCGTGCCTACATGGAAGAGGATCGCAGTCCGCGCGAAATCATCGCTGCCGGTCTGCCCGAAGCGGCGGTGCGGCGCGTCGTGCGCCTGCTGCGCATCGCCGAGTACAAGCGCCGTCAGGCGCCGGTCGGCATCCGCATCACGCCACGCGGTTTTGGCAAGGATTGGCGGTATCCTATTACCAATCGCTATACCGACGAATTTTAAGAACCGAACCGAGGAAGCTGACAATGAAAAAAATCGAAGCCATCATCAAGCC
>DDWF01000189.1 GCA_002345845.1 Betaproteobacteria bacterium UBA2293 | reverse complement strand
TCCAACCCGCGCAAGGCCGGCATCATCGCCGTCGACCTGCTCGACGATGACTATCTGATTGGTGTCGAGCTGACCACCGGCCAGAGTGACATCGTGCTCGTCTCGAACGCCGGCAAGGCGGTCTGGTTCGACGAGGAAGATGTTCGCCCGATGGGCCGCGGCGCCCGCGGCGTGCGCGGCATGAAGCTGCAGCCGGGACAGACGGTGATTTCGCTGCTGGTCGCCGAATCCGATCAGCAGACGGTCTTGGTCGCCACCGAGAACGGCTTTGGCAAGCGCACCGTGCTCGCCGACTTCCGCCATTCCGGCCGCGGCACACAAGGCGTCAAGGCCATTGCCGATTCCGAGCGCAATGGCGTGGTGATCGGCGCCAAGCTGGTCGATGACAACGACGAGGTGATGCTGATCACCACCGGCGGCGTGCTGATCCGCACCCGCGTCGCGGAAATCCGCGGCATGGGCCGGGCGACGCAGGGCGTGACGCTGATCGCGCTGGACGATGGCGAAAAGCTGGCCGGCCTGGAGAAGGTCGCCGAATCGGTGGTCGAGGTCGATGCCGACAGCGAGGCCGAAGGCGATGTGCCGGCCGAAGCGGCTGGCGAAGCGCTGGCGCCGGAAGCCGATGATGCAGCTGACAACGAAGGTGGAGAAGCCTGATGACGCGTTTGTGGAATTTCAGCGCCGGACCGGCTGCGCTTCCCGAAGAAGTCCTGCGCCAGGCGCAGGCCGAATTGCTCGACTGGCACGGTGCCGGTTGCAGCGTCATGGAAATGAGCCATCGCGGCAAGGAGTTCATGTCCATCCTCGAGCAGGCCGAAACCGACCTGCGCGAGTTGCTGGGCATTCCCGAGCAGTACAAGGTGCTGTTCCTGCAGGGCGGCGCGACGCAGCAATTCGCGCAGATCCCGATGAACCTGCTGGCCGGTCGTTCGGCGGACTACATTGTCACCGGCTCGTGGTCGAAGAAGGCTTTCAAGGAAGCCCAGCGTATCGGTAACGTACGCTGTGCGGCAACGACCGAGGGCAGCGGCTTCAATCGCCTGCCGACGGCCGAGGAAATCAAGCTCGACCCGTTCGCCGCCTACCTGCACGTCTGTACCAACGAGACCATCCACGGCGTCGAGATTCCAGCCGAGCGCATCGCCGACACTGGCGTGCCGCTGGTCGCCGACATGTCCTCGCACATCCTGTCGCGCCCGGTCAATGTCGAGAAATTCGGCATGATCTACGCCGGCGCCCAGAAGAACATCGGCCCCTCCGGCGTCACGCTGGTGATCATCCATCGCGACCTGCTCGGCATGGCGCCGCTGAGCACGCCGACGGTCATGGATTACGCGGTGATGGCCGAGCATGACTCGATGCTGAACACGCCGCCGACCTTCGGCATCTATTTCGCAGGGCTGGTGTTCCAGTGGCTGAAGCACCAGGGCGGGCTGGCCGGCATGGCCGCCGTCAACGCCGCCAAGGCCGAGGCGCTGTACGCCTGTATCGACGGTTCCGGCGGCTTCTACAGCAACCCGGTTGATATCGATTGCCGTTCGCGGATGAACGTGCCGTTCACGCTGGCCGATCCGCAGCTCGACGCCGCTTTCCTGGCCGAAGCCAAGACCGCCGGGCTGCTCGGGCTGAAGGGGCACAAGTCGGTCGGCGGCATGCGTGCCTCGATCTACAATGCCGTTTCCGCCGAGGCTGTCCGCGTGCTGGTGGACTTCATGAACGATTTCGCCAAACGCAACGGGTAAGCACCGATGAGCGACGACCTGCAGAAAGCCCTGGCCGGCGTGCGCGCCGATATCGACCGTATCGACGGCGAGCTGCTGAAACTGCTGAACGAACGCGCCCGCTGCGCGCAGAAGGTCGGCGAAATCAAGGCGGAACACGGCGAGGCCGGGCACATCTACCGGCCGGAACGCGAAGCGCAGGTGCTGCGCCGGCTGCAGGACGCCAATCCCGGGCCGCTGCCGGGCGAGAACATCACTTTCTTCTTCCGCGAAGTGATGTCGGCCTGCCTGTCGCTGGAAGAGCCGCTCGGCATCGCCTTCCTCGGCCCGCTCGGCACCTTCTCGGAATCGGCGGCGACCAAGCATTTCGGCCACGCCGCCCGGCTGCTGCCGCAGACTTCCATCGACGACGTCTTCCGCGAAGTCGAATCCGGCCATGCCCATTACGCCGTTGTGCCGGTCGAGAACTCGACCGAAGGTGCTGTCGGCCGCACCATGGACCTGTTGCTCGGCACGCAACTGAAGATCTGCGGCGAAGTGGTGCTGCGCATCCACCAGAACCTGCTGTCCAACGCAACCGAGCTGAACGCCATCGCTCGCGTCTATTCGCACGCCCAGTCGCTGGCGCAGTGCCACGAATGGCTGAACCGCATGCTGCCTAACGCCCAGCGCATCTCCGTCGGCAGCAACGCCCAGGCGGCCCAGTTGGCGGCCGGCGAGGCCGGGGCGGCGGCGATCGCCGGCGAGGCCGCGGCGGCCCGCTACAACCTGCCCAAGCTGGCCGAGAACATCGAGGACGAGCCGAACAACACCACGCGTTTCCTCGTCCTCGGTCGCCACGACGCCGGTCCGTCGGGGCGCGACAAGACCTCGCTCATCATGTCGGCGCCCAACCGCACCGGCGCCCTGCACGAACTGCTGCTGCCGTTCTCACATACTGGCGTTTCGATGTCGCGTCTCGAATCACGGCCGGCGCGCAACGCCCTGTGGGAATACGTCTTCTACGTCGATGTCGATGGCCATCACGATGATCCGGCGGTCAAATCCGCGCTCGAAGAACTGGGCAGCCGCGCCGCCTACCTGAAAATACTCGGGTCTTACCCGGTCGCTGTTTATTGAGAAATGCCATGAGCCTGTCTGAGCAAGCCCTGTCCTACGTCCGCGCCATTTCGCCCTATCAGCCGGGCAAGCCGATCACCGAGCTGGCTCGCGAGATGGGTATCCCGGTCGACAGCATCGTCAAGCTGGCCTCCAACGAGAACCCGCTCGGCATGAGTCCGAAGGCCAGGCAGGCGGTCGAAGCGGCGATTGCCGGTGTCGAGCGTTATCCGGACCAGTTCGAACTGATCGCCAAGGTCGCCGAACGCTGCGGTGTGGCGGCAGGGCAGGTGGTCCTCGGCAATGGTTCCAACGACGTGCTCGACCTGATCGCCCGCGTCTTCCTGGCGCCCGGCCGCTCGGCGGTATTCGCCCAGCACGCCTTCGCCGTCTATCCGCTGGCCACGCTGTCGACCGGTGCCGAACTCATAGCCACCCCGGCCAAGAACTATGGCCACGATCTCGCCGCCATGCGCGCCGCGATCCGGCCGGATACCCGCATCGTCTGGATCGCCAACCCGAACAATCCGACCGGCAACTTCCTGCCGTATGGGGAAGTGCGCGCTTTCCTCGAAACGGTGCCGAAGGACGTGGTCGTCGTGCTCGACGAGGCCTACAACGAATACCTGCCGCCGGCTGATCGGGTTGATGTTGCGAGCTGGATCGCCGATTTTCCCAATCTGGTCGTCTGCCGCACCTTCTCCAAGATTTTCGGCCTGGCCGGCCTGCGCGTCGGCTATGCCCTGGCTTCAGCCGAAATCGCCGACCTGATGAACCGTGTCCGCCAGCCGTTCAATGTCAACAATCTGGCACTGGCAGCAGCCGTCGCGGCGCTCGATGATCATGAGTTCATCACCGCCAGCTACGAACTGAATCAGCGTGGCATGGCGCAGATCATGGCCGGTTTGACGAAGCTGGGACTCGAAACCATCAAGCCGCACGGCAATTTCGTCACTTTCCGCGCCGGCAACGCCGCGGCAGTCAACCACAAGCTGCTGCAGCAGGGCGTTATCGTCCGCCCGATCGGCGGCTATGGCCTGCCCGAATGGCTGCGCGTGACCATCGGTACCGAAGCGGAAAATGCCCGCTTCCTTGAGGCTCTGGCCAAGGCGCTGTGAATGGAAGCCGGCCTGCCTGAGTTCGGCAAGATCGTCGTTTTTGGCACCGGCCTGATCGGTGGTTCCTTCGCGCTGGCGCTGAAAGAGGCGGGGGCAGTCGAAGAGGTGGTCGGTTTTGGCCGCACGCCGTCCACCCTGCGCATCGCCCAGCAACTGGGCGTCATCGACCGCGCCGGCATCAACCCCGGGCATGAGATCGGCGATGCCGACATTGTCCTGGTGGCGACGCCGGTGGCGCAGATGCCGGAAATTTTTGAACGCATTGCCCCATATCTCGGGCCGAACACCATCGTCACCGATGGCGGCTCGACCAAGGGCGATGTGGTCGCTGCCGCCCGTGCTGCCTTCAAGGGGCATATCGGCAAGTTCGTGCCGGCGCATCCGATCGCCGGGGCGGAGAACAGCGGCCCCTCGGCGGCGCGCTGGGATCTGTATCAGGGCAAGAAGGTCGTCGTCACCCCGCTGCCGGAAAACAACGACGACCGTCTCGACCGCATCAAGCGCGCCTGGTCGCTGTGCGGTGCCGACATCTACGAACTGACGCCGGAACAGCACGACCGCGTCTTCGCCGCCGTCAGCCACCTGCCGCATCTACTCTCCTACGCCCTGGTGCACGACCTCGCCGTGCGCGAGGATGCCGAACTGTTCTTCACCTTCGCCGCCTCCGGCTTTCGCGATTTCACGCGCATCGCCGCCAGCCATCCGGAAATGTGGCGTGACATCTGCCTCGCCAACCGGGTGGCGCTGCTCGGCGAACTCGATAGCTACCGCGCCCAGCTCGACGAACTGCGTACGGCACTGGCCGCCAACGACGGCGAACGCCTCGAGGAAATCTTCGGCATCGCCCGCCAGGCGCGGCGCAACTGGGCCGGCGAGCACTGAGCCATGCACCGGCTGCGCGCGCTGCTCCTCGGACTGGCGTTGGCGCTGTTGGTCCTGCCGCTGCACGCCGGGCCGCCCGAGATCTTGCTGGCCAATGTTTACCGTGATGGCATCGACGTCACCCAGTACCTAGTCAGCGAAAAATTCGACGGTGTACGGGCGATCTGGGACGGCAAGCAACTGCGCTTTCGCAGTGGCAACCTGATCCAGGCGCCAAAATGGTTTCTCGAAGGCCTGCCAGCACAGCCGCTGGACGGCGAACTTTGGCTTGGCCGCGGTCGTTTCGAGCAACTTTCCGGTATCGTCCGACGCGAGGTGCCGGTCGACGAGGAGTGGCGCCAGCTGCGCTACATGATCTTCGAACTGCCGGGCGGCGACGGCACTTTCAGCGAGCGGGCCGGGCGCATCGAACGCCTCGTTGCTCAGGCCGGGGTGTCTTGGCTGGCGGCGGTGCGCCAGGAGCCTGTGGGCGACCGGGCCAGTCTGCAGGCCAGACTGGCCACGGTACTGAAGGCAGGCGGCGAAGGGCTGATGCTGCACCGCGCCGACGCTCCATACGAATCCGGGCGCAGCGACACGCTGCTGAAACTGAAGCCGTGGCTTGATGCCGAGGCTGTCGTCGTCGGCCATTTGCCGGGCAAGGGCAAGTACGCCGGCCAGCTCGGGGCGCTACGCCTGCGTCTGCCGGACGGTCGCCAGTTCAGTCTGGGTACGGGTTTCACCGATGCGCAGCGGCGCGATCCACCGTCCATCGGGAGTACGGTCACTTACCGTTACCGCGAACTGACCGCCAGCGGTCTGCCGCGATTCGCCAGTTTTCTGCGTGTCCGAGACGAATGATGGCTGGCTGCGATAAAATTGCATCCTTTGTTTCGTCAGCGGACATCCATGATCCTCGTTACCGGCGGCGCCGGCTTTATCGGCAGCAATTTCGTTCTCGACTGGCTGGCCGCGGCGGATGAGCCGGTCATTAACCTTGATGCGCTGACCTACGCCGGCAACCTGGAAAACCTGGCCAGCCTGCAGGGCGATCCGCGACACATTTTCGTCCATGGCGACATCGGCGATTTCGCTCTGGTCTCTGACCTCCTGGCCAAGTACCGGCCGCGCGCCATCGTCAATTTTGCCGCCGAGTCGCACGTCGACCGCAGCATCCACGGCCCGGAGGATTTTGTTCAGACCAACATCGTCGGCAGCTTCCGCCTGCTCGAAGCGACGCGTGCCTACTGGGGCGGCCTGGATTCGGTTGACAAGGCGGCCTTCCGCTTCCTGCACGTGTCTACCGATGAAGTCTATGGATCGCTCACCAAGGACGATCCGCCGTTCAGCGAGACCAACCCCTACCAGCCGAACAGTCCCTATTCGGCCAGCAAGGCGGCGAGCGACCATTTGGTGCGGGCCTACCATCACACCTACGGCTTGCCGGTACTGACCACCAACTGCTCGAACAACTACGGCCCCTACCACTTCCCGGAGAAGCTGATCCCGCTGGTCATCCACAATGCCCTGGCCGGCAAGCCGCTGCCGATCTACGGCGACGGCCAGCAGATCCGCGACTGGCTGTACGTCAAGGATCACTGCAGCGCCATCCGCCGCGTGCTGGAAGCTGGTCGGCTGGGTGAAACCTACAACGTCGGCGGCTGGAACGAAAAGCCGAACCTCGACGTCGTGCATACGCTATGCGCCATCCTCGACGAACTCAGCCCGCGCGCCGACGGCCAGTCGTACCGCCAGCAGATCACCTATGTCACCGATCGACCGGGGCACGACCGGCGCTATGCCATCGACGCCGGCAAGATCGAGCNNGGCTGGAAGCCGGCGGAGACCTTCGAAACCGGCATCCGCAAGACGGTTCGCTGGTATCTCGACAACCAGGCCTGGGTCAGCAACGTGACCAGCGGTGCCTACCGCGACTGGGTGGGCAAACAATACGGAGCACCGCAATGACGCAACGCAAGGGCATCATCCTCGCCGGTGGTTCCGGCACCCGGCTGTTCCCGGCCACCTTGTCGGTATCGAAGCAACTGCTGCCGATCTACGACAAGCCGATGATCTA
>DDWF01000137.1 GCA_002345845.1 Betaproteobacteria bacterium UBA2293 | reverse complement strand
ATCAACGCCGAAGACCCGTTCCGCGGCTTCCTGCCGTCCACCGGTCGTCTGGTCAAGTTCCAGCCGCCGCAGGAAATCCCCGGTCAGGTGCGCGTCGATACCGGCGTCTACGACGGTGGCGAAATCTCGATGTATTACGACTCGATGATCGCCAAGCTGATCGTGCACGGCGCCACCCGCGAGCAGGCCATTGCCCGCATGCGCGATGCGTTGAACGGTTTCGTCATTCGCGGCATCTCCTCGAACATTCCGTTCCAGGCAGCGCTGATGCAGCATCCGGTTTTCCATTCCGGCATCTTCGACACTGGCTTCATCCCCAAGCACTATCCGACCGGCTTCGATGCCTCGATGGTGCCGCACGATGATCCGGCCCTGCTGGTTTCCGTCGCCGCCTACGTCTATCGCGCCTTCACCGATCGTTCCGCCTCGATCTCCGGGCAGTTGCAAGGCCATGAGCGTATCGTCGGCGACCACTGGTGTGTCGTCCGCCTCAGCCCGGATGGCAACGAGAACCACAGCGTCATCGCGCGCCCGATTCCTGGCGGCTACCATGTTGAATACAAGGGCGAGCAGTACGAGATCCTCTCCGACTGGAAGCTCGGCGAATCGCTGTTCAACGGTACCTGCAACGGTGAGGAGTTCACCCTGCAGGTCGAGCGGCACAAGACCAAGTACAGCCTGTTCCATTGGGGCACGCGTGCCGACTTCATGGTCATGAGCGCCCGTGCGGCCGAACTGCTGGCGCTGATGCCGGAGAAGCAGGCGCCCGACCTGTCGAAGTTCCTGATGTCGCCGATGCCGGGCCTGCTCCGCGAAGTCGCCGTCAAGGTCGGTCAGGACGTCAAGGCCGGCGAGAAGCTGGCGGTCATCGAAGCAATGAAGATGGAAAACATCCTCAAGGCCGACCAGGACTGCAAGGTCAAGAAGATCTCGGCGGCCGCCGGCGAAAGCCTGACGGTGGATCAGATCATCATCGAGTTCGAGTGATCGGCCCTGCCGCCGGGTACTGCCGGCGGCCTGGATCATCGAGGCCCGTCTGCTGACGGGCCTTTTTCATTTCAGCCGGCGCGGCAGGCGTAGCGGACGAAATCGACACCGCGTTCGAGCACTTCCCGTGGCTGCAGATGTGCCACCGAGGTGCCATCGATGGCAATGCCGACGCCCAGGCGGGCGCCGACGTTGGCCGGGAGAATCAGCGACAGCTCATCGTCCTCGCGGATCAGGAAAACCGGGGTGCGCGGGGCGCCGCTCTCGAGCGGGTCGGTGCGTTTCAGCCAGCCGGGTTCGACGCTCTCCGGGAACCAGTGCAGGCCGCCGGTCAGCACGTCACCAGCTGTTACCTGCAAGCCGAACAGCACGCCCAGGCGCGCCTTGCCAGCGAGGCGGGCGGCCACCAGGCAGGGCGACTGATGGCGGCTGGTCAATTGTCCGGCGGCGCGAATGAGCATGCCGTCGATGATGGTCCAGGTCTCTCCCGGTACCTCGATGCGCTTGACGGCGGTGGCCAGAGACTCGACGCGGTCGAAGCCAAACAGTGCCATGCGCTGATGGGCCAGCGAGGCGCTCCTGGTATCCAGGCTGTCCGGGCGATTGAGATAGTCGCCATGGAGCAGCGCGTAAGCCGGTTCACCGCCGAAAATAAGGGTGATTTCGCCATTTTCGCCGGCCATCTCGCGTTCATGGGCATCCAGGCTGAGCCGCAGTTCCTCGAGCAGGCGAATACAGGCGGCGGCCGACAACTCCCGGCCCAGCTTCAGCGATTCCGGCGACTCGCCGGCCTTGAGCGCCGTCAGGCGCTGGTCGATCTTGCGGGCGACCGAGCGCACACTCAGCCAGCGCGGTGTGCCCGCTGCCGGCTGCCCGCCGCAAAGTGGTGCCAGATCAATGTCGTGGGCGCGCGGATCGCTGTCGGGGGTACTGCGGAAACTGACCAGCTCCCGCCAGCGGCTGATCGCCCGGTTGGCTACGGTGAGCTGCGCCGCGGTCAGGCGATAAGGGTCGACCAGGCGGAGCAGGAAGGTCCAGGCCAGATGGCCGCCAACGGTCGATTCGCCAAGGTGCGGGAAAACCGGGTCGCTCAGAGGCTGGTCAAGCAGGCCGGCGTCGCTGGTGGCGGCGAGCACGCCGTAGAGCAGGCGGTCCAGCGACAAGGGGCATTCGTAGGCGGCGAGAAAGTAGCAGTGAGTGGCCATGCGCAGGGCGCTGGCCGCGCGATTGAGCGGCTTGCCGCGGCTTTCTGCCGGCAGCGCATCGAGCTGGCGCAGGTAGGCAATGCCCAGACGCAGCCAGACACGGACGGCCAGTTCGAAAATCCGCCTTTCCTCGTCGGCCAACGGCAGGGCTTTGCGCGTATAGCGCGTCTCGATGTTTTCCAGCAGCGGTACGGCGGCGGTGCGCAGCAGATCGAGGAGGTCGATGGCCAGCGCGGGCGCCAGTTTTCCCCCGTCCACGGCTTCCACCTGCAAGCAGATGGCGGCCAAAGTCTGCAGGGACTGCGCCTGGGGCTGGCGGGCCAGCCAGCTTTTGGCGGTGGGAATGTCCTGAAAGGCCGCCTCGATATTCTTGCGCGGATCAGGCAGGACTAGCCGGTGCATGGGAACTCCTTTGGATGTAAGCTCCATCCATGAGCGGATTTGAACATTATGAGCGCGAATTGCGCGAATTGGATCACGAAATTCTTCACTATGCGGCGGTCTGCCGCGTCGATCTGGCCAACCGGCAGGAAATCGACGCCTGTCTCCGCCTGCACCATGCGTCCTGGGCTGAGGACAAGGCCCGGCAGACGCTGCAGGGGCTGCTGGTCCTGCGCATCAAGCTGGAGACGGAGATGGTGGCGCTCGGCTTTTCGCCACCCCCGCTTGTTGCCGCGCCTGCGCATGACGTCTGAGGTCAGCTGTCGGCGTTGATCCGGGCGATCAGCGCCTGCAGCGTCGCCGCCGCCTGGTCGTTGGCAACCTGACAGGTACCGGCTGCCTGGTGGCCGCCGCCGCCATACTCGAGCATCAGTTCGCCGACATTGGTCTTGCTGCTGCGGTCGAGGATCGACTTGCCGGTGGCGAAGACGGTGTTCTGCTTTTGCACGCCCCACAGGATGTGGATCGAGATGTTGGTTTGCGGGAACAGCGCGTAGATCGTGAAACGATTGGTGGCCCAGATGGTTTCCTCGTTGCGCAGGTCGAGGACGACGAGATTCTTGTACACAGTGGCGCAGCGCAGGATCTGATCCTTGGCTTTTTCAGCATGCTCGAAGTAGAGCTCGACGCGTTCGACGACGTCGGGCAGGGCCAGGATGTCGTCGATATCGTGGTCGCGGCAGTAGGTGATGAGGTCCATCATCAGCGCGTAGTTGCTGATGCGGAAGTCGCGGAAGCGGCCCAGACCGGTGCGCGCATCCATCAAGTAGTTGAGCAGCACCCAGCCAGCCGGGTTGAGGATTTCGTCACGACTGAACTGGGCGGAGTCGCTCTTGTCCACCGCTTCCATCATCGCCTCGGAAACACGCGGGAAGGCTGATTTGCCGCCGTAGTAGTCATAGACGACGCGAGCCGCCGAAGGGGCCTTGGCATCGATGATGTGGTTGGCGCGCTCGCTGGTGTTGCGGATGGTTTCCGACAGATGGTGGTCGAAGGCCAGGTGGGCGCTGGCGACGTAGGGCAGGTTGGTGGTGATGTCGCGGTTGCTGATGTCGACCTTGCCGTCCTGCATGTCTTTCGGATGGACGAACTTGATGTCGTCGATCAGGTTCAGTTCGTTGAGCAGCACGGCACAGACCAGGCCGTCAAAATCGCTGCGGGTGACGAGGCGGAATTTCTGGGTAGTCATCTGGATCTCCGGTGAGCGGTGTTTTACGCAGATTAAAGCACAAGGAACCGGCTGCTGCAGCGAAATGCAGCCGTGGCGACGGTTTCAGCCGATACGGATGGCAGCGGTCGGGCAGGGAGCCTGGCAAGCACCGCAACCGGTGCACCGTTGCGTGTCGATTTGCGGCAGCGCACAGCCACCGGCTCGCGGCGTGAAAACGATCGCCCGCACAGCGCAGAAGTCGCCGCAGACGCGGCATTCGACACCGCGCGCCGGCAGACAGGCGTCATTGATGCTCGCCTTGTATGCCCAGGGGGCTTCTCCTTCGTGGCGGAGCAACGCCTGCGGGCGGCAGGCAGTCACGCACTCGGTGCAGAAGGTGCATTCGCCACGGCTGAAATCGATGGTCGGATAGCCGCCATCGCCGCTGATAATGATGCCCTCGGGGCAGGCCTTGAGGCAGTCGTTGCAGCGCGTGCAGCGTTCGCTGAAAGCGCTTTCGGCGAGTGCCCAGGGCGGCCGCAGTTCCGCCCGTGGCCGCGACCGGCCGCGCAGGAAACCGCGGCGGGCGGCGTCGACCATCTACTTGCCCTGTTTCATCTTCTCGATACCGGCACGCAGCATCTGATCCAGTTCGGTACCTGCCTCGACTTGCGGCAGCAGGGCTTCCCAGTAGGCGATGCCGTTCTTGGCATCGTTCGCCTGCATGGCGGCGGCGCCGGCCAGGAACAGGCTGTGCGCGTGCGTGGCATCGATCTTCAGGGCGCGCTCGACCAGTTGCCGTGGTTTGCCGGCCAGTCCCTCGCCACTGGCCATGGCGATGGTTTCAGCGTAGCTGGCCAGCAGATCCGGCTCGTCGTTGATAACCTTCTCGGCCTTGGCGAAGGCTTTGACGGCATCGTCATAGCGGCCGAGCGACTTGTAGGAGCGGGCCAGCATCAGCCAGCCCTGCATGTCGTCCGGGTTGCTTTCCATGCGTGTGGCCAGACGGGCGACCATCTCGTCGATCTGCTCCGGTGTCATCGCGGCCTGGGCCGGCGGTGGTGCCGTGCGGGCCGGGTCGAGTGCTTCCGGTTTGCCGAGCAGGGCATAGAGCAGCAGCGTGGTGACCGGTAGCAGGAGCAAGAGGGCGATGGCCGTCTTGCGGCTTGGTCCGCCCTCGGGCACGGCGGCCGCTTCGCCGGCGGCAGAGTCGACTTCATCGAGCAGGCGGCGCTGGAGTTCCTGGCGGGCAACCGCAAAATCTCCCTCGGCCAGGGTGCCCTCGCGGCGATCGCGTTCAAGATCGGCGAGTTGGTCGCGCAGGACGTCGACATTGGCAGCCTGCCGCTCGCCGGGGCTGGCGGTGCGACGGCCGCCGGACCACAGCGGCAGGAAGAGGAAAGCGCAGATGACCACGACGATCAGCGTCGAGGCGATGGCAAACTGGATCATTTGGGTTCAATTTCCTTGAGCAGGGCTTCGGCACGCTGGGCATCCGCGGGGGCCAGCGGCTGGTCGGCATCGACCAGGCGGCGGGCACGCCGGCGCAGATAGCTGACCAGCAGGAAGAGGCCGAGCAGCAGCAGGGCCACCGGGCCGCCCCAGAGCAACAGCGTGACGCCCTTGACTGGCGGCCGGTAGAGCACGAAGTCGCCGTAGCGGGTGACCATGAAGTCGAGAATCTCGTTATCGGAACGGCCGTCGGCGATCATGCTGCGAATTTCGCGGCGCAGATCGACCGCCAGTTCGGCATTCGAATCGGCAATCGTCTCGTTCTGGCAGACCAGGCAGCGCAATTCCTTGGACAGACCCTGCAGGCGCTTTTCGGCGACCGGGTCGGCAGCCAGGGCGGCTTCCCGGGCCGAAGAAGCGACGGCACCGGTGGATACCAGGCAGAGGGCGAGGATCAGGGCGCGCAGCATCATTTGCCCAGCTCCGCCAGCAGCGGCATGATCTTTTTCGCCAGGATATCCGGCGTGATCGGTCCGGTGTGCTTCATGCGGATGATGCCGTCCTTGTCGATAACGTAGGTTTCCGGCACGCCGTAGACGCCGAAGTCAATGCCGACCCGGCCGTCGATGTCCATCGCCGTCAGGCGGTAGGGGTCGCCGTGGTCGCGCAGCCAGGCATTGGCACGCTGCAGTGCCAGCTTGACTTCTTCATCGGGCGGCATCTTGCCCATGTCGAAACCGCCGTCGCCGCGTACTTCCTTGTAATTGAGACCGATCAGCGGCACATCCACTTTCTTCGAGAATTCGACGAGGATCGGATGCTCCTGCCGGCAGGAGACGCACCAAGAGGCCCAGACGTTGATCAGCCACGGCTTGCCGCGCAGGTCTTCGGGGCTGAAGGTCTTCTCCGGGCTGGCCAGTACGGCCAGCTTGAAGGCCGGCACCGGCTTGCCGACCAGCGGCGAGGGAATGTCGCGCGGGTTCAGGCCGAGGCCGACGGCGAGCAGAACAACGAGGGCGGCGAAGGCGCCGAGGATCCAGTAGTAACGGTTCATGCTTGTTGGCTTCCGGCAGGCAAGTTGGCGGTGTTCCGCGCGCGGATGCGGTAGCGGCGGTCGAGCATGGCGAGCAGGCCGCCGAGCGACATCAGCACGCAGCCGCCCCAGATCCAGTCGACGAAAGGCTTGTAATAGACGCGTACGGCCCAGGCGCCGTCCGGCTGGTCACGATCGATCGGTTCGCCGAGCGAGACGTAGACGTCACGCAATAGCCCGGCATCGATCGAGGCTTCGGTCATCGGCATGGTTGACGAGAAATAGTTGCGCTTCTCCGGATCCATCTTGCGCAGGAAGCGGCCGTCCTTGGAAAGGTCGAAGTGGCCCTGCGCAGCGATGTAATTTGGTCCCTTGACCTCCTGGACACCGAGGAAGGTGAAGGTGTAACCGGAAACGGTCACCGACTCACCCGGTTCCATCTTGATGTCCTTTTCCTCTTCGAAGCTCATCACCATGGTGACGCCGACGACGAAGACGGCGATGCCGATGTGAGCCAGGTGCATGCCGATGAAACTGCGCGGCTGGCGCAGCAGGGCGCTGGCCAGCGAACCCTCGCCACGTGTCTGGCGGGCACGGTCCACAAAGTTGATCAAGGCGGTGGCAACGATCCAGGTGGCGAGCAGCAGGCCGAGGGCGGTCAGCGGACTCCAGCGGCCATAAACCAGCGGCACGGCGATGGCGACGATGACGCCGACGATGAAGGCCCAGCGCACGGTGCGCAGGATTTCCGGCAGCGAGGCTTCCTTCCAGCGGGCGAAGGGGGCGATACCCATGAGGAAGAGCACCGGCGCCATCACCGGCACGAAGACGGCGTTGAAGTACGGCGGGCCGACCGAGATCTTGCCGGCGCCGAGGGCGTCGATGAGCAGCGGATAAAGCGTGCCGAGCAGTACCGTGGCGCAGGCGACAACCAGCAGCACGTTGTTGGTGAGCAGCAGCGACTCACGCGAGACCAGCCCGAAGCGCCCGCCGAGCCCGACCTTCGGCGCCCGCCAGGCGAACAGGGCGAGCGAGGAGCCGACGACGGCGATCAGGAACATCAGGATGAAGATGCCGCGCGTCGGGTCGGTGGCGAAGGCATGCACCGAGGTCAGGACGCCGGAACGTACCAGGAAGGTGCCAAGCAGCGACAACGAGAAGGCGGAAATGGCCAGCAGCACCGTCCAGTTCTTGAAGCTGCCGCGCTTTTCCGTCGCCGCCAGCGAATGCATCAGCGCTGTGCCGACCAGCCAGGGCATGAACGAGGCGTTTTCGACCGGATCCCAGAACCACCAGCCACCCCAGCCCAGTTCATAATATGCCCACCAGGACCCGAGGGCAATGCCGAGGGTGAGGAAAACCCAGGCCACCGTCGTCCAGGGCCGCGACCAACGCGCCCAGGCGGCGTCGACCTGGCCAGAAATCAAAGCGGCGATGGCGAAGGCGAAGGCCACCGAGAAACCGACGTAACCCATGTAGAGCAGCGGCGGGTGAATGATCAGACCGGGGTCCTGGAGCAGCGGATTGAGGTCGCGGCCTTCGGCCACACCGGGCAGCAGGCGCTCGAACGGATTGGAGGTGAACAGGATGAAGAGCAGGAAACCGAAGGCGACCAGGCCGAGCGTGCCGAGCACGCGGGCGACCATGACATCGGGCAACTGGCGCGACAGCATGGCGACGGCAAAGGCCCAGCCGGTCAGCATCAGCATCCATAGCAGCAGCGAGCCTTCGTGGCCGCCCCAGACAGCGGCGACACGATATTCGACGGGCAGCAGGGAATTGGAGTGCTGGGCGACGTAGACCACCGAGAAGTCGTTGGCAACGAAGGCCTGGGTCAGGCAGAGGAAGGAAAAGGCGATCAGCAGCGTCATGGCGCCGGTGGCCGGACGGGCCAGGGCGATCCAGGCCTGCCGGTTGCGATGGGCGCCGATCAGCGGCAGGGTGCCGAGGATCAGGGCGACCAGGGCGGAGAGGATGAGGGCGAAATGGCCGAGTTCGGGAATCATGCTCAGTAGCTCGCTTTCGGGGCAGCAGTGCCGGTCGTTTCGCCAGCCGTGCGCTGGGCGGCGCGGGCGGCGGCATCCTCCATGGCCTTGGCGGCTTCCGGTGGCATGTAGTTTTCATCGTGCTTGGCCAGCACTTCCTTGGCCTCGAAGATACCGGCGGGGGTCAGCTTGCCCTGGGCGACGACGCCTTTGGTTTCCTGGAACAGGTCGGGCAGGATGCCCTTGTAATTGACCGTGACGTCCTTCTCGTTGTCGGTGACGATGAAGGCGATGGTGACGCCGTCGGCCTGGCGCTGGATGCTGTTGGCCTTGACCACACCGCCGATACGGAACAGCTTGTCGGCCGGTGCCTTGCCGGCAGCGACGTCGGTCGGCGAGATGTAGAGGGCGATGTTGCTGTTCAGGGCATTCAGCACCAGGGCGGCGATGATGCCGACAATGGCCAGGGCGCCGCCGATCAGGGCGAGTTTTTTGTGACGTGACTTCATTCTGCTTGACTCCGGGTTTCCGTCCGCGCGTCGGCGCGCAGCTGGCGCTTGAGGCGGGCGATGGTGCTGGTGCGCTGGCGGGCAACGAGGATCGGTTCGACGACCATGATCAGGGCGGTGACGCCGAAGGAACCCCAGACGTAGAGGCCGTAGCCGCCCATGGCGAGGAAATCACCAAAACTGTTCCAGTGGATCATTTTTGCTCTCCGGCCAGTTCCGCGCGGACCCAGTCGGTGTGGCGCTCGCGCTCGAGCATGATGGTGCGGGCGCGAGCCAGGGCGACGGCGATCGAATACATCCAGAAACAGAGGGCCATCAGCAGCATGCCCCAGAGCATGGTGACGGCCATCGAGGACTTGGTCAGATTGACGCTGGAGCCCTGGTGCAGGGTATTCCACCACTGCACCGAGAAATAGATGATCGGGATGTTGACCACGCCAACCAGCAGCAGCAGGCCGCCGGCCTTGTCGGCCCGGCGCACGTCATCGATGGCGGCAGTCAGGGCCATGTAGCCGATGTAGAGGAAGAGCAGGATCAGTTCCGAGGTCAGCCGGGCATCCCAGACCCACCACGTGCCCCACATCGGCTTGCCCCACAGGGCGCCGGTCCATAGCGAAAGGAAGGCCATCAGCGCGCCGGTCGGCGCCAGCGCCTGGGACATCATGCCCGACAGGCGGGTGTTGAAGGCCAGGCCGATGGCGGCCCAGAAGGCCATGATCAGGTAGATGAACATCGACATCCAGGAGGCCGGGACATGGATGAAGATGATCCGGTAGCCTTCGCCCTGCTGGAAGTCGGTCGGCGCGACCAGCATGCCGAGCCACAGGCCGGCCAGGCCGAAGACGACCGAGGCGGCGATGAACCAGGGAATCATCTTGCCGGCCAGCGGATAGAAGGTCGCTGGCGAGGCGAAGCGGTAGAGGTTGAAGCGGTCTTTCATTCGAGGGCGATCTTCAAGGCAGCGGCCGACGCCCAGGGGGCGAAGCCAAGTGAGGCGAAAGTCAGCGCAGCGAGCAGTGATAAATGCCCTTCCCCCCCGAGACCGGACACTGTGGCATCAACTGCGCCAGCGCCGAATATTAACACTGGTATGTAGAGCGGCAGCACCAGCAGCGAGAGAAGGACGCCACCGCCGCGCAGGCCAAGGGTCAGCGCCGCACCGATGGCACCGATGCCGGACAGCGCCGGGGTGCCGAGGAGGATGGAGCCGGTCAGCACCAGCAGGGCTTCCGTGGACAGGTCGAACTGGATGCCGAGTACCGGCGCGATCAGCGCCAGCGGCAGGCCGGAGACTAGCCAGTGAGCGATCACTTTGCCGGTAACCACGATGCCCAGTGGGTGCGGGGCCAGCGCCAGTTGTTCCAGCGTACCGTCGCGATGGTCATCGGCGAACAGGCGCGGCAGCGACAGCATGGTCGCCAGCAGGGCGGCGACCCACAGTACGCCGGGAGCCAAGGTGCGCAGCAGGTCGGGTTCGGGGCCGACGCCGAGCGGGAAAAGGCTGACGACGATGATGAAGAAAAAGATGGCCGAGACGATGTCCGCCTGACGGCGCATGGCCAGTTTGAGATCGCGGCCGATGACCGCCAGGATGATCTTCAGCATCAGCGCATCACTCTCAACTGAGCCGCAGTTCGCGGACGGTGCCAGCCGGGATGTTGACCAGCTGGTGGGTGGTCATCACGGCCAGGCCGCCGCGCTGCAGGTGGCCGGAAATGATGCCGGCCAGCCAGTCCACGGCGGCAACGTCGAGAGCGACGAAAGGTTCGTCGAGGATCCACAGCGGTCGCTTTTCCTTGACCAGCCGGGCCAGGGCGACGCGGCGTTTCTGGCCCTGCGACAGGTACTTGCAGGCCAGATCCTCGCGGCCGGCGAGGCCGACCTGCTCCAGAGCATCGATGGCATCGTCCTCGCTCAGGTCTTCTTCGGCCAGGCGGGCGGCGGCCAGCAGGTTCTCGAGCGGCGTCAGCTCTTCCTTGATGGCGTTCAGGTGGCCCAGATAACAGAGATCGGCGCGATAGTCGTCACCCAGCTTGCGGATCGGCTCGCCCTGCCAGCGAATCTCGCCGTTTTCCGGTGGCAGCAGGCCGATCAGCATGCGCAGCAGGCTGGTCTTGCCGGAACCATTCCTACCTTGCAGGTTGAGCAGTTCTCCCGGGTTCAGCCGAAAGCCGAGGCCTGCGAACAGGCGGCGCTCGCCGCGCACGCACTCCAGATTGTCAGCTTCGAGCATCAGGGGGAAAACCGAAAAGAATCAGCGGCAAATTATGGACGCGCAAGTTTAACGGCAGATTAGCGTGGATCAAACAAATGGCACCAAGAAAAACGGGGGCCGCAGCCCCCGTTAGCTCCCTGTTGCAGCTTCTTATTTGGAGAACGGTGTCGGCCGTGGCGTGGCGTCGGTTGACGGCGGCAGGATCGGCAGCGCGAAGCTCGGCTGGTCGCCGGTCAAGGTCTTCAGGAAGGCGACGATCTTGGCGTTCTCGTCCTTGGAGAACTTCTTGCCCAGTTGCAGACGGCCCATGATGTCGACAGCTTCGGTCAGCGTGTTGGCGGCGCCGTCGTGGAAATACGGATAGGTCATTTCGACGTTACGCAGCGTCGGCACCTTGAAGTTGAAGCGGTCGGCATCCTTGCCGGTGACGTCGGCGCGGCCGGCGGCGGTGGCGGTGGTCTTGTACGGCTCGACCACACCCATCTTCTGGAAGGAGTTGCCGCCGACGGCCTCGCCGTTGTGGCAAGCAACGCAGCCACTGTCCTTGAACAGCTTGTAGCCGGCCATTTCGTCGGCGTTCAGCGCATCCTTCTTGCCGAGCAGCCACTGGTCGAAGCGGGAATTCGGCGTGACCAGCGTCTTTTCGAATTCGGCGATGGCCAACGTCACTTCCTCGATGGTGATCTTGTCCTTGCCGAACACCTGCTTGAATTCGCGGACGTAGCCGGGGATGGATTCCAGCACGTTGATCGCCAGGGTGTGCGAGAAAGCCATTTCACCCGGATTGGCGATCGGGCCGCCAGCCTGGGCCTTGAGGTCGGCGGCGCGGCCGTCCCAGAACTGGGCGACGTTGAGGCTGGAGTTGAGGACGGTCGGGGCGTTGATCGGACCTTGCTGCCACTTGTCGCCGATCGAGGTCGGGATATTGTCGGTACCGCCCATGGACAGGTTGTGGCAGGAGTTGCAGGAGATGAAGCCGGACTTCGACAGGCGCGGATCAAAGTAGAGCTTCTTGCCCAGTTCAACCATCCCCAGATTGATGTTGGCGGGCGGCTTGATCGGCTGGATCGGCTCGTCGGCGGCAGCCTGGACAGCGGTGTGGATGGCGATGCCGGAAATCAGCGCGATGGCTGTCGAAAGGACGCTTCGTTTCATCTGTATTCTCCCTCGTTGAAATAGTGTCTGGCTCATTCTCCCCTTTGACGCTATGGTAATATTGATCCAAGTCAATGATTTTTATGGGCTTTGGTTATAGCGCCTATAGGTTGAGGCTATAGCTGGAAAAAGACGCCGGGGCAACCGGACACCTTGTGGAGAGCATGCTGATGACATTGACCGAGTTCCGCTACATTGTTGCGTTATCCCAGGAGGGTAATTTCAGCCGGGCGGCCGAACGCTGTTCCGTGAGTCAGCCGACGCTGAGCGTCGCCATCGCCCGCCTGGAGGATGAACTCGGCGTGCAGCTTTTCGAGCGCGGCAAGGGCTTTGTCAGTCCGAGCGCCGTCGGCCTGCGTGTTGTCGAGCAGGCCCAACTGGCCCTGCGCGAGGCGGACAAGGTCAAGCAGATTGCCCTGTGCGGTCGCGATCAACTGGAAGGGCCGCTGCGCCTCGGTGTCATCCACACCATCGGTCCCTATCTGCTGCCCCAGTTGATCCATGCGCTGAAAGCGGTGGCGCCGACAATGCCGCTGGTGATCGAGGAGAACATGACCTCCAACCTCGACGACATGCTGCGCGAAAATGCGCTCGACGTGGCCATCATCGCCCTGCCCTTCGAAGTCCCCGGCGTGCTGACCCGGGCTCTCTACGACGAGGCCTTCAAGGTCATCGTGCCGCGCGGCCATCCCTGGGAAAGCAAGGAATTCATCAGTCCGGAGGAAGTGGCCGGCGACGAGGTGCTGCTGCTCAAGGCCGGCAACTGCTTCCGCGACCAGGTGCTGGGCGCCTGTCCAGAGGTCAGCAGTCCGGAAACCGATATCCGCCTGGGCCATTCGATCGGCACCATCCGCTGCATGGTGGCGTCCGGTCTCGGCGTCTCGGTGCTGCCCGAAGGCGCCCTGCGTCACCCCTATAACAGCGAGATGATCAGCGTCATTCCCTTCCGTGCGCCGCCGCCATCGCGCCGTGTGGCGCTCGCCTGGCGTGCCGGCTTCGTTCGCCCGAAGGCGGTCGACGCCTTGCTGGCGGCGGTGCGTGCGCTCAACAACCCGGCTTACCGTCTGGTCGAATAGGCTTCAAGCCCCGATCAGTATTTCCGCCTGCACCTGCTGCAGGTGCGCCGCCAGTTCGTCGCTGGCTTCTTCCAGTGCCTGGCGCAAAGCCTGCGACTCGGCCGGCGGCAGTGAGCGTCCCGCGGCCAGCAACTGCCGCCCGAGGAGATGGACGCGTTCGTGGCTGGCCGCCAGTTCGGCAAAACCGTCCAGGTCAGCATAGCGCTGGCTGAACGGGCCGTGATACCAGCGCCCGAAGCGACAGTCGTGGGGCGTGACGTCCACCGGTTGTTCGTTGCTGCCGTCGAGCCAGGCAAACAGATTCTTTTTCCAGCGCCGGTGTTCGGCTTCGGCGATCAGCATCGGCAGATCTTCGCGCGACCAGCGGAAGGCCGCCGCCGAACTCCACAGTTCATCCGGGCGGAAGTTGTCGACCCAGGCGGGCAGTTCGGCCGCCGGCATCGGCCGCGCGATGCCGAAGCCCTGCGCTTCGTCGCAGCCAAGCAGCAGCAGGATCAGGCCGTGCTCGACGGATTCGACGCCCTCGGCGATCACCTGGCGGTGGAATGCCTGGGTCAGGCCGATGACGCCCTCGACGATGGCCAGGTCTTCCGGATCGTCGAGCATGTCGCGGATGAAGGACTGGTCGATTTTCAGCACTTCGGCCGGCAAGCGGCGGAAATAGGTGAGGGACGAGTAGCCGGTGCCGAAATCGTCAAGGGCGAAACGGACGCCGAGTTGGCGGCAGGCGGTGAACAGCTCGGCGATGCGGCTGATGTCTTCGAGGGCGGCGGTTTCCAGAATTTCCAGTTCAAGCAGGCCCGGCGCCACGCTCGGGCGGGCGGCCAGCGCCTCGGCCAGGCGGTCGACGAAATCAGGCTGTTGCAGGTGTTCGCCGGCAATATTGATGCTTATTGGCAGGTGCAGGCCGGCCGTAACCCAGGTGGCGAGCTGGTCGAGGGCCTGGCATAACACCCAGTTGCCGAGTTCGCTGGCCAGTTCGGTGCCTTCGATGGCAGGCAGGAAGTCGCCCGGCAGCAGCAGGCCGAGTTCCGGGTGTTGCCAGCGGATCAGTGCCTCGACGCCGACCACGTTGCCGCGCCGCATGTTGACCTTCGGCTGGTAGTGCAGGGTGAACTCGCCGCGGCGCAGCCCCTCGCGGATGCGGGTGATTTCTTCATGGCGGGCGCGGGCTCGCCGGTCGTTTTCCGGATCGAACAGATGGAAGCGGTTGCGGCCGGCCTGTTTGGCCGTGTACATCGCCTGGTCGGCATGGCGCAGCAGGGCGTCGGAGTCGGCACCGTCCTGCGGGAAGAGGGTGACGCCGATGCTGGCCGATATCTGGATGGCGTGGCTGGCGATCTGGAAGGGATGGGTCAGCGTCGAGATGACGCGGCCGACGGCATGATCGGCTTCGCGTTCGCTGTCGAGATCGGCGAAGAGCAGCACGAATTCGTCGCCGCCCAGGCGGGACACCGTGTCGCCGCCGCGGACGCAGCTGCGCAGGCGCTGGCCGACCTCGATCAACAGGCGGTCGCCGACGGCATGGCCGTACAGATCGTTGACCGGCTTGAAGCCGTCGAGATCCAGGTAGCAGACGGCCAGTATCTTGCCGCTGCGCTCGCTCTGTGCCATCGCCAGCTGCATGCGATCGGCGAGCAGCATGCGGTTGGGCAGCTGGGTCAGGGCGTCGAAATGGGCCAGATGTTCGAGGCGCTTCTGGTGTTCCTTGATCAGTGTGATGTCGGAGAAGATGCCGACGAAGTGGGAGATTTCACCCTGGCGATTGCGTACCGTCGAAATGGTCAGCAATTCGACGAAGACCTCGCCGGTTTTCTTGCGGTTCCACACCTCGCCCCGCCAGTAACCCTCGCGGCGGATGGTCTGCCACATGTCGCGGTAGAAATCAGCGTCGTGATGACCTGACTTGAGCAGATCGGCGTTGTGCCCGATCGCCTCGGCACGGGTATAGCCGGTCAGTTCGCTGAACGTTGCGTTGACCTCGACAATGCGGCCGACCGGGTCGGTGATCATGATGCCCTCGTGGGCATGTTCGAAGACGCTGGCCGCCAGCTTCTGCCGTTCCTCGGCGATCAGGCGGGCGGAGATGTCCTGGGCGATGCCGATCAGTACCGGCTGTTCATTCCAGTGACCATTGACGACGCGGCCGTCAACCATCAGCCGGCTGCCATCGGTGCGCAGCAGCGGCCCCACGGCTCGTCCGCTGTAATGGCTGCCAATGGTGGCGATCGCCCGCGCCGCTTCATCACGATAGGCTTCGCTGAGAATGCTGGCGACTGGCGTGCCGAGCAATGGCGTGCTGGTGTAACCGAGCATTTCGCCGGCGGCCCGGTTGTGGTGGAGTATCCGTCCGCCACCATCAACGATGAAGATCATGTCGTTCAGGCTGTCGAACAGGCCGGCCAGGTTCTGTTGCTGGCGGCGCGTCTCCTCCTGGATCTGCAGGCGGTGCAGGCTGTCGCCGAAGTAGCTGCGCAGGGCTTCCAGGGTGGCCAGGGTTGCCGTCGGGATCTGCGTCGAATGGCGGCTGCCGAGCAACAGGCAGACCTCGGTCTGGCCGCCGACCCGGATCGACAGCAGGGCCAGGCAGCGCAGTCCTTCGCGCTGCAGCGCCGGCTCGTCGAGCAGTCGATTGTCGGTGCACTCGCCACAGGCCGCCTGGCAATTGCAGACGGTTTCATCGCCGGCAGCCAGGCTGGCCATCACGCTGCCGGCCGGGTAATGACCGATGGTTTCCGGGCAGGCCGGTGACAGACCGGCATGGCTTTGCAGGCGGTAGCTGCCGTCGGCCTGGCGCCAGTAGAGCGCGCCGGCATCGAACTCATGGAAGCGCAGACCGGCGCGCAGGATGGCGGCGAGCACGGCCTCGCGGTTGCCGCCGGTGGCCAGCGTACTGGCCAGGTCATGTTCGATTTCCAGACGCAGGCCAGCATTCTTGCGCTCGGTGATATCGCTGACGGCCGCAATCAGGATGTTCTGGCCGAAATAGCTGCCTGGCTGCAGGCGAACCTCGGTCGGGAAGACGCGACCGGTAGCGCTGCGCGTCCAGTACTCAAACACTTGCGGCTGGCCGGTGAAGGCTGTCGCGATGTGCTGCTCGATGGCGGCCTGGTCATTCAGTCCGGGCATGCCGAAATCGTCGTAACGACTGCCGATCAGTTCGTTTCGCGGATATCCGGACATTTCCTCGGCACCGCGGTTGGCATCGCGGAAGCGCCGATCCTCGCCGAGTACCAGCAGGGCTTCGGCGACGCTGTCGAAAATGCCGCGGAAGGTGTCGCGACTGCCGCGCAGGCGCTCGGCCGTGCGCTGGTGGCCGATGACCAGAGCCGTCAGCTGACCGAGCTGGGAGAGCAGTGCCAGTTCATCTTCGGCTGGCTGGCCGGGGCTTTGCCGGTAGGCGATGAAGCTGCCGTAGAGGCAGCCGTCCGGGCCGAGCAGCGGCTCGGCAACGCAGGCGGCGAAGTGCGACTGGCGGGCCAGCTCAAGCAGCGTAGCGGGGACATTGGCGGTGAAGATGTCGTCGATGATCACCCGCTGGCGGCGGGCGGCCGCCCGACTGCAGGGCAGTCCATCGGCGGCGATGGCGATGCTGGCCAGCGCTGTCTGCCAGGCTTCCGGCAGGCTGGGAGCGGCGACGCAATGGAGCAGCCGGCCCTCGTCGTCGGCGAACAGGATGGCGCAGCGCCAGCCGGGCAATTCGGCTTCCAGCGACAGGGCCAGCAACTCCAGCACGCCGGCGATTGGTTCGCCACGGGCCAATCCGGCGAGAGCCGCGTTGCGTAGCAGCATGCCTTCTTCGGCGCGCTTGTTGTGCGACACATCGCGGGCGAAGCCGACGGTACCGAGCAATTTGCCGGCGGCGTCGACTACCGGTGCCTTGTAGGTCTCGTGCCAGACGTTACGCTGGTTGAGCCAGACCGGTTCGATGACCATCTGCGGCTGGCGGTCCGCCATCACTTCGCGGTCGATCTGCCGGTAGTGTTCGGCCAGTTCACGTGGCGAAAAGTCATAATCGGATTTGCCGATCAGGGCCTCAGGCGAGTCGGCGCCGAGCGCTTCGGCCAGCATCTGGTTGGCGGCCAGGAAGCGTGATTCGGTGTCCTTCAGCCAGACCGGAAAAGGGAAGTTGTCGAGCAGGGCACGCTGGTAACGGGCAACCAGGGCGTTGTGTTGCAGGGCTGTGTCGCGCGAGCGGGTCAGCTGGCGCTGCTCGTCGATCAGCTCGTCCACCCAGTCGAGTTCCAGCGGGCGCAGCAGGGCGTGCTCCGAGAGCACGCCGCTGGCATTGCCGGCGGCATCGACGACGACCAGGTGACGAATCCGCCGCTCGGCCATCAGCGCAGCTGCCTCAGCCAGCGGTCGGTCCTCGGCGATGGTGATCACCGGCGTCGTCATGACGTCCTTGAGCGGCGGGTTGTTGCCGGAAGCGAGAAAGAGGCGGACGACGTCGTGAGCAGTCAGGATGCCGAGTGGCTGCCGACCATGGACAACCACCGTGCAACTGGCCCGCGACGCCTGCATGGCGGTCAGCGCCTCGTCCAGGCCGGCTGTCGGCGGCAGGCGGGGGAACTGCCGATCCATCAGCGATTCGACATCGCTCAGGTGGCGGAAGAAATCGGTGCCCAGACGTTCGCGGATGCTCGATTCGCTGGCGACGCCGAGTGGCCGGCCGTCGTCATCGGTGACGACGAGATGGCGCAGACCCTGTTCCACCAGCAGGCGAAAGGCCGCGCGGAAATCGGTGGCGGCCGGCACGCTGAGTACCGGGCTGGTCATCGCCGTCGCCAGGGCTTGCTGCAGGTCGCGGCGTTCGCGCAGCGCGTGCAGCAGGTCGCCTTCGGTGACGATGCCGGCGATGCGTCCGTCGTCGACGACGACTACGGATGAGCCACCGTTGTCGATGATCAGGGTTGCCGCCTCGGCCAGGCTGGCCGTAGGGGGCAGTTGGCCGTCCTGAGGGCTGATGAGATCGGCGATGCGCAGAGCTTTCATGCTGCAGATTGTAGAGCCTGGGCGGCGTGCCGTCGCTTGATTGGTGTCAATCCGGCGGCTGGGCGGTAAGTGAAAAGCTGCTTTCCACTATGGATTTTGTGTGACCACAAGGGATGCTGGGCAAGTTCCGGGTGTCGTCGGTATTTTATTTTCACAATATTGATTCGTATGGAGAAAAAGCGATTTTCCGACGGTGGCATGGGCCTTGCGTTGAAGGCAGCAAACATTGCAACGCCACAACAGGGGACCGAACGTGACCGAAACTTTCTACGAAGTGCTGCGCCGCCAGGGGATCACCCGGCGCAGCTTCCTCAAGTTCTGCAGCCTGACGGCGACCTCGCTCGGCCTGGGCAGTGCCGCCGCGCCGCGCATCGCCCATGCCATGGAAACCAAGCCGCGGACGCCGGTGCTCTGGCTGCATGGCCTGGAATGCACCTGCTGCTCGGAGTCCTTCATCCGCTCGGCACATCCGCTGACCAAGGATGTCGTGCTCTCCATGCTCTCGCTTGACTACGACGACACGCTGATGGCCGCTGCCGGCCACCAGGCCGAAGCGATCCTCGACGAGGTCAAGAAGAAGTACAAGGGCCAGTACATCGTCGCCGTCGAAGGCAATCCGCCGCTCAACGAGGACGGCATGTTCTGCATCCAGGGCGGTCGCCCGTTTGTTGAAAAGCTGCGCGAAACCTGCGCCGACGCCAAGGCGATCATTTCCTGGGGCGCCTGCGCCTCCTACGGCTGCGTCCAGGCGGCCAAGCCGAATCCGACCCGGGCGACACCGGTGCACAAGGTGATCACCGGCAAGCCGATCATCAACGTCCCGGGCTGCCCGCCGATCGCCGAGGTGATGACCGGTGTCGTCACCTACATGCTGACCTTCGACCGCATTCCCGAACTGGACCGTCAGGGGCGGCCGAAGATGTTCTACGGCCAGCGCATCCACGACAAGTGCTATCGCCGCGGCCACTTCGATGCTGGCCAGTTCGCCGAGGCCTGGGACGACGAAGGTTCGCGCAAGGGCTACTGCCTCTACAAGATGGGCTGCAAGGGGCCGACCACCTACAACGCCTGCTCCTCGATGCGCTGGAACGGCGGCGTCAGCTGGCCGGTGCAGTCGGGCCACGGCTGTATCGGCTGCTCCGAGGAGGGGTTCTGGGACAAGGGATCGTTCTACGACCGGGTCACTGACATCAAACAGTTCGGCGTCGAGTCGAACGCCGACAAGGTCGGTCTGGCCGCTGCCGGTACGGTTGGCGCGGCGATTGCCGCCCACGCCGCGGTGACCGCACTGGCGCGCGCCCGGCAGAAGGCCGGCGAACCGGCCAACAGCAATGACAAGCAGGGGGAGAACTGAGATGGGCAGCTACGAAACGCAAGGCTTCAAGCTCGACAACACCGGCAAGCGCGTCGTTGTCGACCCGGTCTGCCGCATCGAGGGTCACCTGCGCGTCGAGGTCAATCTCGACAGCAACAACGTCATCCGTAACGCCGTGTCCACCGGCACCATGTGGCGCGGCCTGGAAGTCATCCTCAAGGGCCGTGATCCGCGCGATGCCTGGGCTTTCACCGAGCGCATCTGCGGCGTCTGTACCGGCACCCACGCGCTGACCTCGGTGCGCGCCGTCGAGGATGCGCTGAAGATCCAGATTCCGGAAAACGCCAACAGCATTCGCAACATCATGCAGTTGAACCTGCAGGTGCATGACCATCTGGTGCATTTCTATCACCTGCATGCGCTCGACTGGGTCGATGTCGTCTCGTCGCTGAAGGCCGATCCGAAGGCGACCTCAGCGCTGGCGCAGAGTATTTCCAAGTGGCCGTTGTCTTCGCCCGGCTATTTCCGCGACATCCAGAACCGCCTGAAAAAGTTCGTTGAATCCGGCCAGCTCGGCCCCTTCATGAACGGCTACTGGGGCAGCCCAGCCTACAAGCTGCCGCCGGAAGCCAACCTGATGGCGGTCGCCCACTATCTGGAAGCGCTCGATTTCCAGAAGGAAATCGTCAAGGTCCATACCATCTTCGGCGGCAAGAACCCGCACCCGAACTGGTTGGTCGGCGGCGTGCCCTGCGCCATCAACCTCGAAGGCGCGGGGGCGGTCGGCGCAGTGAACATGGAGCGGCTGAACCTGGTCAAGAGCATCATCGACCGCTGCATCGAGTTCACCGAGCAGGTCTACATTCCCGACCTGATCGCCATCGCCAAGTTCTACAAGGGCTGGCTCTACGGCGGCGGCTTGTCGTCGAAGAACGTCATGTCCTACGGTGACATCCCGGACAAGGCCAACGACTACTCGGCCGGCAACCTGCTGCTGCCGCGCGGCGCCATCATCAACGGCGACCTGTCCAAGGTGCACGAGATCGATCTCAAGGACCCCGAGCAGATCCAGGAATTCGTCGCCCACTCCTGGTACAAGTACCCGGACGACAGCAAAGGCCTGCATCCCTTCGATGGCGTCACCGAGCCGAACTTCGTCCTCGGCCCGAACACCAAGGGCACCAAGACCAACATCAAGGAACTCGACGAAGGCGCCAAGTACTCCTGGATCAAGGCCCCGCGCTGGCGCGGCCATGCCATGGAAGTCGGCCCGCTGGCCCGCTACATCATCGGCTACGCCCAGGGCAATCCGGAATTCAAGGAGCCGGTCGATGCCCTGCTCAAGGAACTCGATGCTCCGGTCCAGGCCCTGTTCTCCACCCTCGGCCGCACTGCGGCGCGCGGCCTGGAATGCCAGTGGGCGGCGCACAAGCAGTCGTATTTCTTCGACAAGCTGATGGCCAACCTGAAGGCCGGCGACCTGAATACGGCGAACATCGAGAAGTGGGAACCGAGCACCTGGCCCAAGGAAGCCCAGGGCGCCGGCTTCACCGAAGCGCCGCGCGGCGCCCTCGGCCACTGGATCAAGATCAAGGACACCAAGATCGACAACTACCAGTGCGTCGTCCCCACCACCTGGAACGGCGGTCCGCGCGACGAGCGGGGCCAGATCGGCGCCTTCGAGGCGGCCCTGATGGACACCCCGGTGGCCAAGGCCGACGAACCGCTGGAAATCCTGCGCACCCTGCATTCCTTCGATCCCTGCCTGGCCTGCTCGACGCACGTGATGAGCCCGGACGGCCAGGAAATGACCTCGGTGAAAGTCCGCTAAGGAGACTGACATGCTCTCTCAACAGGACATGCTGGAAGCCGAGCGGCACGGTAAACAAGTCCGCTCGATCTATGTCTATGAAGCCCCGGTCCGTCTCTGGCACTGGATCAACGCCCTGTGCATGGTGGTCCTGGCGGTGACCGGCTACTTCATCGGCAAGCCCTTGCCGACGATGCCCGGTGAAGCGTCGGACAACTTCCTGCTCGGCTACATCCGCTTCGCCCATTTCGCCGCCGCCTACATCTTCGCCATCGGCCTGCTCGGACGCGTCTACTGGGCCATCGTCGGCAACCACCACGCCAAGCAGATCTTCAAGCTGCCGATCACCAACGGCCAGTGGTGGAGCGAGGTCTTCTTCGAGCTGCGCTGGTACCTGTTCCTCGAGAAGACGCCGAAAAAGTACGTCGGCCACAACCCGATGGCCCAGCTGATGATGTTCTTCTTCTTCACGGTGCTGGCCGTCGGCATGGTGTTCACCGGCTTCGCGCTGTACAGCGAAGGCGCCGGCATCGGCAGTTGGCAGGACACGCTGTTCGGCTGGGTCATTCCGGCCCTCGGCGGCTCGATGCAGGTGCACAGCCTGCATCGCCTGGGCATGTGGATCATGATGACCTTCGTTCTGGTGCATGTGTATGCGGCGATCCGCGAGGACATCATGAGCCGGCAGTCGCTGATCTCGACGATGATCAGTGGCTGGCGCATGTTCAAGGACTGAGCGATGGAAAAACGCATACTCGTCCTCGGCATTGGCAACATCCTGTGGGCTGATGAAGGCTTCGGCGTGCGCTGCGTCGAGGCCCTGCACGCCGGCTGGTCGTTCCCGGACAACGTGACGCTGATGGATGGCGGCACCCAGGGTCTCTACCTGCTGCCCTACGTGCAGGAAGCGGATTGCCTGCTGGTCTTCGATGCTGTCGATTATGGCGACGCGCCGGGCAGCCTGCGCGAAGTCACCGGCGAGCAGGTGCCGCGCTTCATGGGTGCCAAGAAGATGAGCCTGCACCAGACCGGCTTCCAGGAAGTACTGATGGCCGCCGAACTGACCGGCAAGCTGCCCGGCGAACTGGTGCTGCTCGGCGTCCAGGCCGAGGAACTGGAAGATTACGGCGGCAGCCTGCGCGCCTCGGTGCGGGCGCAGATGGTGCCGGCCCTGAACAAGGCCCTCGACTGGCTGGAGCGCTGGGGCGTCGTTGGCCAGGTGCGCAGCGGCGAGGCCGAGGCCATTACCGACCGGGCGCTGGCCATCGATGTTTACGAAGGTGAGCGGCCCTCGGCCGAAGTGGCCTGCCGCATTGGCGATTCCCGGTTCCTTGTCGGTGAGGCGGCCTGAATGTGCCTCGGCATTCCCTTCCAGGTGCTCGAGTGCGGCGAACATTTCGCCCGCTGCGCCAGTCGCGACGGCGAAGTCCGCATCGACATCAGCCTGGTCGGCGAACAGCCGCCGGGCACCTGGCTGCTCGGTTTTCTCGGTGCCGCCCGTGAGGTCATTCCCGCCGAACGGGCTGCCGCCATCGACGCGGCGCTCTCTGCCCTGGCCGCCGCCGAGGGCGGTGCCACCGACTTTTCGGCCTTCTTCGCCGATCTCGACCGCGAACCCCAACTGCCCGATTTCCTGAGGATGAAACCAGCATGAGCCAGCAATTTGCCCCCGGAGCGACTGCGCTCGATCGCCTGGAAACGGCCATCGGCCGCCTGCAGCAAAAGCACGGCTTCCAGCGCGTCAGCGACGCTGCCGGCGAGTTTCCTGCCGGCCTCTGCGCCCTGCTGCTGACCGAAGACCCGCAGCGCAATCTGGAAGTGCTTGATGCCTGCGTGATTCTGTCGGAAGCGCTGAAACCGCTCGGCGACGCCATCGTCCGCCAGGTCGCCGGTCCGGATGTGACGGCTGTCCTGCAACAAAAATTCGGCATCGCCCGGCCGCCGGCGGTCGTCTTCCTGCGCGATGGCGCCTATCTCGGCAGCCTCAACGGCATCCGCGACTGGCGCGAATACCAGGTCGAGATTACCGAACTGCTCAATGGCCCGGCCCGGCCGAAGCCGATCGGTATCGCCGTGATTGCCGCCAATCCGCAAGGAGCCTGCGCATGAACCCGAGCACAATGCGTCCCTTCCCGATTTCCGTCGTCGCCATGGGCCCAGGCTCGCAGGGCGACGAAGCGCCGGCCTATCTGCCGCTGCCGCAGATGCAGAGCTTCGCCGCGCCGCGCCTGCCGGATGATATGGCGCCCGAGGTGCTCGCCGCCGCCAGCGAGCTGCTGGGCAAGTTGCTCGAGCGTCTGGAGAAACAGGGCTTCACCGCCGGCGTGCAAGTCGACCTGCTGGCCCAGCCGCCGGCCGTGCGCGAGGTGATCAACCAGTCGCTCGGCTTCGGCGAGGTCAGCGCCTTCACCACCGCGCCGCGTCACTGGCGCGTCCAGGAAACCGCCTTCGCCGGCCTCTGGCGGGTGCTGGAGGTGGCTGACGATGGCCGTTTCCTGGTCGATCGTCTGGAAACCGGTGCTATCCCGCCGGTGCTTGGCACCGCCATGCAGCAGACGGCGACGGCCGACCTGCCGGCGCCGGCCTACCCGGCGGGCTGCATGAACGCGCCGCCGCTGGTCGAGGAAATCCGCCAGCAGGCCGCCTCCTGGCAAGCCGGCGAGGCAGCCCATGTCATCAACCTGACCCTGCTGCCGGTCAGCGATGCCGATCTGGATACCCTCTACGGCTGGCTCGGCCACCGCGAGGTGTCGATCCTGTCGCGCGGCTACGGCAACTGCCGGATCACCAGCACGCGCCTGCACAACGTTTGGTGGGTGCAGTACTTCAACAGCATGGACACGCTGATCCTCAATTCCATCGAAGTCGTCGCCATGCCGGAAGTGGCGCTGGCCGCCGACGAGGATTTTGCCGACTCGCTGGAGCGCCTGCGCGAATATCTCGACATGCTGGCCGAGCCTGTATAGGCTGGACGCATGCGTTTCGAAGGTTCCTTTCTCGATGTCGGGCCGCAGGACAGGCTGGAGTGCGGCATCTGCTGGTGGGTGTACGACCCGGCCGTCGGCGACGACAGCCGCGGCATTGCGCCCGGCACACCATTCGCCGAACTGCCGGACGACTGGTGCTGTCCGGGCTGCGATGCCCCGCGCCACAAGTTCATGGTGTTGGGCGAATGAAGGTTTGGTCAGCCGATCCGGCGCCGACGCTGCAGCAGGCTTTTGCCGTCATCGCGGCGACACGCATGGCCGGCCTGGCCATCTGCAATCCGGCGCTGCTGGTTGAGGTGCTGCCCTTCCGCCGTACCGCCGAGGGTCACTGGGCCGGTCTGACCATCACCCCGTGGGCGATCAACCTGCTCTGCCTGCCGGGTGAAGACGCTACCTGGCCGCAACTGGCCGCCGGCAGCAAGCACGACTGGCACTTTCCCTCCGGCACCTATGAGTTCATCGTCGCCGAAGAGGCGAGCATCGGTACCTATCACCTGTGTTCGCTGTTTTCTCCGGCGCTCGAATTCGCCAGCCATGAACAGGCGCGGCTGACGGCGCTGGCCGCCGACGAAGCGCTGTTCGCCGCCCCGCTGGCCGCTCCGGCACCCCAGGCACTGGCCGGACGAAGGGCCTTCCTCGGCCTGGCGCGATGAGTTCCGCCGGCCTGCTGACGGTGAGCGCCCGCTTGAGTGCGGGGCGGCTGCTGGATCTGACGGTGAACCTGCAGCGGCCGCCGGTGACCATGCTCTTTCATCAGCAGATTCCGGAAGCCGTGGTCAAGGCCGTGCCCTATCTGTTCACCCTCTGCGCCCATGCCCAGCGCGCCGCTGCGCAGGCGGCGCTGTCGGCGGCCGAAGGTACCGAGCGGCGGCCGGTGGATGATGGCGAGCTGTGGGGCGAAATGCTGCACGAGAGCCTCTGGCGCCTGCTGCTCGACTGGCCGCCGGCCCTCGGTCTGCCCGACGCCCGCGACGCCTTCGTCGCCTGGCGGGCGGCCCGTGGCGACGACGATTGCCTGCTGCGCATGCAGGCCGTGCTCAAGGTGGCGCGCGTTCAGGCGGCTGCCTGTCTGGCCCGCCTCGACGAGGGCGGTGCGGGGCTGGAGCCGCGACTGGCGCCGGCGGCGTGGCTCGATTACTGGCAGGGTAACGTCGATCAGCGGCCTGCCGCGCTGTCCCCGCCGTCGGTTGCCGCCGCCTGTCGCCGGCGCCTGGCCGAGGCCGAGATGGCCGCTGCCGCCATCGTTGCCGGCACGCCCTATCCGGTGGCCGCCGCCGGCGGCAGGGGCTGGGGGGTCGGCCAGACGCTGACGTCACGCGGTGTGCTGACCCACGCAGCGCATGTCGACGACGGGCGCATCGTCAGTTACAAGTTGTGGGCGCCGACCGATGCGCTGTTCGCCGACGCGCTGGCGCTCGAACAAATTCTCGGCGAGCGCAGCTACGCCTCGATGGAGGCGGCGCGGCAGGCGCTGAATCTGGCCGTGCTGGCCCTCGATCCCTGCCTGCCCTATTCGCTGGAGCTGCAAGATGCATGAAATGTCGCTGGCCGAAGGCGTGTTGCAACTGGTCGAGGACACGGCGCAGCGCGAAGGGGCGCAAAGGGTTAAGCTGGTGGTTCTGGAGATCGGCCAGCTATCCTCGGTCGAGCCGGAAGCACTGCGCTTCTGCTTCGAGGCGGTGACACACGGCGGCATCGCCCACGGCGCGGCGCTGGAAATTCTCGCCGTGCCGGGCAGTGGCTGGTGCATGCCGTGCGCGACGACGGTACCGATGACGGAGAGTTTCGGCGCCTGTCCGCAGTGCGGTAGTTACCAGGTGCAGCCGACCGGCGGCACCGAGATGCGGGTCAAGGAAATAGAAATCGAGTAGGCGACAAGGAGACGACGATGTGTACGGTTTGCGGCTGCGGTGAAGGTGAAGTGAAGATCGAGGGCGATGGCCATGTCCATACCCATGTGCATGCCGATGGTACGGTGCATACCCACACGCATGAACACACCGACGAGCACGCCCATGCCCACGACGACGCGCCGCTCGGCGTCCATTCCCACACCCATCACCACGCCGACGGCCGCGAACACAGCCACGCCCACAGCCATGACGGCGAGCACGTGCATACGCATGGCTACGAGGGCGAGCACCAGCATCAGCCGGCGCTCGGCGGTGATCTCGATTATGGCAACGGCCCGGCCCGCGCCCATGTGCCGGGCATGAGCCAGGCGCGCATGGTGCAGATCGAGCAGGACATCCTGAGCAAGAACAACGGCTATGCGGCCAAGAACCGCAATCTCTTTGACGATCGCGGCATCTTCGCGCTGAACCTGGTGTCCAGCCCAGGCTCCGGCAAGACCACGCTGCTGGTCAAGACCATCGAACTGCTCAAGGAACGGGTCGCCATCTGCGTTGTCGAGGGCGATCAACAGACCTCCAACGACGCCGAGCGCATTCGCGCCACCGGCGTGCCGGCGCTGCAGATCAACACCGGCAAGGGCTGCCACCTTGACGGCCACATGGTCGGCCAGGCCATCGAGCGCCTGCAGCCGGCCGAGGAGTCGCTGTTCCTCATCGAAAACGTCGGCAACCTGGTCTGCCCGGCCGCCTTCGATCTCGGCGAGCACCACAAGGTGGCCATCCTCTCGGTCACCGAGGGCGAGGACAAGCCGCTGAAATACCCGGACATGTTCCGCGCTGCCGACATCCTGTTGCTCAACAAATGCGACCTGCTGCCCTACCTCGAGTTCGATGCAGACCTGGCCGAAGCCAACGCTCGTCAGGTCAACCCGAACCTGACCGTGTTCCGCGTTTCGGCCACCCGCGGCGAGGGCATGAGCGCCTGGATCGACTGGATCACCTCCGGCCTCGAAGCCCAGCGCGGCAAGCGCTCGGAAACGGTCGATGCGTTGAAGCGAAGGGTGGTTGAACTGGAGCGGCAGCTGGCCGCCAAGTGAGCGGCCGGCGTCTGAGCGTTCGCGGCCTCGTCCAGGGCGTCGGCTTCCGGCCATACGTCTGGCGGCTGGCCAATGAACTCGGGCTCGATGGCTGGGTGCGCAACGACGGGGCCGGGGTCAGCATTGCCGTCACCGGTCAGCGCCTGGACGAATTCCTCGCCCGCCTGCCAAAGGAAGCGCCGCCGCTGGCGCGCATCGATGCCATCGTCGAGGAAGCGGGCGACACCCACGTTGACAAGGGTTTTGCCATCCTCGACAGCCTGAGCGGCGTGGTCAGCACCGCCATCGGTCCCGATGCGGCGATCTGTCCCGAGTGCATCGCCGATCTTTGCGATCCGGCCGGCCGCCGCTGGCGCTATCCGTTCACCACCTGCACCCATTGCGGTCCGCGCTACACGGTCAGCCGCGGCATTCCCTATGACCGGACACGCACCAGCCTGGCCGCCTTTCCGCTCTGTACGCCGTGCGCCGAGGAATACACGGCGCCCGCCGACCGCCGTTTCCATGCCGAGACCACCTGTTGCCCGGACTGCGGCCCGCAACTGCGCCTGCTCGATGCTGTCGGCCAGCCGCTGGCCGGCGATCCGCTGGCGACGACGCTGGCTCTGCTTCATGCTGGAAGCATTGTTGTCATCAAGGGGCTGGGCGGTTTCCATCTCGCTTGCGATGCGCGCAACGCGGCAGCGGTGGCCGAGCTGCGCCAGCGCAAGCAGCGCGAGGCCAAGCCGTTCGCGGTGATGGGCCTGAATCCGCAGTCGCTGGCGGCGTATGCCGGTATCGACGGTGACGCCGAAGCGCTACTACGTTCGGCAGCAGCGCCCGTGGTGCTGTGTCCCAAGGCCAGCACCGAGCTGCCCGGCGTGGCTCCCGGCCTGGCCTGGCTCGGTGCGATGCTGCCGGCGACGCCGTTGCATCTGCTGCTCTGGCACGAAGCCGCCGGCCGTCCGGCCGGCACTGCCTGGCTCGCCGAAACATCAGAGCTGCTGCTGGTGATGACCAGCGCCAATCCACACGGCGAGCCACTGGTCATCGGTAACGACGAGGCGCTGGAAAGACTGGCCGGCATCGCTGACGCCTACCTGGTGCACGATCGCGACATCGTCGTCCGTTGCGACGATTCGGTGATCAAGCCGGGGCCGGTGTTCATTCGCCGCGCCCGCGGCTACGTGCCGCTGCCCATCCCGTTGGCCGGCGATGGCCCCTGCGTGCTGGCCTTTGGCGGTTTCCTGAAGAACACCCTGTGCCTGGTCAAGGACGATGCCGCCTGGCTGTCGCAGCATATCGGCAGCCTCGACAACGTTGCCGCCATCGGTTTCCTCGAGGAGATGGCGGCCCACCTGCCGGTGATCCTGGCGGCGCGTCCGGAACTGATCGTGCACGACCTGCACCCGGATTACCCCTCGACCCACCTGGCGCAGCGTCTGGCCAGTGAACTCGGCGTGCCGGTATTGGCGGTCGGCCATCACCATGCCCATATTGCTGCCGTTGCCGCCGAGCACCGCCTCGAAGAGCCGTTGCTCGGCCTGGCCATCGACGGTGTCGGTCTTGGCCCGGACGGCGGCCTGTGGGGTGGCGAACTGCTGCGTGTCGATGCTGCCGCCTGCACCCGCCTGGGCCATTTGCAGACGCTGCCCCTGCCCGGCGGCGACCGCGCTGCGCGCGAACCCTGGCGCATGGCGGTGGCGGCGCTGCATGCTGCCGGTCTCGGCTACCGGGTTGGCGGCTGGCTGTTGCAGCACTACCCGCAACACGAAGCCGGGCCGCTGCTGACCATGCTCGCCCGCAATCTGCGTTGCCCGCCGACCAGCAGCCTCGGTCGCTGGTTCGATGCCGCTGCCGGCCTGCTCGGCCGACGGGCCGAGATGCAGTACGAAGGTCAGGCGGCGATGGAACTGGAAGGCCTGGCCGCCGCCCACGGCCCGGTCGAACCCTTGGTCGGCGGCTGGCGCTTGGCTGACGACGGCCAGTTGCTCGACTTGTCGCCGCTGATTCCGGCGCTGCTCAATTGCCGCGAACCGGCTTTCGGCGCCGCCCTGTTCCACGCCACGGTCGCCGCCGGCCTGGCCGAGTGGATCATCGCCGCGGCGCAGCGCGAGCAGCTGGCGACCGTTGCCGTCGCCGGTGGCTGCGCACTCAATGCAGTGTTGATGAGCGCGTTGCGCCGGGATCTGGGGGCGGCCGGATTGCGTCTGCTGGAAGCCCGGCTGGCACCCCCTAATGATGGTGGCATCGCCCTTGGCCAGGCGTGGATCGGCCGACAGAGCCTGCTGGCTGCCAGCTGAAGCGGAAGTTTGCTTTACGGGAAAGTGGACGCGGTGGAAATAAAGTTTCCACAAAATCACCCGTTGTCGATCGCTATTCTGACACTATGTCATTGAATCAAAAGACAACGGTCGGCTAGCACGCTATTTGCTAAATAGGCCCCTCATAACGCCAGATTCCCAATAGAGACGCTTGGTCGGCCGCTTGCCGACATCCATCAAGAGGGGAGGGTCATGGCCAATACCAATCTGATCGCGCTCGAGCGCGACGCACGCATTTCTGCCGCCGCCGAGCGCCTGTCGATGACGCGCCGGGAATTCCTGCAATTCTGTGCCGCCCTGGCGGCGACGCTGGGCCTGCCGCAAGGGGCCGACGCCGCCGTTGCCGAAGCGGTGGCGACCAAGAAGCGACCGAGCGTCATCTGGCTGCATTTCCAGGAATGCACCGGCTGTACCGAATCGATGCTGCGCGCCGAGCATCCGACCTTGGAAAAGCTGATTCTCGACGTCATCTCGCTCGACTATCACGAGACGCTGTTCGCCGCCGCCGGCCATCAGGTCGAGGCCGCCCGCCTGAGTGCGATGGCCGAGAACAAGGGTCAGTACATCCTGGTCGTTGAAGGTGCCATTCCGACCCGGGATGGCGGCATCTACTGCAAGATCGGCGGCAAGACGGCGATCGAGCTGCTCCAGGAATGCGCCGCCGATGCGGCGGCGGTGATCGCCATCGGTTCCTGCGCCTCGTGGGGCGGCATGCCGTCGACCGATCCCAATCCGACCGGCGCCTCCAGCGTGGCCAAGGTGCTCGGCAAGCCGGTGGTGACCATTCCCGGCTGCCCGCCCAATCCCTACAACTTCCTGTCGACGGTGGTGCATTTCCTGACCTTCGGCAAGTTGCCGGAAGTCGATCACCTGGGCCGGCCGAAATTTGCCTACTCGCGGCTGATCCACGAGAACTGCGAGCGCCGCGCCCATTTCGACGCCGGCCGCTTCGCCATGGAATTCGGTGATGTCGGGCACCGCCAGGGTTACTGCCTGTACAAGCTCGGCTGCAAAGGGCCGGAAACCTACGCCAACTGCTCGGTGATCCTGTTTGGTGATGCTGGCGCCGGCACCTGGCCGGTGGCTTGCGGCCATCCGTGCATCGGTTGCACCGAGGAAGGCATCGGTTTCGCCAAGCCAATCCATGCACTGGCCAAGCTGAAGAACATCGAGCCGTCCTCCTACCTGCCGCGCATCGTCGAGGAACAGGGAGCTGGCGCCAGTCTCGGCGCCGCTGCCTTGCTTGCCGCGGTGGCCGGGGCGGCGGCCGGGGGCGGGGCGATGCTGACGCGCAACCTCGGCCTGTCGCATCAGGCCGAGGAGCTGGAAAAGGCGAAGCAGGACAAAGCCAAAGCCGATAGCGCGACGGAGGTCTGAGATGACCACGAGACGCGATTTTTTGCGCGGTTGCCTGGCCGGGGGGGCCGTGGCCGCCGCTGCCGCGCCGAGCCCGGCGGTTGCCCGTGATACCCACGAGCGACCGCCGGAAGCGCTCGGCCTGCTCTACGACGCAACGCTGTGCGTCGGCTGCCAGGCCTGCGTCGCCGCCTGCAAGCAGGCCAACGACAATCCGGCCGAGTTCAACGCCTTGGACAAGCTATGGGATTCGCCGCTGGACACCTCGGGCGATACCTTCAACATCATCAAGATGTACCGCCACGGCACGATGACGACGAAGGACAGCGAGGAAAACGGCTTCGCCTTCATGAAGACCTCGTGCATGCACTGTGCCGATCCGTCCTGCGTCTCGGCCTGCCCGGTCACGGCGATGTTCAAGGATCCGGTCACCGGCGTCGTCGGCTACGATCCGGACGCCTGCATCGGCTGCCGCTACTGCGTCGCCGCCTGTCCGTTCGGCATTCCCAAGTATCAGTACGACTCGCCGACCGGTCAGATCGGCAAGTGCGAGTTGTGCCGCGAGCGCTACGCCGACGGTCATTATTCGGCCTGTGCCGAAGTCTGCCCGACCGGTGCGACGCTGTTCGGTCGGACCAGCGACCTGCTCATCGAGGCCAAGCGCCGGCTCAACCTGCAGCCCGGCCAATGGACGAAGATGCCGCGCGGCCGCCTGCCGGCCCCCGACGAGACGGCCGAGCAGGCCGCCCTTTGGAAGGCGCCGCGCGATCAGCACTACGAAGCCCAGGTCGGCAACTATGTGCGCCATGTCTATGGCGAGATTGAGTACGGCGGTACCCAGGTGCTGAAGCTGTCGGCGGTGCCGTTCCAGAAAGTCGGCATGCCCGACCTGCCGCCGCGCTCGTCGGCAGCGACTTCGGAAACCATCCAGCACTCGCTGTACGGCGGCTTGCTGATGCCGCTGGCAGTGCTCGGCGCGCTGACTTTCGTCGCCCGCCGCAACGTCGTGGCGGATGACGACAGCGAACGCAACGATCAGGGAGACCAGTGACATGAGCACGCATCAACATGCCCAGCCGGCACCGGTCGGCGGCCCGCTGTTCACCACCGCGACCTTCATCTGTGGCGTCCTGATCGCCGTCATGGTGGCGATCCTGGCCACCCGCTTCATCTTCGGCCTGGGTGCGGTGACCAATCTCAACGACGGCTACCCCTGGGGCATCTGGGTGGTGGTCGACGTGGTCATCGGTTCGGCCTTCGCCTGCGGCGGTTTCTCGGTGGCAATGCTGGTCTATATCTTCAACAAGGGCCAGTACCACCCGCTGGTCCGCCCGGCGCTGCTGGCCAGCCTGTTCGGCTATACGCTGGCCGGCGTCGGGGTCATTTTCGACCTTGGCCGCTACTGGAACTTCTGGCATATCTTCTGGCCGACCTACGCCAATCCCAATTCGGTGATGTTCGAGGTCGCGCTGTGCATCAGCGCCTACATCATCGTCATGTGGATCGAGTTCTCGCCGGTGTTTCTCGAGAAGTTCGGCCTGCGCGACACCAGGAAGAAGCTGAACAAGGTGCTGTTCTTCGTCATAGCCCTCGGCACGCTGCTGCCGATGATGCACCAGTCCTCGCTGGGCACGCTGCTGGTGGTCATGGGGACGCAGGTCAATCCGCTGTGGCAGACGCCGGTGGTGCCGCTGCTCTACCTGTTGAGCGCCATCACCATCGGCTACGGCATCGTGCTGTTCGAGTCCTGCGTCGCCGCCTCGGCCTATCGTCGGCAGATCGAGATGCACCTGCTGCAGCCGATGGCCCGCGTGATGCTGGGCGTGCTGGCGGTCTTCCTGGTGGTCCGCATCGGCGACCTGGCACTACGCGGCGCCTTCGGCCACGCCTTCGCGCCGACGCTGGAGGCATTCGTCTTCTGGCTGGAGATGCTGCTGTTCGCCGCGCCTTTCCTGCTGATCGGCAGCGCTGCCGCCCGCCGCAACCCGGCCCGGCTGTTCGTCGCCGGCGTCGCCATCATGCTCGGCGGCATCTTCCTGCGCCTCAACGGCTTCCTGATCGGCTACGACACCGGCCCCGGCTGGACCTACTTCCCGTCAATCGCCGAACTGCTGGTCACCATCGGCATCTTCGCCATCGAGGTGCTCGGCTACATCATCATCACCCGCCGCTTCCCCGTGCTGCCGCGCGAAGAAGCTGCCCACTGAATTCAGGGATAGGAGAACAATATGTCCAAACGAGTCACCATCGATCCGGTTACCCGCATCGAAGGCCATCTGCGCGTCGATGTCGAAGTCGATGGCGGCCGCGTCAAGAAGGCCTGGGCTTCCGGCCAGATGTGGCGCGGCGTCGAGAACATCCTGATCGGCCGCGACCCGCGCGATGCCTGGGCGATCACCCAGCGCATCTGCGGCGTGTGCACCACGGTGCATGCAATGGCTTCGGTGCGTGCGGTCGAGAACGCGCTGCAGCTGGAAATCCCGGTCAACGCCCAGTACATCCGCAACATGATCATGCTGGCCCACGCCATCCATGACCACATCGTGCATTTCTACCACCTGTCGGCGCTCGACTGGGTGGACGTCACCTCCGCGCTCAAGGCCGATCCCGACAAGACCGCGGCGCTGGCCGAAAGACTGTCGTCGTGGAACCGCAATGGCAAGCACGAGATGCGCGCCGTGAAAGAACGCCTCGCCGGCTTCGTCGGCGGTGGCCAACTGGGCATCTTCACCAACGGCTACTGGGGCCACCCGGCGATGAAGCTGCCGCCGGAAGTCAATCTCCTCGCCGTCGCCCACTACCTGCAGGCGCTGGAAGTGCAGCGCTACGCCAACAAGGTGGTCGCCATCCTCGGCTCCAAGTCGCCGCACATCCAGAACGTCGCCGTCGGTGGCGTCGCCAACCCGCTGTCGCTGGACAGCCAGTCGGTGCTGACCGTCGAGCGCCTGCTGGCGGTCAAGGAGTGGATGCTCAAGCTCGACGACTTCGTCAAGAACGTCTATCTGGTGGACGTCGCCGCCATCGGTGCCTTCTACGCCGACTGGACCAAAGTCGGCCGCGGCATCACCGACTACCTGTGCGTGCCGGACATCCCGCTCGACGGCAAGGGCACGCAGTTCGCGCTGCCCGGCGGCTACATCGAAGGCGGCAAGCTGGACAGCTTCAAGCCGATCAAGACCTTCGGCGACCAGTACTTCGTCGATGGCGTCAGCGAGGCGGTCAAGCATTCCTGGTACGACTACAAGGCCGGCAACAACCAGTCGCTGCACCCGTACAAGGGCGAGACGACACCGAACTACACCGACTTCCAGGACGACGGTAAATACAGCTGGCTGAAGTCGCCGACCTTCTACGGCAAGCCGATGCAGGTCGGCCCGCTGGCTCGCGTGCTGAACATGCTGGCCGCCGGCCATGAGCCGACCAAGAAGTACGCGACCGGCGCCCTCGAACTGGTGTCCACCATCGCCGGCACGCCGGTCGGCCTGGAGGCCATGCATTCGACCATCGGCCGCCACGCGGCGCGCGCGGTCGGCTGCGCCGTGCAGTCCGACGAAATGTTGAAGCAGTGGGACCTGCTGGTCACCAACATGGCCAAGGGCGACCTGACGACGTTCAACAAGCCGGTCTTCCCCAAGGGCGAGCAGATGGGCGTCGGTTTCCACGAAGCGCCGCGCGGCGTGCTGTCGCACTGGGTGGTGATCGACTCCGGCAAGATCGCCAACTACCAGTGCGTCGTGCCGACCACCTGGAACGCCGCCCCGCGCAACGAGAAGGACCAGCCCGGCGCCTACGAGGCCTGCCTGCTCGACAACCCGGTGGCCGATCCGGAAAAACCGCTGGAAGTGCTGCGCACCGTGCATTCTTTCGACCCCTGCCTGGCCTGCGCCGTGCATGTCGTCGACGAGGAGCAGCGGCCGGTGGTGACGGTGACCGCAGCTGGGAGCTGTTAGCATCGCAATTTCCGGGCGGCGGCGTCTGCCCGGGACAGTCTTTAACTGGTAACTGACAACTGGCAACCCATGACCAAAAACGTCGTGCTCGGTATCGGCAACATCCTGCTCTCCGACGAGGGCGTCGGCGTGCGCGTGGTCGAAGCGCTGGCCGCCCGTGGCCACTGGCCGGACGAAATCGAGCTGATCGACGGCGGCACTTGCGGCATGGAAATGCTCGACCAGCTGGAAGGACTCGACCTGCTGGTCGTCGTCGACTGCGTGCGTGGCGGCCGCCCACCCGGAACGCCGGTGGTGCTGCGCGGCGCGGCAGTGCCGGTGTTCTTCCGCACCAAGCTGTCGCCGCACCAGATCGGCCTGGCCGACGTGCTGGCCAGTCTCGAACTGACCGGCCGGGCGCCACGGGAAACCGTCATCGTCGGCATCGAACCGGCATCGCTGGCGTTGGGCATGGAACTGACGCCGGCGGTCGCCGCCCGCTTGCCGGAACTGGTCGAGCTGACGCTGGGCGAACTGGCGGCGCGCGGCCTGCTGACCGGAGTGCCCGCCTGATGTGCCTGTCGGTGCCGATGCAGGTTGTCGAATGGGAAGGCGACGGCGATGTCGCCTGGCTGGTCCGCGACGACCGGCGCGAACGCGTGAACATGATGCTGATCGGCCCGCAGCCGGTCGGCACCTGGGTGCTGACCGCGCTTGGCCTGGCCCGCGAAGTGGTCGAGCCGGAGCAGCTGGCACTGATCGAGGAAGCGTTGGCGGCGCTGGCCGCCTCGCTCGACGGCGATTACGACGCCGCCGGCTATTTCCGCGACCTGGAGGCGGCGCGGTGAGCGAAGGCTTCCGCCAGCCGGCCATGGCGCCGCCGCCGGTGCGGGTGGCCGAAGTCCATGCCGACGATCCGTCGGCCTTTCTCTCCGCCCATTTTCAGCAGGTGTGGCAGACGCAAATGCACGACCTGCCCTTCGTCAATCCGGCGCTGCAGGTCGAGGCCATCGGCTTCGTCCGCTACCATGGCGATTGGCTGGGCGTCGTCGTCACCCCGTGGTTCCTCAACCTGTTTCTGGTGAATGGCGGCGGCAGCCTGTGGGGCGACATTCCGGCCGGCCAGCGGCGCTATCTGGAACTGCCCTGTGGCGCCCTGCAATTCATTGCCGACGACGATCCGCGTATCGGCCCCTATCAATATTGCCCGCTGATCGCGCCGGTCACCGGAATCGCCAACATGGGTGACGCGCGCCAGGCGGCGCTCGACGCGCTGCGTACCGCCTTCGCCATCCCGGCCAAGCCGGCGGAACCCGCGCCGCCAGCCGCCACCGAAGAACCGTCACGGCGTGGCTTCCTGCGCCGCTTGGCCGGCCGGCGGCCGTGACCGAGATTGCCGCGGCCGGCCGTACTGGCGGACAATGGCCTGAACTGAACAAGGAGCATCGCTGATGTGTCTGGCAATCCCCGCACAAGTCGTCGAACTGCGTGACGGCGACATGGCCGTCGTTGATCTGGCCGGCGTGCGCAAGGAAATCTCGCTGGCCCTGGTCGATGGCGTGTTGCCCGGTGATTACGTCATCGTCCATGTTGGCTACGCGCTGAACAAGCTCGATCCCGAGGAGGCGGCGCGGACGCTGGCGCTGTTCGCCGAACTGGAGCTTCACCAGGCCGGCGAGACGCAGCACTGATGAAGTACATCGACGAATTCCGCGACGGTGACGTTGCCCGCGGTCTGGCCGACGCCATTCACCGCGAGGCCGACCCCGGCCGCCGCTACCATTTCATGGAATTCTGCGGCGGCCACACGCACGCCATTTCGCGTTACGGCGTCAGCGATTTGCTGCCCGACAACGTGCGCATGATCCATGGCCCTGGTTGCCCGGTCTGCGTGCTGCCGATCGGCCGCGTCGACCTGGCTATCCGCCTGGCGCTGGAGCAAGGCGTGACACTGTGCACCTATGGCGACTGTCTGCGCGTGCCGGCGTCCGACGGCCTGTCGCTGATGAAGGCCAAGGCCCGCGGCGGCGACATCCGCATGGTTTATTCGAGCGCCGACGCCGTCGCTCTGGCGCAGAAACACCCGGACAAACAGGTCGTCTTCTTCGCCATCGGCTTCGAGACGACGACACCGCCGACCGCGGTGGCGATCAAGCAGGCAGCGGCGCTCGGCCTGAAGAACTTCTCGGTGCTCTGTTGCCACGTACTGACCCCGTCGGCCATTTCCAGCATTCTCGAATCGCCGGAAGTCCGTCAGTGGGGAACCGTGCCGCTCGATGGCTTCATCGGTCCGGCGCATGTGTCCACGATCATCGGCAGCCGGCCCTACGAATTCTTCGCCGAGGAATACCGCAAGCCGGTGGTCATCGCCGGCTTCGAACCGCTCGACGTGATGCAGGCGATCAAGATGCTGATCCGCCAGGTCAACGAAGGCCGCGCCGAAGTCGAGAACGAGTTCTCGCGCGCTGTCGACCGCGACGGCAACCTGAAGGCGCAGGCCCTGGTCGCCGAAGTCTTCGAAATGCGCAAGGCCTTCGAGTGGCGCGGTCTGAATGTGCTGCCCTACTCGGCCCTGCGTATTCGCAGCACGTTCGCCGAATTTGACGCCGAAAAGCGTTTTCCGCTCGACTACCAGTCGGTGCCCGACCACAAGGCCTGCGAATGCGGGGCGATCCTGCGCGGCGTCAAGCGGCCACAGGATTGCAAGATCTTCGGGACAGTGTGTACGCCGGAGAATCCGGTGGGGTCGTGCATGGTCTCGTCTGAAGGGGCCTGTGCGGCGCATTACACGTATGGGCGGTATAAGGATGTTTGAGGGGGTTTCTCCGCTAGCGTTGGGTTCCGCGCTTGTGGCGCGGGCGTACTTTCTTTTTGGTGGCAAAAAGAAAGTAGCCAAAGAAAAAGCCACCCCTGGGTCGGTGGCCCCTTCGGGGCTTCCCTGCGCTACTCGGGCTGTCGGGCGGCTGGCTAAACTCGCCGCTGCGCGGCTCAGACAACGCCAGCCGACCTCCCCCGCCAGCCCTGCGTTGCTCG
>DDWF01000106.1 GCA_002345845.1 Betaproteobacteria bacterium UBA2293 | reverse complement strand
GCTGGTGACGTTGATTTCGGTGAGGTGGTCGCCGATGACGTCGATGCCGACCAGCATCAGGCCGCGCTTCAACAACAGCGGAGCCAGGGTTTCGCCGATTTCTCGGTCGCGCGCCGTCAGTTCCTGGGCGATGCCGGTGCCGCCGGCAGCGAGGTTGCCGCGCGTCTCGCCGGCCTTGGGAATGCGTGCCAGGCACCAGGGTACGACCTGGCCGCCGATCAGCAGGATGCGCTTGTCGCCGTGGGCGATCTCCGGCAGGAAGCGCTGCGCCATGATGGTCTGCCGGCCTTCGCCGGTCAGCGTTTCGAGGATGACGTTGCGGTTCGGATCGTTGCGGTGGATGCGGAAGATGCCGCTGCCACCCATGCCGTCGAGCGGCTTGACGATGACATCGCGCTGCTCGTCGATGAAATGCTGCAACTGGTTGAGGTCGCGGGCGACCAGGGTTTCCGGGGCGAATTGCGGGAATTCGGCGATGGCCAGCTTTTCCGAGTGGTCGCGCAGCGCCCGCGGCCGGTTGAAGACCTTGACGCCGTCGGCCTCGGCCCGTTCGAGCAGCCAGGTGGCGGCGAGGAATTCGCGGTCGAAGGGCGGATCGCGGCGCATCAGCACGGCGTCGAAGGCTTTCAGCGGCAGCCATTCGCAGCCGGTCTCGCGGTGCCAGTCGTGATCGTCCGGACGCAGGTGCAGGTGCCGGGCCTCGCCATAGACGCCGCCGGGGTGGTGCGCTTCCGGCCGGCGCCAGCACAAGCTGGCGCAGTCGATGGCGAACACCTCATGGCCGTGGTGTTCGGCGGCCCGCATCATGGCGATGGTCGAATCCTTCCACGCCTTCATGCCGGGCAGGGGATCGGTGACGAAGGCCAGGCGCAGCGGCTGGGCGCTGCCGCCGAGCAGATGCTTTTCGAAGTGGAGTTGCTGGGCCACGCCGGTCAGTCGGCGGCCGGGGCCGTGCGTTCCAGCTCGACGGCGGCAGCGAGGCAGGCCAGGCGACCGACGACGCCATAGGCGTAGAAGCGGTTGGGCGGCGAATCCGGATTGCCGCAACGGTAGTCGGGCAGGTTGCAGCCGGTATCGAAGGCCAGCGGCTCGAAATGCATGCCCGGGGCGTTCAGGTTCTCGTCCTTGCCGCGCCCGGTATGGACGCGGTAGAAGCCGCCGACGACGTAGCGGTCGATCATGTAGATGACCGGCTCGGCGACCGCCTCATTGACCGTCTCGAAGGAATGCACGCCTTCTTGGATCAGCACCTCGGAGACTTCCAGACCTTCCTTGCCGACACTCATCTTGTTGCGCTGCTTGCGGTTGAGGGCGATCACTTCGTCGGCGTCGCGCACCGTCATGACGCCCATGCCGTAGGTGCCGGCATCGGCCTTGACCACGACGTAGGGCGTCTCGTCGATTTCATATTCCTTGTACTTCTCGCGGACGATGTCGAGCACGGCGGCGACGTTGGCAGCCAGGCATTCCTCGCCCTGGCGCTCGTGGAAATTGATGCTGCGGCAGACCGAGAAGGCCGGGTTGATGCGCCACGGGTCAATGCCGATTTCCTTGGCGAAGTCGTTGGCCACCTGATCGTAGGCGGCGAAATGATTGGACTTGCGGCGAACCGCCCAGCCGGCGTGCAGCGGCGGCAGCACGAACTGTTCGTGCAGGTTCTGCAGGATGGGCGGGATGCCGGCCGACAGGTCATTGTTGAGCAGCACGGCGCAGGGATCGAAGCCGTCGAGGCCAAGGCGGTGCGGACCACGGACCAGCGGTTCGAGCAGCAGTTGCTGGCCGTTCGGCAGGTCGATCGGCGTCGGCTGGGTGATTTCCGGCAGCAGGCTGCCGAGGCGCACGTTGAGGCCGGTCTGGCGCAGGATGGCGGCGATCTGGGCGACGTTCTGCAGGTAGAACAGATTGCGCGTGTGGTTCTCCGGGATCAGCAGCAGGTTGCGCGCATCCGGGCAGATTTTCTCGATGGCGCTCATCGCCGCCTGCACGCAGAGCGGCAGGAAGGCCTGGTTGAGGTTGTTGAAACCGCCGGGAAACAGGTTGGTGTCCACTGGCGCCAGCTTGAAGCCGGAATTGCGCAGGTCGCACGACGAATAGAAGGGCGGCGTGTGCTCCTGCCACTGGCCGCGCAGCCAGTGTTCGATCTCCGTGCTGCTGTCGAGGAAGCGGCGTTCGAGTTCGAGGAGGGGGCCGCTAAGGGCGGTGGTGAGGTGGGGGACCATGGGCTGTCTCGGTGCCTGGAAGGCAAGTTATTGTCGGCCGGAATGTTACACCGCGGTGCAGCAAAATACTCCCTGATCCGGATCAAGTCCTTGAAAGCAGGTAAAATTCGCCCCTTCGTTTTACCGCTTGTTATTACCAATTCGCAGATCGGAATCGCCGTGCTCGTCGCCGCCAACATCACCATGCAGTTCGGGGCCAAACCCCTGTTCGAAAACGTCAATGTCAAATTCGGCGAGGGCTATCGCTACGGCCTGATCGGCGCCAACGGCGCCGGCAAGTCCACCTTCATGAAAATCCTCTGCGGCGAACTCGAGTCGTCGGCCGGCAATGTTTCCAAGGACGTCCATGAGCGCATGGCCTACCTGAAGCAGGACCAGTTCGCCTACGAGGATATGCGCGTCCTCGACGTGGTGATGATGGGTCACGAGGAACTGTGGGCGGCGATCCAGGAACGCGACGCCATCTACGCCAACCCGGAAGCGACGGAAGACGACTACATGAAGGCCGCCGAGCTCGAAGGCAAGGTCGGCGAATACGATGGTTACACCGCCGAATCGCGCGCCGGCGAACTGCTGCTCGGCGTCGGCATCCCGACCGAACAGCACAACGGCCCGATGAGCGAAGTGGCGCCCGGCTGGAAACTGCGTGTGCTGCTCTGCCAGGCGCTGTTCGCCAATCCGGACATCCTGCTGCTCGACGAACCGACCAACAACCTCGACATCAACACCATCCGCTGGCT
>DDWF01000104.1 GCA_002345845.1 Betaproteobacteria bacterium UBA2293 | reverse complement strand
CGCGGCATCCTGCATTTCTATACCGATCCCGGCGAATTTGCCGCCGCCAGCGAAGCCGCGCAGCTGATGCGCGCTAATGGCGTTGATCGCGACACCCTTGATGTTGATGGCTGCCTGCAGATTGAGCCGGCCCTGGCCGATGCCCGGCACCTGCTAGTCGGTGGTGACTACACCCGTTCCGACGAGTCGGGCGATGCCCACCTGTTCACCCAGGCGCTGGCCGACCGGGCGACAGTTGCCGGTGTTACCTTCCGTTATGGCCTGCGTGTCGACAAGCTGGCGGCTGGCGGTCGGCAGCTGGCTGGTGTCGTCGTTACCGGCGAGGCGGGCCCGGAGTTGCTGACTGCCGATGCCTACGTCGTCGCCCTCGGTAGCTATTCGCCGAGCCTGCTGCGGCCGCTCGGCATCAGTGTGCCGGTCTATCCGGCCAAGGGCTATTCGGCGACCCTGCAATTGGTCGACGGCGCTCCGGCGCCTGTTGTCAGCCTGACCGACGACGAGCGCAAGCTGGTTTTCTCCCGCCTCGGCAATCGCCTGCGCATCGCCGGCACCGCCGAGTTCAACGGCTACAATCTGGAACTCAACGAGGTGCGCTGCCAGGCGCTGATCCAGCGCACGCGCCAGCTCTTTCCGCGTCTGGAAATCGAAGGGCTGCCGGAATTCTGGTGCGGCCTGCGCCCGGCCACCCCGTCCAATCGACCGCTGATCGGCGTCACGCGCTACGGCAATCTATGGCTCAACACCGGTCATGGCACTCTGGGCTGGACCATGGCCTGCGGCTCGGCGGCGGCCCTCGCCGATCTGATCAACCGGCGCCGGCCGGCCGTCGAATTCCCCTTCCTCAAATGCTGATCGACACCCACTGTCATCTCGACGCCGGCGAGTTCGCCGACGATCGCGATGCGGTGCATGCGGCGGCCCGGGCGGCCGGCGTCGAGCGCATCGTCGTCCCCGCCGTCGAGGTCGGCAACTTCGTTGCCGTTCGCGATTGCGTGCTGCGTCATACGGGATGTGTCGCCGCCTATGGCATTCATCCGCTTTATGTGGGCCGGGCACAGGCTGGCGATCTCGATGAACTTCGCCGCTGGCTGGCGCGTGAGCGCCCGGTTGCCGTCGGTGAGATCGGGCTCGATCACTACGTTGCCGATGGCGATCCGCAACGCCAGGCCGATTTCTTCGTCGCCCAACTGAAGCTGGCGCGCGAGTTCGGGCTGCCGGTGATCCTCCACGTTCGTCGGGCAGTCGACGAGGTGCTCAAGCACCTGCGCCGCATCCGCGTTCCGGGTGGCATCGCCCATGCCTTCAACGGCAGTCGTCAGCAGGCCGATGAATTCCTGAAGCTCGGCTTTGCCCTGGGCTTCGGCGGGGCGATGACCTTCAGCGGATCGACGCGCATCCGCGAACTGGCAGCCACGCTGCCGGACGACGCCATCGTCCTCGAAACCGACGCCCCGGACATCCCGCCAGCCTGGCTTGCCGGTGGCCGCAACGCGCCGGGCGAGCTGCTGCGTATCGCCGGTGAGCTGGCGGCCCTGCGCGGCCTGTCGCTGGTCGCGACGCTGAGCATGACCACCGCCAATGCCCGCCGGGTGCTGCCTGGTCTTTGTTGACCTGCGTCAACATATCGCCATAAGTAATAGGGTTATTCACCGCCTTTGATCCACGCTAAAGAAGTGCCCCGGCGCAGGGGTAGCCTCCTGTCGCAGACAGCAACAGGGGGCATGGCATGGACAGGCAGGTTTCGACGGGCATCCACATTTCCAGCATCATCGTCGGCGCGCTGCCGGCGCAGGTAGCCGGCGTGCAGCAGGCCCTGGCCGCGCTGGCCGGCGTCGAGGTGCATACCGTCGCCGACGACGGGCGGATGATCGTCAGCATCGAATCCGCCGACGACGACGCCACCCTTTCCCATTTTGAAACGATTCGCCAGATGCCGGGTGTGCTCTCGGCCTCGCTGGTGTATCACCAGTACGAAACCGATCCAGACGAGGAGGCCTGAGATGATGGACATGAAACTGACCCGGCGCGATTTCATCAAGAGCAATGCTGTTGCCGCCGCCGCCACGGTGGCCGGCATCAGCCTGCCCGGCGCTGCCACGGCGCAGCAGAAGAAGGGCAGCGATGGCGTCAATTGGGACAAGGGTGTCTGTCGCTACTGCGGCACCGGCTGCGGCGTGCTGGTCGGCACTCGCGACGGGCGCATTGTCGCCACCCAGGGCGATCCGGAAGCGCCGGTCAATCGCGGCCTCAATTGCATCAAGGGTTATTTCCTGTCGAAGATCCAGTACGGCCACGACCGCCTGAAGACGCCGCTGCTGCGCATGAAGGACGGCAAGTTCGACAAGAACGGCGAGTTCGCGCCGATTTCCTGGAAACAGGCCTTCGACATCATGGAAGAGAAGTGCAAGACGGCGCTGAAGGAAGGTGGCCCCAAGAATATCTGCATGTTCGGCTCCGGCCAGTGGACCGTCTGGGAAGGCTATGCCGCGGCCAAGCTGTTCAAGGCCGGTTTCCGCTCCAACAACCTCGACCCCAATGCCCGCCACTGCATGGCCTCGGCCGTCGTCGGCTTCATGCGCACTTTCGGCATCGACGAACCGATGGGCTGCTACGACGACATCGAGCACGCCGACGTCTTCGCGCTGTGGGGCTCGAACATGGCCGAGATGCNNTCCTCTGGTCGCGCATCACCGACCGCCGGTTGACCGCCAAGCAGGTCAAGATTCACGTGCTGTCGACCTTCACTCATCGCTCCTGCGAACTGGCCGACAACGAGCTGATCTTCAAGCCCAATTCCGATCTGGCCATCCTCAACTACATCGCCAACTACA
>DDWF01000309.1 GCA_002345845.1 Betaproteobacteria bacterium UBA2293 | reverse complement strand
CCGCCGCCCACGCAGGCCACCAGATAGTCCGGCTTCTCGCCAATCATGGCCAGCTGCTTCTCCGTCTCCAGGCCGACGACGGTCTGGTGCAGCAAAACGTGGTTCAGCACGCTGCCCAGGGTGTACTTGGTGTCGTCGTGGGTGGCGGCGTCTTCCACGGCCTCGCTGATTGCCAGGCCCAGGCTGCCTTTGCAGCCGGGGTCTTTGGCGAGCATGGCGCGGCCCGCGTTGGTCTGCTCCGAGGGGGAGGGGAAGATTTCGCCGCCGTAGCTGTTGATGAGAATCTTGCGGTAGGGCTTTTGTTCAAAGCTCACTTTGACCATGTACACCGTGCAGGTCATGTCGAACATGCCGCACGCGAAGGAGAGCGCAGTGCCCCACTGGCCAGCGCCTGTCTCGGTGGAGAGCCGCTTCACGCCCTCGCGCTTGTTGTAATACACCTGCGGAACGCTGGTGTTGGTCTTGTGCGAACCGGCAGGCGACACGGACTCGTTTTTGTAGTAGATGCGGCACTTGGAGCCGATGGCCTTCTCCAAACGCACGGCGCGCACCAACGGCGTGGGGCGGAACAGGCGATAAATGTCCTGCACCGGCTCGGGGATCTCGATCAAGCGCTCGGAGCTCATCTCCTGCTTGATGAGTTCTTTGGCGAAGATGGGCTCCAGCTGCTCCGGGGTCAAAATCTCCTTGGTCACCGGGTCGCGCGGGGGGGCCAGCGGGGTGGGCAGGTCCGGCAGGGCGTTGTACCACGCCTGGGGCATATCCTTCTGGGAAAGGTTGATTCTGGTCTCCATGTACGTCCTCCTCGTGGTGTTGGGCCGTGCCTTGAACCTGGCCGGGGGCTGTGGTTTCGGCACAAAAAAAGGCCACGGCTTTGAAGTTCCGCGGCCCAAGAGTTGAGCATCCGTCAGGCAAGCGGCTTCAATTACTCTGCCACCAGCGCCACCAGCCTCGGCTGGGAATATGCATCATGCTTCTGAACATGGTGGGTGCTTACTTTGCGTCCCGGCAATTGTCAACAGCGCCGCCGCGCGCGCCCTGGCCCTTGCCTTGAGGCCGAAGCCCGGCTATCAGGAGTGGCACGCGGACCGCGCCCCTTTTGCAGCGCAGGCCCGCGAATTTTCTTCGGGAGGCATCATGGTGGAGAAGGTCGTATATTTCATCGAGGGCGACGGCATCGGGCCGGAGGTCTGGGCGGCGGGCAGGCCCGTCATCGACGCGGCGGTGGCCAAGGCCTACGGCAGCGAGAAGAAGCTCGTGTGGAAGGAGATTCTGGCGGGCGAAAAGGCCCTGCGCGAAACGGGCGAGAACCTGCCCCAGGCTACCCTCGACGCCCTCAAAGGCGCGGAGCTGGCCATGAAGGGCCCGCTGGGAACGCCCGTGGGCAAGGGCTTCCGCAGCCTGAACGTCACCTTGCGCCAAATGTTCGACCTCTACGCCTGCATCCGGCCCATCAAATACTTCCCCGGCATAGAGAGCCCCGTGAAGCACCCGGAGCGCGTGGACATGGTGATCTTCCGCGAGAACACCGAGGACGTTTACGCGGGCATCGAGTGGGAGGCGGGCACGCCAGAGGCCAAGCGCGTGGTGGCCTTTCTGCGCGATGAAATGGGCGCCAAGCTCGACGACCTCTGCGCCATCGGCATAAAGCCCATGACCGAAGCCGGTTGCAAGCGCCTGGCCCGGCGCGCGGTGAAGTTCGCCATCGACCAGAAGCGGCCCAGCGTGACGCTGGTGCACAAGGGCAACATCATGAAGTTCACCGAGGGCGGGTTCCGCGCCTGGGGCTACGAGATGGCGGCGCAGGAATTCGGCGAGTTCACCATGACCGAGGCCGAGGCCGCCGAGGGCGCGAAGAAGCCGGTCATCATCAACGACCGCATCGCCGACGCCATGTTCCAGGAGGCGCTCATCCGCCCCGAAAAGTATTCCGTCATCGCCACCACCAACCTGAACGGCGACTACATTTCCGACGCCCTGGCTGCCCAGGTTGGCGGTATCGGCATCGCCCCGGGTGCCAACATCTCCGACCACTACGCCTGCTTCGAGGCGACGCACGGTACAGCGCCGAAGTATGCCGGGCTGGACAAGGTCAATCCGGGTTCGCTGATTCTCTCCGCCGAAATGATGTTGCGTCACCTCGGCTGGCTGGAAGCCGCCAATCTGGTGATCAAGGCCATGGAAGCGGCGATCGGCGACAAGAAGGTGACTTACGACTTTGCCCGGTTGATGGAAGGCGCAGACGAGTTGTCCTGTTCGGCTTTCGGCGAGGCGATGATCGAGCGTATGTAAGGCTTCGCTGCGCTACAGCCAAAGCCCCGTCACGGGGCTTTTTTTTGTACCAGCGTGGCGGCCCGGTCGGTGATATGACATGGCCAAGCGGGAGCGGGCGTGTAAAATATTACGAAAGTCATAATTGCCCGGCAGTCGAGGAGAGGGAAGCAATGTATTTGGGCCAATGCCGGCGCTACGCAGCGGTCGACGGGGAGGGGCGGTGAAGCCGGTGTTCCGCTCGCGCTCCCTGTTGTTGCTTGGCCTGCTGGTCAGTAACCTGCTGGTCCTGGCGCTGGTCGCCTATTCGCTGGTGGAGAGCAGGCAGAACCACGAACGGCGCGCCGATCTGCTGACGCAAAATATCGTCGGCGCACTCGAGTTGAGTCTGAGCAATACCGTTAGTCGCATAGACATCGCCTTGCGTGCCGTGGTCGACGAACTGGAGCGGCAACTGGCCGCTGGCGGGCAAGTCGACGGTCCGGCGACGCAAGCCGTGCTCGAACGTCATGCGCAGCGTCTGCCGGAGGTTGAGGCCTTCCGCGTCGCCGACGCCGAGGGCCGGGTCTTCCTCGGCCCCGGCTTGCGCGCTGATCAGCCAGTGTCGTGGGCCGATCGCGAGTATTTCGTCTATCACCGCGAGCATGCCGACGGCCGTCTGCAGATTTCCCCACCCCGTATCGGCCGCACCTCGGGCAAGCCCATCATTGGTTTCGCCCAGCGCTACAACTATCCGGATGGCCGTTTTGCCGGCGTCGTTTCGGCGCCCGTCGCTGTCGACCAATTCGTTAACCTGCTCAATCGCTTCGATCTTGGCGAGCGTGGCGTTGCCGTACTGCGCTATATCGACCGATCGCTGATTGCCCGGGTGCCGATCTTGCATGATGAGTTGGTTTCACCACTGGGTAACACTAACATTTCCCAGGATCTGAAAAACTTGCTCGATTCGGGGGTGACCGCTGCCCACTATCGCGCTACCAATGCTTCCGACGGCATTCCCCGGGCCTTTGCCATGCGCCGGGTGGACAGTGCGTCGATGATTGCCATCGTCGGCCTGGCCACCGACGACTATCTGGCCGACTGGCGACGGGAGTGCAACGTCAAGCTGGCCATCGGCGGGAGCTTTCTGCTGCTCTCACTGCTGCTCGGCGGTGGCCTGTGGCGGCGCATGGCGGCCGCCGAGCGCCAGGGCGCGGAAATCGCCGAGCGCGAGGCGCAGTTGCGCAGTGTCATCGAAGCCGTGCCCGATGCCGTGCTGCTCAAGGATGGCGCTGGTCGCTGGCTGATCGCCAACAGCGTCTGCCTCAGTCTGTTTGGCATTGGTAACGCCGACTGGCAAGGGCTGAGTGACGAGGAGCTGGCGCGCCGGCTGCCCGGTGGCATGGCCCCGGGGGCGCCGGGGGCGGCGAGCGATGAGGCAGCCTGGGCGGCGGGCAGGCTGAGCCACTTCGAGGAGAGCACGGTCGACGCCGAGGGTCGGCCGCACCATTATGAAATTGCCAAGGTGCCACTGGCCGATGCCGTTGGCGGTCGACTGGGCATGGTCGCCGTGATGCGCGACGTCAGCGAGCGCAAGGCAGCGGAGCTGGAACTCGACCGCCATCGCAATCATCTTGAGCAATTGGTCGGCGAGCGTTCGGCGGCACTCGCCGAAATCGAGGCACGCGCCAGCCACATCCTGCAGTCGAGTGCCGACGGCCTGTTCGGCATCGATGCCCAAGGCCGGCTGACCTTCATCAATCGCGCCGGCTGCGCGCTGCTCGGCTATACCAGCGAGCAGCTGATCGGCCGGCAGGTGCACGGCATCATTCACCACAGCCGGCCGGATGGCTCGCCCTACGATGTGCGCGACTGTCCGACCCTGGCCTCCCTCAGGGACGGCGAGACGGTGCGCGTGGACAACGAGGTTTTCTTGCATGCCGATGGCCATCCGCTGTCGGTGATGTACGCCTCCCATCCGCTGCTGCGCGACGGTCGCATCGTCGGTGCTGTCGTCAGTTTCGTGGATATTGCGCCGCAGCGGGCCGCGGCGCAGGCACGCGAGCAGGCACTGCTGGCAGCGGAGCGCCTCGACGGAGCGCGGCGCGAATTCATCGCCAACATGTCCCACGAGTTGCGGACGCCGCTCAACGGCATCCTCGGCTTCGCCGAGATCGGCCTGCGGGCCGCCGATGATCCCGAGCGGGTGCGCCTGGCGTTCTCTCGCATCCTGACCTCCGGCCGCCATTTGCTGGCGATCGTCAGCAACCTGCTCGACTTTTCCCGCCTCGAAGCCGGCCGCCTGCATCTCGACATGGCCCCCTGTTCGCCGCGTGATCTGCTCGAAAGGGCGGTCGGTCGCATCCAGGAGCGGGCGGCGGCGAAGAAAATCGTGCTCGATTGCCAGTTAACGCCGGAGGTGCCGGCGAACTGGATCGGCGACGCGCGACGTATCGAGCAGATCCTCGACATCCTGCTTTCCAATGCGGTCAAGTTCTCCCATGCTGGATGCATTCGGGCGCAGGCTGACCTCATTCAGGGGGAACTGAGCTTCCGCATCGAGGACAGCGGCATGGGTATTGCCGCCGAGCAGTTCGAAAAACTTTTCAATCCCTTCCAGCAACTTGATGGCTCGTCCACCCGCCGCTTCGGCGGTAGCGGCCTGGGTCTGGCCATCGGCAAGCGCCTGGCCGAACTGATGGGGGGCAACATCCTGGTCAGCAGCCAGCCGGGCATCGGCAGCTGTTTCGAACTGCGCCTGCCCTTGCGGGTGGCCAGCGGGGCCGTCAGCAGCGATTGAAGCAAGCGCTCGGCACGTTCTCTGCAGATCGGCGGTGAATCCTGTCGGCGGGATGCGATAATTTCCGCTGCCCTCCCGACAATCTCCCGCCCACCCGGTAGCCACGCTTGAATCCCAACTCCGTCGCCGTCTTCGATTCCGGCCTTGGTGGCCTGACCGTGCTGCACGCCTTGCGTGCCCGCTTGCCGCACGAAGATTATTTCTATTTCGCCGATACCCGCTTTCTGCCTTATGGCGACCGGCCGGAAGCCTTCATCCGCGAACGCGGGCTGCGCATTGCCGAGGCGCTGGCCGGGCGCGGTGCCAAGGCCCTGGTCATTGCCTGCAACACGGCGACAGCGGCCGCCGCCGAAGCCATCCGGGCGGCCGCGGCGCTGCCCATCGTCGCCCTCGAACCGGGGGTCAAGCCAGCGGCGGCGCTGACCCGTTCCGGCGTCATCGGCGTCCTGGCCACCACCCGCACGCTCGACAGCAGCCGATTCCAGCGCCTGGTTAGCGACCACGCCGGTCCGCATCGCGTGCTCGCCCAGGCCTGCCCCGGGCTGGCCGAAGCCATCGAGATGCACGGGCCGGACAGTCTGCCGGTCGAGCGTCTGCTCGATGCTTTCGTCGCCCCGCTGGCCGAAGCCGGCGCCGATGTCGTCGTCCTCGGCTGCACGCATTACCCCTGGGTGGCCGGGATGATCGCCGCCCGCCTGCCGGCCGGGGTCACGTTGCTCGACACCGGCGAGGCGGTGGCGCGTCAGCTGGAGCGTCGGCTGGCGGCGGCCGGTCTGCTCGGCGGTGGGGCAGGGCACCTGCGGGTGGCGAGCAGCGGAGCCCCGGCGCAGGTCGCGGCGACGGTCGCCCGCTTGTGGGGAACGAAACTGCCCGTCGAACACTGGGAGCCGTGATGAGTGAAGCCGCGAAACCGCTGGCCGGACTGAAAGTCGTCGAACTCGGTACGTTGATCGCCGGCCCGTTCTGCACCCGCATCATGGCCGAGTTCGGTGCCGAGGTGATCAAGGTCGAGTCACCAGACGGCGGCGATCCGCTGCGCCAGTGGCGCAAGATCTACGAAGGCACCTCGCTGTGGTGGTACGTGCAGGCACGCAACAAGAAATCGGTGACCGCCAATCTCAAGCACCCGGATGGGCGTGAGTTTGTCCGCCGGCTGATTGCCGACGCCGACATCGTTGTCGAGAATTTCCGCCCCGGCGTCCTCGACAAGCTTGGCCTCGGTTGGGAGACGCTGCACGCCGAGCATCCCGGCCTGGTCATGGTGCGCCTTTCCGGTTTTGGCCAGAGCGGCCCCTACAAGGACCAGCCGGGGTTCGGCGCCGTCGGTGAATCGATGGGCGGGCTGCGCTACATCACCGGGTTCCCCGACCGGCCACCGGTGCGCACCGGCATCTCCATCGGCGATTCGATCGCCGCCCTGTGGGGTGCCATCGGCGCGCTGATGGCGCTGCGCCACCGTGAGGTCAATGGCGGCCAGGGGCAAATGGTCGATGTGGCGCTCTACGAGGCGGTGTTCGCCATGATGGAGTCGCTGGTGCCCGAGTTCGATGTCGGCGGCTTTGTCCGCGAGCGCACCGGCAACATCATGCCCGGCATCACGCCATCGAACACGCATACGACACGTGACGGCAAGCACGTGACCATCGGCGCCAACGGCGATGCCATCTTCAAACGCTTCATGCAGGCTATCGGTCGCCCCGATTTCGCCGACGATCCCGGCCTGGCCGACAACGCCGGACGCGATGCGCGGCGCGACGAGATCTACGCCCTGGTCGATGCCTGGTGCGCGCAACACGATGAGGGCGAGGTGCTGGCTGTGCTGGCGGCGGCCGAGGTGCCGTCGTCGCGGGTCTATTCGGTGGTGGACATGTTCGCCGACCCGCAATTCATCGCCCGGCAGATGTTCGCTTCGGCCAAGTTGCCGGACGGGCGGGAGTTCAGGCTGCCGGGCATCGTCCCCAAGCTGTCGGCGACACCCGGCGAGACCAACTGGATCGGGCCGGAACTCGGCGCCCATACCGATGAGGTACTGGCCAGTCTCGGCTATGACGCAGCCCGGATCGCCGAGCTGAGAGCAAATGGGGCAGTCTAGTTAGCTGTTGGTTGCCCAGGAAGTCAGAGCGGTTAGCTCAACCCCCGGGCAACCAGCCACATCACACCTTGAAGCGGCCGATCATCGCCTTCAGGCTGGTGGCGATGGTTTGCAGTTGATGCGCGGCGACTGCCGTGCCACGGATGGTCGTCGTCGTTTCCTCGACCATGTTGGCGATCTGCTCGACGCGCTGGGCGATCGAGGTGCTGGCGGCGCTCTGTTCGCGGGTGGCGTCGGCGACTTCGCCAATCCGCGCCAATGTGCGGCGGGCGCCATTTTCGATGGCCTGCAGCGAATCGGTTGCCGAGGCGGCGAGATTGACGCCTTCCTGCACTTCCGGCAGGGCGGCGTTCATCGCTTCGACGGCACCGGTGGTGTCGGCCTGGATGCCGAGGATCATCTGCTCGATTTCCGTCGTTGCCCCGGAGGTCCGTTCGGCCAGCTTGCGCACTTCGTCGGCGACCACCGCGAAGCCGCGTCCCTGCTCGCCGGCGCGTGCTGCCTCGATGGCGGCATTGAGCGCCAGCAGGTTGGTCTGGCCGGCGATGTCCTTGATCACGTTGGCGATCGACGAGACCTGCTTGGCCCGTTCCTCGAGGGCGCGGATCAGTTCGGAGGCATCGGAGACCGTCGCCGAGATCTTCTGGATCGCCTGCGATGCCTGCTGCACGCGCTGCGTGCCCTGACCGGAGAGTTCGACGGCGGCCGAGGAATCCTGCGAGGTTTCGCCGGCGCTTTCCGAAATGTGGTTGGAGCTGACCGTTAGCTGCTCGATCGCCGCCGCCATCGCCGAGGTTGCGTCGGCTTGCTGTTCGGCCGCCTTGGCCACCTCCTCGGAGGCTGTGGAGATGCCCTCGGCATTGCTGACCAGGTGATTGGCGTTGTCGTTGATTTCGCTGACCATCTGGCGCAGCGAGGCGACCATGCTGCCGAGCGTATGCAGCATGCTGCCCGGCGGCGCGGTATTGACCGTGGTGGTCAGATCGCCATCAGCGACGCGTTGCATCACCTCGGCTGCGGCCTGTGGTTCGCCGCCGAGCTGCCGGAGGATGCTGCTGCTCACCTGCCAGCCGATGAGGCTGAGCAGGATCAGCATGGCCAGCGAGATGCCGCCGAGCAGGAAGGCGCTCTCGCGGTATTCGACATCGACGTCGTCAATGTAGATGCCGGTGCCGATGACCCAGTTCCAGGGGGCAAACAGCGCCGTGTAGGCGAGTTTTGGCTCGGCCTTCTGCTGACCGGCACGCGGGAACCAGTAATCGACGTAGCCACCGCCGGCTTGGGCGGCGGCAATCAGTTCGCGGATCAGGTATTTGCCGTTGGTGTCCTTGAGATCGATGCTGGATTTGCCTTCCATCGACGGATTGCCGCCATGCAGGAAGTAGACACCGCTGGTATCGAAGCCGAAGTAGTAGTCGTCCTTGCCGTAGCGCAGGCCACGCAGGCTGTCGCGCACGGCATTCTTGGCATCCTCTTCCGACAGCTTGCCGCTGACGACCATTTGGTGGTGGTGCTTGACGATGCCGACAGCGACATCGACCAGATCCCGGGTTTTCTGCTTGCGGTCTTCCAGCATGGTGTCCTTGAGCTGGAACAGCGCGGTCAGGCAGAGGATGAGCAGGCCGAGTAGTGTCAGGCCGGTCAATATCTGCATGCGGGTGGCGACGCGGAGTGACGATAGAGCATTCATGCTGTTCTCCCTATGAGTTTGTCGTATTTTGGAAGCGCCCTGCCTGCCGCACATTGTCTCAATCCGCCCGTGCCGGAAGCAAGGGGTACTTGCGTAATTCCTGATGTTCAGTCTAGGCGGAAACGCACCGGCAGCAAGGTTTCCCGCGGCGCATCGGCGGGCAGCGAGCGCAGGGAACGCACCGCATTGAGTGCGGCATCGTCGAGCAGGCGATGGCCGCTGCCCTGTTCGACGCGGGCGGCGACGACGCTGCCATCGGGGCCGAGCAGCAGCAGGACGACGACCTCGCCCTGCAGGCCGCGGGCGATGGCCTCGGCCGGATAGAAATCACCGCGTTGCTGCTGCTGCCCGAACTGTCGCCGGACCTCCTCCTGCCAGCTGCGTGGTCGGCTGGCCGGACCGGTCTTGGCGACCACCGGCGGTGCTTGGCGCACTGCCGGTCGCGGAGGCTCGGTTTCCGGCATGATCAACGGTGGCGCCGCGACTGGCGGCGGGCGCAGGCTGGCCTGCAGTGGTGGCGGTACGACCGGTGCTGCCGGCCGTTCTGCCAGCAGGGATGGCAGCACGGGCAGCAGATGGACCGCCAGCGACAGGGCGAGCGCCAGAGTCAGCCGGGTATCGGTCCGTATCATGAGAAAATGAGCGCTGGCCTGGAGAATGGAAAGTTCGATGAAGCGAAGGGATGAACGACCGGCGGGCGGTCGGCTGGCTGCCATGATAATCGCGATGACCCTGCTGTGGCCCGCTGGTGCGGCTGCCCAGGTGAAGCTGCCCGACCCGGTGAGTTTCGTCGTCCGCCTGGAACTCGGCGATGTGGACCAGGCGGCGACCTGGCTGGATGCCGGACTGCCGCCGGACTTCACCGGCAGCCGTATCGGTTCCGGGCTGATGATCGGCGCCTGGGAGGGCAAGCTGGAACTGATGCGCCTGTTCATTTCGCGCGGTGCCGACATCAACCTGATCAATGCCAACGGCGAGACAGCACTGGCGCTGGCCGCCTGGCGCGGTCACCTCGAGGCGGTGCAGTGGCTGATCGAACGTGGCGCCCGCATCAATCCGCCCGGACGTCAGTGGTCGGCGCTGCACTATGCCGTCTTCGGCGGCCACGAGGCCATCGTGGACTATCTGCTGGCCCAGGGAGCGGATATCAATGCGCTCAGCACCAATGGCTCCAGCGTCCTGATGCTGGCGGTTTACGAAGGACGGCAAGGGCTGGTCGGCAAACTCATCGAGAAGGGGGCGGACCGTTCGCCGAAAAACGACTGGGGCGATGGTGCCCTCGAGTGGGCGATGCGCGGTAACAACCTGAACATCGCCCGCATGCTGACCAATCCGGAAGAA
>DDWF01000068.1 GCA_002345845.1 Betaproteobacteria bacterium UBA2293 | reverse complement strand
TCCTTGCCGTCGACCACCGGCCAGCGCAAACCACGCGACTGGTGATAGGTCTCGAACGGCGCCAGGTCGTGGGCATGGCCGCGACCGAAGGCGGCATATTCCTCGAACAGGCCCTTCTGGACATAGAAGCCGAAGTGCTTCGATTCGTCGTTGTCGAAACCGGCCTGCAGCTCGCCGAGCTTGTATTTATTGACCACGCCGTTGGCGAAGAGCACGTCGAAAAGCGTCTTGCCCTTCAGTTGCGGCGCCTTGGCCAGCAGCTCGGCCGGCCAGACTTCCTCGACCTTGAAGCGCTTGGAGAACTCCATGACCTGCCAGACGTCGGAGCGCGACTCGCCCGGCGACTTGACCTGCTGCCGCCAGAACTGGGTACGCCGTTCGGCATTGCCGTAGGCGCCTTCCTTCTCGACCCACATGGCGGTCGGCAGGATGAGGTCGGCAGCCATGCAGGAAACCGTCGGGTACGGATCGGAGACAACGATGAAATTGTCCGGATTGCGCCAGCCGGGGAACATTTCATCATTGATGTTCGGGCCGGCCTGCATATTGTTATTGCACTGCTGCCAGTAGAAGTTGACCTTGCCGTCCTTCAACGCCCGTTGCATGGCCACGGCGTGCAGGCCGATCTTGTCGGGTATGGTGCCGTCGGGCAGACCCCAGAGCTTTTCCGTGACCTTGCGATGCTCGGGGTTGGTGACAACCATGTCGGCCGGCAGGCGGTGCGAGAAAGTGCCGACCTCGCGCGCCGTACCGCAGGCGGACGGCTGACCGGTCAGCGAGAAGGGGCTGTTGCCCGGCTCGGAAATCTTGCCGACCAGCAGGTGGATGTTATAGATGAGATTGTTGGCCCAGGTACCGCGGGTGTGCTGGTTGAAACCCATGGTCCAGAAGGAGGTGACCTTGATCTTCGGATCGGCATACAACTCGGCCAGCGCCTTCAGGTCCTTCTGGGAAACGCCGGACAGCTTGGAAACCTTCTCGACGGTGTATTCGGCAACGAACTTCTTGAAGTCGTCGAAGGTGATCGCCTCGGACTTGCCGGTATCGCCCTTCGGCTTGCCGTCGGCACCGGGATAACCGTTGCTGGTCGCATCCTTTTCCAGGGCGTGCGTCGGGCGCAGGCCGTAGCCGATGTCGGTGGCGCTCTTCTTGAAATTGACGTTCCGGTCGACAAAAGCCTGGTTAACCTTGCCCGTCTGGATGATGTAGTTGGCGATGTAGTTGAGGATCGCCAAGTCCGTCTGCGGCGTGAAGATCATCGGGATGTCGGCGAGCTCGTAGGAGCGGTGCTCGAAGGTCGACAGCACGGCGACCTTGACATGTTTGTTCGACAGCTTGCGGTCGGTGATGCGCGTCCACAGGATCGGGTGCATCTCGGCCATGTTCGAGCCCCAGAGCACGAAGGCGTCGGCATGCTCGATATCGTCGTAGCAGCCCATCGGCTCATCGATGCCGAAGGTGCGCATGAAGCCGGCAACGGCCGAGGCCATGCAGTGGCGGGCATTGGGATCGAGGTTGTTGGTACGCAGGCCGGCCTTCATGAATTTGGCGGCGGCGTAGCCTTCCCAGACGGTCCACTGGCCTGAGCCGAACATCGCCAGGCCATTCGGCCCCTTGGCCTTGATCGTCGCCTTGACCTTCTCTTCCATGATGTCGAAGGCCTGTTTCCAGGAAATCGGTGCGAATTCACCGTTCTTGTCGTACTTGCCGTTGCTCATGCGCAGCATCGGCGTCTTCAGGCGATCGCTGCCGGACATGATCTTGGACAGGAAATAGCCCTTGATGCAGTTCAGACCACGATTGACCGGTGCATCCGGGTCGCCCTGGGTGGCTACCACACGACCGTTCTGCGTGCCGACCAGCACGCTGCAACCGGTGCCGCAGAAGCGGCAGGGCGCCTTGTCCCAGCGAATGGCATCGGCCTGGGGGGCTGCCAGGGCCGTACCGGCTGGCAGGCCGGCCGCCGAAATGGCCGCCGCCGCAGCGTTGGCCTTGATGAAATCCCGTCGATTGAGTTTCACGACTCTTGCTCCTCGGTATCTGACTCGTCGTCGCTGTATTGATAAACCATGGCCACCGATGCGACGCCGGGTACACCATGCAGGGCCACGTAGCGATCCGCGGCCGAGTTCGTATCGTCGTCCTCAAGCGTGACCACGACCTTGCCCTCAGCCGAGCGCGCGTGAATCTCGACGCCGGACATGGAACCGAGAAGAGCACAGGCCTCCTCAAGCCGCGACGGGGCGATGTACACAATGGCGCTCGATATGTTCATACGGCCTAATTCCTTTTGACGCTGTGGCTGACAACAACTTACGGAAGCGGATGTTCCGGATAGAGGTAATTGTCGGACTTGATGTGCATCAAGCGAATACGGCTGATGGATAAACCCTAGTTCCAATGCGGCCAATAAACTAGTACTTATTACCTATATCGCCCTGCCAGTTCGGGCTGGACAGCCCCCTCCCGGAGAAAGCGGCAACACCCACGTCGGGCATTCAACACATAGTGACTGGCTATCTTGAAAATTTAGGCAATCAATTGGCACAATTACCTGCCCGACCCTAAGATGTCGTTGCTTTGATTCACCAACCCACCAGGAGAAATCACCCATGTCACTCATCAACACTCAAGTTCAACCGTTCAAGGCCCAGGCTTTCCACAATGGCAAGTTCATCGAAGTCACCGAAGCCAGCCTGAAGGGCAAGTGGTCGGTCGTGATCTTCATGCCGGCTGCCTTCACCTTCAATTGCCCGACCGAAATCGAAGACGCCGCCAACAACTACGCTGAATTCCAGAAGGCTGGCGCCGAGGTGTACATCGTCACCACCGACACCCACTTCTCGCACAAGGTCTGGCACGAAACCTCGCCGGCCGTCGGCAAGGCCCAGTTCCCACTGGTCGGCGATCCGACCCACCAATTGACCAAGGCTTTCGACGTGCATATCGACGAAGAAGGTCTGGCCCTGCGCGGCACCTTCGTGATCAATCCGGACGGCGTGATCAAGACCGTCGAAATCCACTCCAACGAGATCGCCCGTGACGTTTCGGAAACCCTGCGCAAGCTGAAGGCCGCCCAATACACCGCCTCCCACCCGGGTGAAGTCTGCCCGGCCAAGTGGAAGGAAGGCGAAAAGACGCTCGCTCCGTCGCTGGATCTGGTCGGCAAGATCTGATTAGTCGCTAGTCATTAGTTGTTAGCTACTGGTTGTTGGCCGTTCGCGGCCAGCAGCCAGTGTCGAACGACTCACCGAACTGGGAAAACATCATGCTCGATAGCGCCATCAAGGAACAACTCAAGGCTTATCTCGAAAAGCTGCAGCGCCCGATCGAACTGGTCGCCTCGCTGGACGACAGCGCCAAGGCGCAGGAAATGCGCGGGCTGCTGGTCGACATCGCCGAACTCTCGCCCAAGGTAAGCCTGCGCGAAGATGGCAAGGCTGCATTGCGCCCATCCTTCGCCATCGGCTTGCCCGGTGAAGCACCGCGGATCCATTTTGCCGGCATCCCGATGGGTCACGAATTCACTTCTCTGGTCCTCGCCCTGCTGCAGACCGGCGGCCATCCGCCGAAAGTCGAACAGTCGGTGATTGACCAGATCAAGGCCCTGCCCGGCACCTTCAACTTCGAAACTTTCATTTCGCTGTCCTGCCACAACTGCCCGGACGTCGTCCAGGCGCTCAACCTGATGGCCGTGCTCAACCCCGGCGTGACCAGCACGATGATCGACGGCGCCATGTTCCAGGATGTGGTCAATGCGCGGCAGATCATGGCCGTGCCGACGACCTACCTGAACGATGCCGAATTCGGTGCCGGCCGGATGCTGATCGAGGAAATCCTGGCCAAGGTGGACACTGGCGCCGCCGCCCGCATGGCTACCGAACTGGGCAACAAGGAAGCCTACGACGTGCTCGTTGTCGGCGGCGGCCCGGCCGGCGCTGCAGCGGCCATCTACGCTGCCCGCAAAGGAATCCGCACCGGTGTGCTGGCCGAGCGCTTCGGCGGCCAGGTGATGGATACGCTAGGCATCGAGAACTTCATCTCGGTCAAGGAAACCGAAGGACCGAAGCTGGTCGCGGCGCTGGAACAGCACGTCAAGCAGTACGAAGTCGACGTGATGAATCTGCAGCGCGCCAGCAAGCTGATCCCCGGCGAGCTGATCGAAGTGCAACTGGAGAACGGCGCGACGCTGAAGTCGAAGTCGGTGATTCTCGCCACCGGCGCCCGCTGGCGCGAAATGAACGTGCCCGGCGAGCAGGAATACAAGGCCAAGGGCGTCTGCTTCTGCCCGCACTGCGACGGCCCGCTGTTCAAGGGCAAGCGCGTCGCGGTGATCGGCGGCGGCAACTCCGGCGTCGAGGCGGCCATTGACCTGGCCGGCATCGTCGCCCATGTAACCTTGCTGGAGTTCGCCGATACGCTGCGCGCCGACGCCGTGCTGCAGAAGAAGCTGTACAGCCTGGCCAACGTTACCGTGATCAAGTCGGCGCAAACGACCGAAGTCACCGGCGACGGCCAGAAGGTCAACGGCATCACTTACAAGGACCGCGTCAGCGAAGCGATCAAGCATGTCGAACTCGAAGGTATCTTCGTCCAGATCGGCCTGCTGCCCAACACCGACTGGCTGAAGGGCACCGTCGAACTGTCGCGTTTCGGCGAGATCGAGATCGATGCCAAGGGTCACACCTCGGTCCCCGGCGTGTTCGCTGCCGGCGATTGCACGACGGTGCCGTACAAGCAGATCATCATCGCCATGGGCGCCGGGGCGACGGCTTCGCTGAGCGCTTTCGATCACCTGATCCGCAGCTAGGTTAGGGCTCAATTTACCTGGCACGGAGAACGGCTACCCGCCGTTTGGTGGGCACCCGTTCTTGCGTTAACATTGCCGCCTTTCCATTTGCGGCCTGCCACGCTCCATGGCGATGACGCCCTACCCGACCACCGCATGCTGAGCAGTCTCTACAGCCAACCGGTCGTCGCCCTGCTCTGGCTACTCCACTTCCTGCCGCTACCCTTGCTCGCCGCCATCGGCCGCGGTCTCGGTCGGCTGCTGATGCTGTTCGGCCGCAAGCGCCGCGCCGTCGTCGCCCTCAACCTGGCCTGGTGCTTTCCAGAACTCGACGATGCCGCCCGCCACCACCTGGCCAGCCGGCACTTCCAGGCCCTTGGCCGCAGCATCCTCGAACGCGGCATCTTCTGGTGGGGCAGTCGGCAGCGACTGGAAAAGCTGATCGAGGTGCAGGGCGAAGAGCACTTGCAGGCGCAACTGGCCGCCGGCCGTCCGGTGATCCTGCTCGCCCCGCACTTCCTCGGCCTCGACGCCGGCGGGGTCGCCGTCACCATGCGCTACGACATCGTCAGCATCTACGCCGAGCAGACCAATCCGGTGTTCAACCGGCTGCTGCTACGTGGCCGCAGCCGGTTTGGCAACCAGCAGCTGCTCTCACGCCAGGATGGCGCGCGGGCGACGATCAAGGCGATGAAATCCGGTCGGCCGTTCTACTACCTGCCCGATCTCAACGCCCGCCGCCGCGACGCCATCTTTGTTCCCTTCTTCGGCATACCGGCCGCCACCATCACCGGCCTGCCCCGCCTCGCCAAGGCGGCAGGTGCCGCCGTGCTGCCCTGTGTCACCCGCATGCTGCCCGGCGGCGAAGGTTACCGGCTGGAGATCGGCGAACCGTGGGCCGATTATCCGACCGACGACATGGTCGCCGACACTGCACGCATGAATACCTGGATCGAGAGCATCGTCCGTACCATGCCCGAGCAGTACCACTGGGTGCATCGCCGCTTCAAGACGCGGCCGCCCGGCGAAGCCAAACCTTACTGAGCGCGACACGATGAGCGACGAAAACCAGCCGACAATCCCCCTGCCCGACGATTTCGCTGCCTGGTGGGCCGCCGCCGGCGAGTGGGTGGAAGAACCCAACCAGCGACGTAGCGGCTGGAGCGGCATGATGCGTCTGCATCAGAATGACCAGACCTATTACGTCAAAAAGCAGTGCAACCATCTGTGCCGGACGCTGCGCCATCCGTTCGGCTGGCCGACGGTCAGCCGCGAGCACGACAACATCCGCCGCCTGCAGGCCCTGGGCATCACCGTGCCGCAACCGGTCTTCCACGGTAGCCGGCGGACAGCCGAAGGTTACGAGGGGCTGCTGGTCACCGAGGAACTGGCAGGCTTCACCGATCTCGCCGCCCAAGAGCACCGCTCGCCGGCTGAAAAAAGCCGGCTGGCTGTTGCCGTCGGCCATATGCTCGGCCGCATGCACCGCCATAACCTGCAGCACAGCTGCCTGTACGACAAGCACATCATGGTGCGTTGGCAGGATGGCGAACCGACGGTTGCCCTGATCGATCTGGAAAAGCTGCACCCCGCCTGGCTGCCCGGCAAGGCGGCGCGGCACGACATGGAGCAATTGCAACGGCACCAGAAAATCTGGCAGGCGGCCGACTGGGCGCTGCTCGAAGAGGCGCACCGGACGGCGGGCAAACCCGCGTCACGATGAGGCAGGTATACTCCCGCCCCTGACCCCCAAGACACTACAGAAGAGAAACCGACCTTGGCCCTTACTATCCTTGGACTCTCCGGCGCCCTGACCCACGATCCGTCAGCCGCCCTCTACATCGACGGCAAGCTGGTTGCCGCCGCCGAAGAAGAGCGCTTCGTCCGCGACAAGCACGCCAAGAACCGCATGCCTTATGAGTCGGCGCGCTTCTGCCTGGATTTCGCCGGGATCAAGCCGCAAGACGTCACTGCCGTCGCCATTCCCTTTGCGCCGATCAGCCTGGCCGACAAGGCCCGCTGGCAGTACGCCAAGCGTTACTGGTACGCGCCGGACCGCGCCCTCGACGCCCTGTTCGCCGGCAACCGCCGCTTCAAGCGTTACAAGAAGCGCATCGAATGGTGTTTGCAGCAGCTCGGCTTCGATCTGACCAAGACCGAGATCGTGCCGGTCGAA
>DDWF01000051.1:392-2505 GCA_002345845.1 Betaproteobacteria bacterium UBA2293 | reverse complement strand
TTACGGACGTTTCCACACAACCTCGACCCAAAGCTACCGTAGCCGGCAATGGAAAGCAGGCGCGCAGTGGCGTTGGGCATGAGGGAGGCACAGAAGGCGCAGGCTTTATGGCATCCCCTTGATGGAAGGGTTAAATTCCTATGGTTCGCAAATCGAGATGCCTAGTGAGTTGAATCCTGGCTCGAAGCGCCCGCCCTTGTTATTCCATACGAATGGCAAAACCTCTTCGTTATCAAGGACGACAATGAACTGAATGCGCGCATGTTCCACGGCGCCAGATAGAACCGTTCGGACCCGTGAACCAAGTGGCTCTGGGGGTTTCGCCATAATCTCGTCGCCGCTATAGCCGCCTTCACTCTCCGCCCAGGATTCAATTTCCTTGTTGTAAATGTGCCGAGAAGCATAGCGAAGAGTTTGCACGCGTCCCTTTGCAAGCACAGGAACGTCGTGCGATTGTTTTCCATTAGCGAGGCCGGGGATTAGAAAATCATCTGTCCATAGGAGGCCGTGCTTCGATCCACCGGGTGAGTCAACCAAGAACGAAAACTCCTTCCCTGCATCGAGCCAGTCAACCATGAGATGGCATGCCAGGATTGCTGGGGAAGTACTTGATGCGTTGATGACTTGGATAGGCTGGGGAGTCAGGATGCGTAACCAGGGATAGTCATGGCCAAAAGTTTCTGGATGCCTTGATTGGTAAAAGCTGGCTCTCAATACATGCTCCGCCGATACGAAAATGCGGATGTCATGCGCCGAAAGCCCGACTTGCGCAAGAAGATAGTCTTTTATTGGTGCGCGAAGGTGCTTCGCCGCCTGCACAGCGCCGTTAACGAAGCCGACCACTGGATTGAGCTTTTTATGACTGTGCATGGAAGTCTCCTGAGGAATCTAACTGATTAGCATCAGCCGACTTTCAGTCATGACAACAAGTCGCCACTTGGGTTCCTGGTAGCAGAAGTGAAGATTGCCTGCGGCATAAGCGTCAGTTTTTAGGACAACTCACTCGGCGATCGCTCTTGGCCGATTGCTGCCTGATGACTTTGACGTACTGGACAAACGATTTTGGGTCAGCAGAGGCACGCATCAGGGGTTACCTGACGCAATAAATTGCCATGATGACCTGGCTCAGCGCAGCCAAGCCGCCAGCGCCACCACCAGTGCGACGGCATTGCCAGCCACCAGCCAGAGCAGGCGCCGGCGGTGGGTTTCGATGCGGACGATCAGCTGGGCATTTTGTTCGGCCAGCGCCTGGATCACTTCGGAGGACGCCAGCATCTGCCCGTGCAGCGCTTCGACCTGGGCGCGTAGTGCGGCCAGTTGGGCGGCCGGGGCCTGATCGGCGTCGATGCTCGGCGTCATCTCCACCGCCTCGCCCTCGCCGCCCTTGCCGCCGACCTTGCGCCACAGTTTCTTGGCGCCGTCGGCGACTTTCGGGGCATTGCGGATCACGTCCGACCATGGAACGCTCTGCAGTATCGTCATCCAGCCGATGGCCATCTCAACTCCCGTTCGTCTCGCCGCTGGGGCAAAGGCACACGGTACCGGAAAAGTCCGGCGGGCGGCAATCGGGTGCTGCCGGCGACGGGCGCCGGCAGCGGATCAAACAGGCCGCATTACGCCAGCACATCCTCAACGCCAGCCAGCGCCCGGTCGCCGGCCTGCACCGTTTCACCGTAGGCGCGTGCCTGCGGCAGCAGCTGGTCGGCGTAGAAGCAGGCGGTGGCGATCTTGCGCCGGTAGAAGGCGCTGTCGCCCGTGCCGGCGTCGAGATGCCGGGCGGCGGCCAGCGCTGCCTGGCCCATGAACCAGCCGCCGGTCACGGTGACGGCCAGATGCAGGTAGGGCACGGCGGCGGTGAGCACTGCCGAGTAGCCGTTCTGGGCATTGCTCCCCAGCCATTCGGTCGCGGCCGCCCAGGCTTTCAGGGCGCTGCCCAGGCTGCGGGCAAAGCTCTGCAACTCGGGCCGCGGCGAGGCGGCCAGCGCTTCGGCGGTGGCCTGTATTTCGCCGAAGACGACGCGGGCGGTGGCGCCGCCGTCGCGCATCAGTTTGCGGAACAGCAGGTCGTTGGCCTGGATGCCGGTGGTGCCTTCGTAGATGGTGGTGATGCGCG
>DDWF01000051.1:0-318 GCA_002345845.1 Betaproteobacteria bacterium UBA2293 | reverse complement strand
TGGGGATCATGAATTCGGCGAGATAGAGCTGGCGCTTCTTCTCGGCCGGATCGGTCGCCGCATGCACGCGGTCGAGCAGGCCGGAGGTGTAGTAGGTCATTGCCCGGCAGGCTTCGACGCGCGCCTTCATCAACATCAGCATGCGCCGGATGTCCGGGTGGTGATCGATGCTGACCAGCGCCTCGCCGGTGATCGCATCGCGCCCCTGCTTGCGTTCGCGAGAGAAGGCCAGGGCCTGCTGGTAGGCCCGCTCGCCGAGGGCGATGCCCTGCAGGCCGACGCCGAGGCGGGCTTCGTTCATCATGATGAACATGTATT
>DDWF01000338.1:762-2729 GCA_002345845.1 Betaproteobacteria bacterium UBA2293 | reverse complement strand
CGTGGCTCATGTTGGCCAGGAAGATCGACTTGGCTTCAGTGGCCACCTCCGCCCGCGCCCGCGCCTCGTTCAGTTCATTCTGCGTCACCTCGCGCTGATGCAATTCGGCCTCGATCGCCGCCGCCATGCCATCCAGCGTTGTCGCCAGCGATTGAACCTCCTCGACACCGTGAACATCGCCGATGCGTTGGCCGAAGGATTTGCCGGCCAGCGCCTGGGCGGCGCCGTGCAGGGCGGTCAGGGGGTCGAGCAGATGGCGCTCCAGATAGCGGTAACTGGCCAGCAGGACGGCGCCGCTCAGCAACAGCGCCAGCAACTCGCCGAAGATCCAGGCACGCAGGCGATCGGAGGCCTGTTCCAGTTCATTCGCCGTCCGCTGATCGACGAGCGAGGCCAGTTCTTCGACGGCCAGCGCCAGGTCGGCACGCAAGCCCAGGTAGAGCGACTGATGCAGCAATTGGCTGGCAAACTCGGGCTGCGGTTCGGCTTCCGAAACAAACTCACTGGTTTCGCGATCATAAAGCCCCTGGGTCGCGGCAAAGGCGATCTGCTCGGTTTCCTTCATGCGCTCGGTGATCAGCTGGACACGCCCGACCACCGCCTGCTCACCGGCATCGAAGCCAAGACGGCCAGCCAGGCGGGCCAGCGGTTCGCGTTCGCCAGCAGTTGGCACGACATACGCGCGCGTCCCGGCGATGACCTGTTCCCAGAAGCTGGCCGGCAGATCGCGCGGGCGCGGCTTGGTGCCCTCGCGAATGGCCAGCACATCGTAGTAATAGATGAGGAAACGCGGGTCAGCGGTGCTGACGTAGGAGTTGACCAGGCGACCAAGCAGACCGACTTCGAGTTGCACGGCATGGATCAGCGCCAGCGAGTCCTGGCGCTGGCGTCCGGCATCGGCTGCCGTATTGAAGGCCGACAGCGCAGCCAGCGTCACCCCGGCGATGAGCAGCAACATGCCGACCAGCGCCGCCGAGACAGCGAGAAAGGCGCGACGCAGATTGATCCGCCTGGCCGGCAAGGCCGTCGAAGGGCGATCGTTGACGATATTCAGCTAAGCCTCCCGCGCTACACATGGACCAACGCACTTGCCTTGATCATATGTCAATTCATTGTCTGCGCGCATATGGCATGGGGGGACGCAAGCAACAATTGGCCAAACTGCCGCGATCGTTCAGAATGCGGGCATGCTTCCCATCCCCCTCGGCTCATGGACAACCTGATCAAGGACACCGCGACGCTGGAATTGTTCTGCTGGCTTGAACCCGGCGCCGAACTGCCGGGCTGGGACATCCTCAAGGGCAGCCCCTTCGGCAGCACCCTGGCCGCCCCCGAAGGCGGCGAACCGACGCCCGGCGACCAGCTGATCTCGGTGCAGAATTACTTCGCCGAATACCATCTCGAATATTTTCGTCAGCGGCGCTACAACCACTTCCCCAGCCGCCTGCACGCCCTCCTGCTGTTCGCCACGCGCACCGACGCGATGACCTTCCGCCACAAGCATCCGCAGCGCGTCTTCGGCAAGAACCTGTCCTGCGCCCGGACCAAGGGCGCCTATATCTGCTCCTTCCACGACGCCAGCTGGCTCGACTACCTGCGCCTGCCGCACAGCCTGTCGCTGTCGGCCCTCGACGAAGTCGCCGAACACTACTGGTCGGGGCGCACTGTCGAGGAGATCGGCCTGACCTTCATGAACGAGCCCTGGCCGGAACCGCCGGTCATCGAAGCCCTGTTCCAGGGCCCGCTGGAACCGGTATGGGGTCATCAGCAATCCGGGTGGTTGCCCGGCTTTCGTTAGGAATCACTCATGCGCCGCATTGCCCTGATTGCCCTCATCGTTGTCCTGCTGGCCGGCGCCCTGTTCTGGAGTACCCGACCGAAGCCGATCCCGGTCGCCCTCAAGGAAGTGGCTGCCGGCAAGGTCGAGGCGACCCTGGCCAACACCCGCGCCGGCACGGTCGAAGCCT
>DDWF01000338.1:0-747 GCA_002345845.1 Betaproteobacteria bacterium UBA2293 | reverse complement strand
AAGCCTGCCAGCGCACCAAGCTGTCCACCATCATCGGTGGTCGTATCGAATACCTCGGCGTCAAGGAAGGCGACAAGGTCAAGAAGGGGCAGTTGCTGTTGAAGCTGTGGAACGACGACCAGCAGGCGAACGCCGCGCTGGCCCGGGCGCAGGTGACGGTCGCCGTCAAGCGCGTCGAGGAAGCCTGCATCGCTGCCGCCAATGCCGACAAGGAAGCCAAACGCCAGGCCGAGCTGCGCGCCCGCGGCTTTGTCTCCAGCAGCCGCGAGGAAGCGGCGCGCACCGATGCCGAAGTCCGCCAGGCCAGCTGTGCCACCGCCCGCGCCGATGTCGCCCAGGCCGAAGCGCGCTTCCGGGCGACGCGCACCGAGCAGGGCCGCGTCGCGCTCTATGCGCCGTTCGATGGCACGGTCGCCAAGATCGTCGGTGAACTCGGCGAATACTCGACCCCGTCACCGCCGGGGGTGATGACCCCGCCAGCCATCGACCTGTTCGACGATTCCTGCCTCTACGTCAAGGCGCCGATGGACGAGGTCGACGCACCGAAGATCCAGCCCGGGCAAATCGTCCGCATCAATCTCGACGCCCTGCCGGGGCAAAGCATGGCCGGCAAGGTACGGCGCGTCGCCCCCTACGTCTCGGCCGTCGAAAAACAGGCGCGCACGGTCGATATCGAGGTCGATTTCGACGATCCAGCGATCATCGGCAAGCTGCTCGTCGGTTACAGCGCCGATGTCGAGATCATCC
>DDWF01000222.1 GCA_002345845.1 Betaproteobacteria bacterium UBA2293 | reverse complement strand
CGCCGCGATTGACGACGTCGATCAGACAATCTTCGAAACTTTCGGTGGCGAAGAATGACTGGAACACCGCCTGCAGGGTGTCGACGACGAAACCGCTGGGATTCTCGCGCGGCTTCTGGTCCCAGGCGAAGACCGGGAAGCGCTCGACCAGCGGGACGACTCTGTCGTTTTCCACCTGCAAGGCATCGTGTCCGGCAAGAAAATCCTGAACCATGAAGATCAGCGTTTCACAGGCCGCGTCGGACAGTGCGTTGTGGTGCGTGACATGTGCCTGGGTGCGGCTGGCGGCAATCACCGCTGCCGCCGACTGGCCGTGACAGGCCAAGGCGACCGGCAGCACGCGCATGGCGGCGCCATTGCCGGCGTCGTGCTCGGAGGCCGGCGCTTCCGGCTGGCCGGTGCTGCGGAAGGTGATCAGGTTGCGGCGCACGGTGTTGCCGATGTCCACGGGCTTGCCGCGCATCCATGCATCGAAGGCCTGAGCCGTGGCCAGCGCGTTGACGGTGCCGTGGCGCAGGATGGATTCACCGAGGGCCAGGGCCATCGTCGTATCGTCAGTGACCTGGCCGGCTTTCAGGCGCAGCCAGCCGCCGCCGATGATCTCGCTGTGCATCCGGTACTGGGCGCGAATTTCGCGTGGGGTCATGAATTCAACCGTAGCCCCCAGCGCGTCGCCGATGGCCAGGCCGACATAGGCAGCGACGGCGCGGTCGGCCAGCGGCGAGCGTTCCACCGACGGACGGTGGCGGATCGGCGCGGTGCGGGCGATCAGTTCTCCGGACCAAAACATTTGGCAAAATCCTTGCAAACACCGCAGGAGGGGGCGGGACAGACGTAAATCCCCTCACGCGAGCAAAACTGGCGATAGAGAAATTTCTTCCACTTCATGTCGCCGCTGTTGAGAGCGGCAAGTTCCGGGAAGTTGACCTGCATCAGCTGGCTCAGTTCGGCGCGGCTGGTAAAGCCTAGATCCTGCCATAGATGATCGGCGCCGGCACAGGCCGTGGCGACGATGGTGGCGACCCAGCTTTCGGCCGGGCTATGCCCGCCGCGATGGTCGAGCAGCAGCTTCTGCAGATCGTCCAGTTCGGGAATCGGCAGCGCCGGTCGCGTGGTGACGGGCAGTTCATCACCGGGGAAATAGGTGGCCAGCAATTCGGTCATTGTCGTTGCACCGAGGCCGAGGTCGGCCGGCAGGCAGCCGGCGCCGCTGGCCTGGCCGGCCAGGATGCTGGCGAGCAATGAACGGTTGGCATCGTCGGCCGCCACGCCGCCTGCCGGCCGCGCGAGCAGCTCGGCGAACAGTATGTCGCGCAGCGGCAGGCGATCGGGACCGTTCATCACACGCTGTCCGGCTTACTTGCTCGGATATTCGACGAGGATGTCCTCGTCGCGGATGATCATCTGGCAGGCCAGGCGCCACTGGGTCGGCGGGATGTCATCGACGTACATCTGTTCGATCTCGGCCTTGGTGATGTGGCCGAGTTCGGTCAGCGCGGCGACTTCGCGGACATTGAGCGGGCCGCCCATCGGCCGGCGCTTGCCGTCGACGGAGGAAACCTTGACCAGACAGGTGCCGCAGTTGCCTTCCTGGCAGCCGAAGTCGATCGGGATGTGGTGTTCCTTGGCCAGGTCAAGGATGGTCTGGGTGTGGCTGCCGGCGACGGCATAGACCGTCTTGTCCTTGTGCATCGGGCTGGTGAAAGTGATGAGGGCCATTTGTTACGTTCTCCGAATGAGCGGGTTGAGTTGGATTTCTCTGATGGGGTTGGGTGACTGCTTTTAATCTTGTTCGTTGGGGCGGGAGATCAGGCTGGTTTCACCACGATCTCGCCGCCGATGATCTGCGCCTGGCAGGCCAGGCGGTGGCCGCGCGGGGCCATGTTGTCCTTCAGCACCTGATCCTCCAGCACCGACGGCGAGGCGAGGTTTTCGCCGCCGGAGATGATCTTGGTCAGGCAGGTACAGCATTCGCCTTCGCGGCAGCCGTAGGTGATGCCGGCGCCGACTTTCTCGGAGACTTCGATCAGTCGGGTACCGGCCGGTACGGTGACCGAGACGCCGATATCCTGGAAGGTGACTTTGGCTTTGGGCATGATTTTTCCTTGTGTGTCAGGCGAGTGCCGCCATATCGATATCGCGGTGTTCGACCCGGCCGGTCAGGTGACGGGCCAGTTGTTCGCCAAGCTGGCGGCATTGCTCCAGTTCGCCGGCATCCGGCACCAGCTTGATGCGCAGGCCTTCGACCGGCACCCGCAGCTTGAGGCCGCGCAGGCGATCCTCGATCAGCCGCACGGCCTCGCCGCTCCAGCCATAGGAGCCGAAGGCGGCGCCCAGCTTGCCCTTGATGTTGACGGTGGTCAGCGACGACAGCAGATCCCAGATCGGCTTGACCGCGTCGGCGTTGATCGTCGGGCTGCCGAAGGCGAGGCCGTCGGCCTCCTCGACCAGATCGGTAAAGATGTCGGCCTCGCCGCCTTCCAGGTCGTACAGCGAGACACGCACGCCGCCCAGGCTTTCGGCGCCGGCGGCCAGTGCCTCGGCCATGCGTCGGGTATTGCCGTAGGCCGAGAGGTAGAAGACGACCAATGTCTTCTCGCTGCGCGCCTCGTTGAACAGGCGCGGCGTCGCCAGTTCGCGGTAGCGGCGCACGTAGTCGCGCGGCTGGTGGCGCAGCACCGGGCCATGGGCGGGGGCGATCAGATTGATCTCCAGCGGCTCGATCAGGGCGATGGCGTCGAGCACGTACTCGCGGAACGGCCGCATGATGTGGGCGTAGTAGTACTCGAAGGAGAAGCGGAAGTCGCCGACGGTATCGTTGAACAGCCGGTTGTCGCAGAAGTGACAGCCGAAGACGTCGCCGGTGAACAGCAGGCCGTCCTCGACCAGGTAGGTGCACTGCGTATCCGGCCAGTGCAGGTAGGGCGTGTGCAGGAAGCGCAGGGTGCGGCCGCCGAGATCGACCTCGTCGTCGGTGGTCACCGGGATGTATTCCGGCGGTTTCTCGCCGGAAGGCTTCAACAGCGCCTTCAACATCATCTGGGCGCGGGATGACAGATAGACCTTGGCTTGCGGCGCGCGCTTGAGCAGCTCGGGCAGGGCGCCGCTGTGGTCCGGTTCCAGGTGGTTGAGGACGATGGTGGTGATTTCTTCGTAACGGGCCACCGATTCAAGACGGCGGAAGAAATCGTCGGCGAAGTTTTCCTTGACCGTGTCGATCACCGCCACGCCGTTCTCGCCGCGCACCACGTAGCTGTTGTAGCTGGTGCCGTTGGCAGTCTTCAGGATGATGTCGAAGGAACGCAGATGTGGGTCGAGGGCGCCCACCCAGTGGACGCCCGGCGCGATTTCAACAGCCCGGTCAGTGAGTCCCGCAGCCGGCATGTTCTTCCTCGTCGTGCGCGTGGCTACCGCAACTGCCGTGACCTTCCGGTCCATGCACGCAGGCTTCGATGTTGCCGGCTGGCAGTTCGACGCCGTTCAGGCCCAGCCAGGCGTCGACCGCCGCCGGGTCGAAGCCGACCATGCGTTCCTCGCCGACTTCCATCAGTGGCCGGCGAATCAGTAGCGGGTTGTCGAGCAGCAGGTTCAGTGCATGCTCGAAACCCAGGTTCTCCGGCACGATCTCACCGCTTTTAACCGCCGGTGCACTCGGGTTGAACCATAGGCTGATCGGCAGCTTGCCAATAAATTGCAGCAGCCGGTCGGCGGTCCACGCTTCGCTCTTCAGACTCTTCGCCTGGACCGTGTGACCGGCGGCGGCGAGTAGCGTCTTCTGGCGCAGATTGCCCTTGCAGCCCGGCTTTTCGTAAAAAGTGACGACCGCCATCAAGCCGCCTCCCGCCACAAGCCGAATTCCTTCAGCTTCTCGATCGGGATGCCGGTCAGCGAACCCGGCGGGTTGAGGAACTCGCCCAGTTCATTGACGATGGCCATCTCGATCGGGCAGATCGCCGCGCACTGGGGATCGGCGTGATCGCCCAGGCACTCGGTGCACTTCATGTCATCGATCAGGAAGTGCGGCTTGTCCTGGAAGATCGCATCGTTCGGGCAGACATCGACGCAAGCCCAGCAATTGACGCAGGATTCGGTGATTTGCAGGGCCATTTACGCCACCTTCAGAGTATCGGCTTGCGGCAGCAATTTGCCGGTCGCCGCGATTTCCTTGTACACCGCCATCACCGCTTCCTCGATCGGCTCCATCGCGTGTTCGCCGTTCGGCGCGATGCCGGCGGCTTCCAGCTTGGCCCAGGGTTCGTAGCCGACCTTGGAGCAGAGCACGACTTCGCAGCCTTCAAGCACGCGGATGTTGCGGTCGAGCAGGGATTCCGTCGCCCCGGCATCGACCATGTCGCCATCGCCGCAGGCGTCCATGCCGCCGCAGTAGAGCTCGGTCTTGCGGTGGCTGATGAAGCGCACGCCTTCCGGCGAGGCCTCGTAGATGAGGAATTCCTTGGCGTGACCGAAGTGCTCGGCAACGACGCCGTTCTTGCCGGCCACCGCCATCAGCACCGGGCGCGAGCCTTCGGGGATGTCGGTCG
>DDWF01000174.1:816-3912 GCA_002345845.1 Betaproteobacteria bacterium UBA2293 | reverse complement strand
CATGGCGATCTTCAGTTCCGGGCTGCTATCGGCTGCCTTGTTGAGAATGGCTTTGCCTTCCTTCTCCAGTGCGACGCCGCGATTCGCTGCTTCGACACATGCTTCCAGCGCGACGCGGTTGGCTGCGGCGCCGGCTGCGTTACCCCAGGGGTGACCCAGGGTGCCGCCGCCAAACTGCAACACGGAATCGTCGCCAAAAATGCTGACCAGTGCAGGCATGTGCCACACGTGAATACCGCCGGACGCAACCGGCATGACGCCTGGCATGGAACCCCAATCCTGATCGAAGAAGATGCCGCGGGAACGGTTTTCAGGAATGAACGACTCGCGCATCAGGTCGATCCAGCCCAGGGTCGCTTCACGATCGCCTTCCAGTTTGCCCACGACCGTACCGGAGTGCAGGTGGTCGCCACCGGACAGACGCAGGGCCTTGGTCAGGACGCGGAAGTGAATACCATGGTGCGGGTTGCGGTCGAGCACAGCGTGCATGGCGCGGTGGATATGCAGCAGCATGCCGTTCTTGCGACACCAGCGCGCCAGACCTGTGTTGGCGGAAAAACCGCTCGTCAGGTAGTCGTGCATGATGATCGGGGCGCCGATCGACTTGGCGTATTCGGCGCGCTTGTACATCTCTTCCGGGGTCGGCGCGGTGACGTTCAGGTAGTGACCCTTGCGCTCGCCGGTTTCGCGCTGCGCCTTTTCGGTCGCTTCCTGGACAAAGTCGAAACGCTGGCGCCAGCGCATGAAAGGCTGGCTGTTGACGTTCTCGTCGTCCTTGGTGAAGTCGAGGCCGCCGCGCAGGCACTCATAGACGGCGCGGCCATAGTTCTTGGCGGACAGGCCGAGCTTGGGCTTGATGGTGCAGCCGAGCAGCGGACGACCATACTTGTTCATGATGTCGCGCTCGACCTGGATGCCGTGGGGCGGGCCGCCGCAGGTCTTGACGTAGGCGATCGGGAAACGCACGTCTTCCAGACGCAGGGCGCGCAGGGCCTTGAAGCCGAACACGTTGCCGACCAGCGAGGTCAGCACGTTGACGATCGAACCTTCTTCGAACAGGTCGATCGGATAGGCCACGAAGGCGTAGAAGCAGGTGTCGTCGCCAGGCACGTCCTCGATCCGGTAGGCGCGGCCCTTGTAATAGTCGAGGTCGGTCAGCAGGTCGGTCCACACCGTGGTCCAGGTTCCGGTGGACGACTCGGCTGCCACGGCGGCAGCGACTTCCTCGCGCGCCACGCCCGGTTGCGGGGTGACCTTGAAGCAGGCGAGAATATCCGTGTCCTTCGGGGTGTATTCCGGGGTCCAGTAGGTCTGGCGATATTCCTTGACGCCAGCGTTGTACGTCTTTGCGGCCATTCGTGTCTCCTTTGCGTTATCGGTGTCTTGCCCGAGGGGATTCGGGTTGACCACAGTATGGACAAGTGGGACACTAAACAAAACTGAATAGTATTTATCTTTATCATTTATTGGAGTGAATTGATGCACGTTAGTCTGCGGCAGGTTCAGATTTTCGAGGCCGTCGCCCGCACCCTTTCCTACACGCGCGCCGCCGAGGAACTTCACCTCACCCAGCCTGCGGTCTTTACCCAGATCAAGCAGCTCGAAGGCAGCGTCGGCATGCCGCTCCTCGAACGTATCGGCAAACGCCTGCACCTCACCGACGCCGGCTGCGAAGTGCTTACCACCTGCTGCGACATGCTCGGCGGACTGGAACGACTGGAAATGCGCCTTGCAGACATGCAGGGGCTGAAACGCGGCCGCCTGCGCGTTGCCATGGTCACGACCGCAAAGTATCTGGTGCCACGTCTGCTCGCCGAGTTCTGTGTGCGCTATCCCGGCATCGAGGCATCACTGACCGTCACCAACCGGGAAAAACTGCTGGCGCGCATTGCAAACAACGAGGACGACCTCGCGATTCTGGGAGCCCCTCCCGAAGGAATGGACGTCGTGGCGACCCCCATCGCTGACAATCCTCTGGTGGTCATTGCCCGCAACGATCATGCGCTGGCCCGCCGCAAACGGGTTCCACTGGCCCGTATCGCGGAGGAACCCTTCATCCTGCGCGAACCCGGGTCGGGCACGCGCCTGGCCACCGAACGGCACTTCGCCGAGCATGGCCTCAAACTCAAGGTGCGCATGGAGCTTGGCAGCAACGAGGCGATCAAGCAGGCCATCGCCGGGGGCCTGGGGGTTTCCGTGCTGTCACAACATACGATTGCCCTCGATGGCACGGGGGGTTTGCTTCAGCCGCTCGACATCGCCGGTTTTCCCTTGCAGCGCAAATGGTATGTCGCTTATCCGGCCGGCAAACACCTGTCCGCCGTCGCGGAAGCATTCCTTGCCCATTTGTTGGGACACCAAGAGGGCCGAGAGTCTGTGCCACCTGCGCATGAGTGATCGCGCCGGCATGCACGTTGAGCCCGGAGCGCAGGCAGGGATCATCGCGCCGGGCCTGCGCCAGCCCTTGCCGGCCAGCGTGCCATCGACGGCGAAGATGAAGGCCTGGAGCGACGTGTATCGTGTATTCAAAACCCATAAAAACACTGTCCGGCGACCATAAGTAACAATCACGACTTCTTGTTGCGATGATAAGATTAACGCTATAAATCAAAAGTCGGCGTTGGCAGGACGGCGTGAGCCGGACGGCTACCAATATTGGGGCGGCGCACGGCTACGGGAGTGTTGCAATGAAGCATGTCACCCTGCGACAGCTCAAGGTCTTCGAGGCCTTGTCGCGGCACTTGTCGTTTTCGCGCGCGGCGGAGGAATTGCACCTGACGCAGCCGGCGGTGTCGATGCAGGTCAAGCAGATCGAAGAACAGGCCGGACTGCCGCTGACCGAAATGGTGGGCAAGAAGGTCTTTTTGACAGAGGCCGGCGAGGAGGTGGCGCGCCATGCGCGGCGCATCGCCCAGCAGTTGCGCGAAGCCGGCGAGGCGCTGGATGCCATGCGCGGCGTGCGCGGCGGTCGCTTGTCGATCGGCGCGATCAGCACCGCCAAATATTTCACGCCGCGCCTGATTATGGAATTCCGCCGCAGGAAGCCGGGTGTCGAGCTCAACCTCAGCGTCAATAACCGCGAAACCGTCGTGCGGC
>DDWF01000174.1:468-789 GCA_002345845.1 Betaproteobacteria bacterium UBA2293 | reverse complement strand
CCGACCACCCGCTGGTGATCGTCGCCGCTCCGGACCATCCGCTGGCCGGCCGCAAGCAGGTAACGCCGGCGCAGCTCGGCGCGGAGACCTTCCTGATCCGCGAATCCGGTTCGGGTACGCGGGCGACGATGGAGCGCTACTTCGCGGATGCCGGCATCATGCCGCTGCACGTTCTCGAAATGGTCGGCAACGAGACGATCAAGCAGGCGGTGATGGCCGGCCTGGGGGTGTCCTTCATTTCCGCCCATGCCGTGGCGCTCGAATGCGAGGTCGGCCGCATGGTGCGGCTGCCGGTCACCGGCACGCCGGTCATCCGGCGCT
>DDWF01000174.1:0-437 GCA_002345845.1 Betaproteobacteria bacterium UBA2293 | reverse complement strand
CAGAGGCGCCGGGGCTGATGGCGGTCGCTTAAAACCTGGAAACCCCGGTTGGCCGCTTCTCACACCGATGAACGGCCTTGGGGTTGCTGACCACCCCTCTTTTGTAGCGTTCACCCGCGGGGTGACGACGCTACGCACCAACGGGTGCGTCCCGCTGGGGTTTCCCGGCTGAACCCGCGGGGACGACTTCGCTTGCCAATTCACAGTCACAATGGAACCCGAGCCGGGGGCGGCAGGTCTTCGTCACTTGCGGTATCGTAGCCTGCGTTTCATTCTCGTCGAATCCTTTTCGGGGGACTTCAAATACATGCGCCTCTTCGCACTCGCTACCACCTTGATGCTGACTGTATCGGCCTCCTGTTCCGGTTCGCAGCAGCCCGCGCCACCTTGCGGTCAGGCGGGGGAATGGCTGACGCCGACGGCGGCGGCGTCCCGGC
>DDWF01000176.1:5132-5284 GCA_002345845.1 Betaproteobacteria bacterium UBA2293 | reverse complement strand
GCATGTGGGGCGGCCTGACCACGCCCAACGAACTGCGCGCCATAGCCGACGCGGCCGAGAAGTACAAGGTGCCGACGGTGAAGGTCACCGGTGGCCAGCGCATCGACCTGCTCGGCATCAAGAAGGAAGACCTGCCGGCGATCTGGGCCGAC
>DDWF01000176.1:0-4995 GCA_002345845.1 Betaproteobacteria bacterium UBA2293 | reverse complement strand
GCTGCCCGCGCAACTGCGCCGAGGCCGGCATCAAGGACGTCGGCGTGATCGGCGTCGATTCCGGCTACGAGCTGTACATCGGCGGCAACGGCGGGATCAAGACCGAAGTCGCCCAGTTCCTCTGCAAGGTGAAATCGGACGAGGAAGTCATGGAATATTCCGGCGCCTTCCTCGAACTCTACCGCCAGGAAGGCTGGTACCTGGAGCGCACCTGCCACTGGCTGGAACGCGTCGGCCTCGACTACGTGAAGGGCAAGATCGTTGAGGATGAAGAAGGTCGCAAGGCGCTGTACGCGCAGTTGCTCGCCGCCCTGAAGGACGCCAAGGATCCGTGGGCCACCTCGCGCGAACAGGAAGCGATCAAGCAGTTCATCCCCATCACCGTCGAAGCCTGAGCACTGAGGAGAGAGAAATGAGCAACTGGAAACTGATCTGCAAACTGGAAGACATTCCCCAACTCGGCTCGCGCCTCGTGCATTGGCCGGAACGCGGCAAGATAGCGGTCTTCCGCACCTCCGACGACGAAGTCTTCGCCCTGCACGACAAATGCCCGCACAAAGGCGGCCCGCTGTCGCAAGGCATCGTCCACGGCAAACGCGTCACCTGCCCGTTGCATGGCTGGAACATAGGGCTGGAGGACGGCCAGGCCGTGGCGCCGGATGTCGGCGGCTGCAAAAAGTTCGAAATCAAGGTCGAAAACGGGCTGGTGCTGATGGCTGAGTGAAATCAGCCTTCGGTTGGCCGGTAAGGGATTCCTGCGGTCGACTGGGAAAAGGGGCTGAAATTGAAATGGCGCTTCCCTGCGTTCGTTATCGAACAGAGCGGATAGTTGGTAGAGAATATGCTGGCAGAGTCAGCTGTTTCTTCTTGCCGAGCGGGGTATGCCATGTTGAGACGCAGGCAGTTTGTCGTGGGTGCGGGAGCCTTGGCGGTCGGGGGGCCCATGCTGGCGGGGTGCTCGTCTGGCGCGAGCGTCGAGCAGGTCGCGCGCCGTCTTCGTGCTCCTGGTGCGGCGAGTGGCGGCAACGACAGATTGCTGCGCGAGTTGGTGCGCCATGCAACGCTGGCACCATCGAGCCACAACACCCAGTGCTGGAAATTTCGTCTTCAGGACGGCTTGATCACCATCGTGCCCGACCTTTCGCGGCGTTGTCCGGCGGTCGATCCGGATGACCATCATCTGTTTGTTTCGCTGGGCTGCGCCACCGAGAACCTCGCGCTGGCAGCGCTGGCCAACGGGCTGCAGGCCAGTGCCAGCTTCGATCCGGCCGGGGATGGTGCGGTTGCGGTGCGACTGGAGGCGACCAAGGCACAGGCTTCCCCGCTGTTTCAGGCGATTGCCGAGCGGCAGTGCACGCGTGGCGATTACGATGGCCGACCGTTGTCCAGTGAAGAACTCCGCTTGCTTGAACGGGCCGGCAGGGGCAATGGGGTGCGCGTGTTGCTGCTGACGGAAAAGGCTGCGATGGAGACGGTGCTGGGTTATGTGGTCGCCGGCAACACGGCGCAGCTGAACGATCCGGCCTTCATCAAGGAACTGAAGGCATGGATTCGTTTCAGCAATGATGAAGCGATCCGGACTGGCGATGGCCTGTTCGCCGGCACCACCGGCAACCCGGCCGTGCCGCGCTGGCTGGGCAGCCCGATGATGGGGCTGTTGTTCACGGCCAATTCCGAGAACGAGCGCTATGTCCGACAAATCCGCAACTCGGCCGGCATTGCCGTGTTCGTGGCGGAAGTCGCCGACAAGGCGCATTGGGTGGAAACCGGGCGCTGCTACGAACGGTTTGCCTTGCAGGCGACGGTGCTGGGTATCCGCAATGCCTTGCTAAATCAGCCGGTCGAGGTCGCGGCAGTCCGCCCGCAGTTTGCTGCGGCGATCGGGCTGGGCGGCTTGCGCCCCGGTCTGGTGGTGCGCTTCGGCCGCGGGCTGGGATTGCCTTTCTCCCTGCGCCGACCGGTTCAGTCCGTGCTGGTCTGATCGGGAGGCTCAATGACATTGCTGATGTGGATTGCTCTGGTTCTGCTCGGCGCCGCCGCCGTTGCCATTGGCCTGTCGGCTTTCGGTGCGGCGCGCTGGGCGGCGGCGATGGGGCGGCGGCTGACCGCGCTCGACGCCACCCGCCTGCCGCCAGAGACCATGCGCTACGATGAAGGCGAACTCGACGGTTTGCCGGCGCCGGTGCAGCGCTACTTTCGCAGCGTGCTGAGAGATGGCCAGCCGATCATCACCGCCGCCACGTTCGCGATGACTGGCAGCTTCAACATGTCGGCGACCGGTGAGCAGTGGAAACCCTTTAGCTCGCAGCAACGGGTCGTCACTCGCCGTCCTGGCTTTCTGTGGGACGCCCGGATTGCGCTGTTGCCGGGACTGCCTGTGCGCGTGATCGACAGCTACAGCGCCGGTCATGGCCAACTGCAGGCGGCGCTGCTCGGCTTTTTCAAGGTGGCCGACATCCGCGGCGGCGGCGAGATTGCCCGCAGCGAATTCATGCGCTATTTCGCTGAAATGCTCTGGTACCCGACCGCCCTGCTGCCCAGCCAGGGCGTGCGCTGGGCAGCGGTCGACGAGTGTTCGGCCAACGCCACTTTCGCAGATGGCCCGCTGGCGCTGACCCTGCTGTTCCGGTTCAACGAAGCCGGCCTGATCGACGCTTTTCGCGCCGAGGCGCGGGGTGGCATGGTGGGCGATGAAATGCTCATGGCACCCTGGGAAGGGTGTTTCGCCAATTACCGGATGTACGACGGAGTGACCGTGCCAATGACCGGTGAGGTGGCGTGGCTGCGGCCAGACGGGCGCAAGCCGTATTTCCGTGGGAGGCTCACCGCGCTGCGCTATGAGTTCTCACCGTGAGCCGTGTTGCCAGGCGACTGGATGGTTCGCGAGATGGAATTAATCAGGATAGGTGATTGGGCGGTTTGTCGGCGAGCACGAATCTGCGGAATCCGGCAGCCATCAGGTCCGATATGGGATGACCATGCGGCCCGCCATCGGCGGCGGGAACCTGTCAATACGACTGAATGTCTAGCGGTCGGCATCCCGCCCTGCGTTACAGTCCACCTCCATGACTACCGCCCTCATCCTCTTTGCCCATGGCGCCCGCGACCCCGAGTGGGCCAATCCGATGCGCCGCGTCCAGGCAGCAGTTCGTCAACGCGTGGCGGAGATGCCGGTCGAACTGGCCTTTCTTGAGTTCATGACGCCGACGCTGGCCGACTGTGCCACGGCACTGATCGCCGACGGGGCGACAAAGATCGTCGTCATGCCGATGTTCATCGCCCGTGGCGGACACCTGAAGCGTGACGTGCCGGAGCTGCTGGCGGCACTGCAGGCGGCGCATCCGGGTGTCGAGCTGGTTCTGGGCGACGTCATCGGAGAACAGGAGATCGTCGTCCAGGCCATGGCGGAGGCTTCGCTGCAATCGCTTGGCCTGTAGTTTGCTTCGTATTGCTCCATGTTGAGCGTCCTCGTCATCGATGAATCCCGTACCCGGGCCGGAGAAATCTGCGCCGGGCTGGCGCTCGCCGGTTATCAGGTGGCGGCCATCCTCGCCGATTCGGAAAATCTGTCGGCAGAAGTCGAGAAATTGCAGCCCGACGTCATCCTGATCGACACCGAAAGCCCGTCGCGCGACACCCTCGAACACTTGGCCGTGGTGCATCAGAACATGCCGCGGCCGATCGTCATGTTTACCCAGGAAGATGGCCAGGATGCCATCCGCGATGCGGTCAAGGCCGGCGTCTCGGCCTATGTCGTCGATGGCCTGGATCCCAAGCGGATCAAGCCCATCGTCGATGTCGCCCGGGCCCGTTTCGAAGGCTCGCAGGCCTTGCGCCGCGAACTGGAGGAAGTTTCGCGCAAGCTCTCCGACCGCAAGCTGGTGGACAAGGCCAAGGGTGTGCTGATGAAGGCCCGCGGCCTCGACGAGGATGCCGCCTACCACGCCATGCGCAAGCTGGCGATGGAGCGCGGGCAGTCGATGGCCAAGGTCGCCCGCGACGTCATCGACATGGCCAAGGTGCTGCTCTGAGCGCCCCTTGCTGAAGCATTCAAGCCCGCCGCGTGCGGGTTTTTTTGTCCCTGTTGTTGTGCGATGAAGCTGCCTGCTGCACTGCAACAGTGCGTGATTTTTCCCCGTGGCCGGGGCTGGAAAATTGGCCGATGTCCATGAAAACCCCATTGTGGCAAGGGCTTGGCCCATTCGCCAGCAAGCTGGCACGACCATTGCGAAGGTAAGGGCAAAGCACGGTCAAAGGCGGCCGGGCATGAGCCGGGCGTTCCGGCTCACCAGGACAATGGCGTCCATCCTCGCTGCCTCGTGCGGCTTGGGTGTGACGCCTTTTTTTATTTCCAGCCATCAGGAGCATTGCAATGGACGAAAAGAAACCGGCGACCGCAGCACCTCTTTCCCTCAAGCGTCGCGACCTTGTAACCGCCGCCCTCGGAGCATCTCTCATGTCCATGGTCCCCCCCGGCGTCCGTAGTGCAGCCTGGGCTGCCGGTTCGGATGCCCCCGAAAAGAAGGAAATCCGCATCGGCTTCATCCCGCTCACTGACTGTGCCTCGGTCGTCATGGCGGCGGTGAACAAGTTCGACGAGAAATACGGCATCAAGATCATCCCGACCAAGGAAGCCTCCTGGGCCGGCGTCCGTGACAAGCTGGTCAATGGCGAGCTGGACATGGCGCATGTGCTCTACGGCCTGATCTACGGCGTCCATCTGGGCATCGGCGGGCCGAAGAAGGACATGGCCAACCTGATGACCTTGAATAACAACGGCCAGGCGCTGACGCTGTCGAAGACGCTGGCCGACAAGGGGGCGACTGACGTTGGCAGCCTGGCCACGCTGATGAAGAAGGAACCGCGCGAATACACCTTTGCCCAGACCTTCCCGACCGGCACCCACGCCATGTGGCTGTACTACTGGCTGGCCTCCGGCGGCATCAACCCGATGAAGGACGCCAAGGCCATCGTCGTGCCGCCGCCGCAGATGGT
>DDWF01000177.1 GCA_002345845.1 Betaproteobacteria bacterium UBA2293 | reverse complement strand
CCGGGTCTTTTTCCTGGCAGTCGGCGAGTTTGCCGGGCAGGCCGACGCCGTCGAGAACGCCCTTGCGCCGCGTCATTTCCCGGGCCTTGCGGGCGGCTTCGCGGGCGCGCGAGGCTTCGACGATCTTGCCGCAGATCATCTTGGCATCGACCGGACGCTCAAGCAGGAAATCGGCGAGTTTCTGGGCGACGACTTCTTCAACGGCGCCACGGGCTTCGCTGGAAACCAGCTTCATCTTGGTCTGCGAGGCGAACTTCGGATCCGGCATCTTCACCGAGAGCACGCAGGCCAGGCCTTCGCGCATGTCGTCACCGGCGATATCGACCTTGGCCTTCTTGGCGATTTCGTTTTCGTCGATGTACTTGTTGATGACGCGGGNNCTGCGGAATGTTGTTGGTGAAGCAGAGCACCTGTTCCTGGTAGGAATCGTTCCACTGCATGGCGACTTCGACGCCGATGGTGATGCCGGTATCGGCCGCGCCCTGCCCGACCTTGGCTTCGCCGGCCGAGTAGAAGATGTTCGGATGCAGGACCGACTTGCTGCGGTTGATGTATTCGACGAAGCTCTGCACGCCGCCGGCAAAGGCGAACAGCTCTTCCTTGCCGGAACGCTGGTCGACCAGCTTGATGCTGACGCCGTTGTTGAGGAAGGACAGTTCGCGCAGGCGCTTGGCGAGGATTTCGTAGTGGAATTCGACGTGGCCGAAGATTTCGGCATCGGCGAGGAAATGCACTTCCGTGCCACGCTTTTCGGTATCGCCCAGCACCTTCAGCGGCGACACTGCGAAACCATTGCGGGTTTCGAGACAACGATCAACCGGCACGCCACGGCAGAATTCCATGAAGTGCTTCTGGCCGTCGCGGCGGATGGTCAGACGCAAAAAGCTGGACAGCGCATTGACGCAGGAGACGCCGACGCCGTGCAGACCGCCGGAGACCTTGTAGGAGTTCTGGTTGAACTTGCCGCCGGCGTGCAGTTCGGTCAGCGCGATTTCGGCGGCGGAACGCTTCGGCTCGTGCTTGTCGTCCATCTTGACGCCGACCGGGATACCGCGGCCGTTGTCGATGACGGAAATCGAGTTGTCGGTATGAATGGTGACGATGATGTCGTCGCAATGCCCGGCCAGCGCTTCGTCGATCGAGTTGTCGACGACTTCGAAGACCAGGTGATGCAGGCCGGTGCCGTCGGAGGTGTCGCCGATGTACATGCCCGGGCGCTTGCGCACGGCCTCCAGGCCTTCAAGAATCTGGATGCTGGATTCGCCGTAAGCCGGCGACGCGCCTTCTGCGCTGTTCTCTTCACTCATTGATTTGGTTCCACGTGAAACGATGAAGGCCCACCCGGCGGATGGGCCTTTGGTCTAACGAAATTCCCGGCCGTCAAATACGCATCGGCATGATGACGTACTTGAAGCGGTCGTTGCCCGGCACCGTGACCAGGGCGCTGGAATTGGCATCGTTGAAGCTCCACTGCACTTCTTCGGTATGAACGTTGTTGAGCACGTCGAGCAGATAGCCGACGTTGAAGCCGACGTCGATCGGCTCGCCGGTGTAATCGACTTCGATTTCTTCCTGCGCTTCTTCCTGCTCGGCATTGGCGGCGATCAGCTTGAGGCTGTTGTCGGCAAGGACGACGCGGATGCCGCGGAACTTCTCGTTGGTCAGGATGGCGGCGCGCTGCATGGCCTGCATCAGCGTCTGCCGGGAAACCGTCATGTGATTGCGCAGCGAGGCCGGCACGACACGCTCGTAATCCGGGAATTTGCCGTCGATCAGCTTGGAAACCAGGACCACGGAACCGAAGGCGAAGCGCACCTGGTTGGAGGCCAGGGTGATGTTCAGCGGCTCCTCGTTATCGACCAGCAGGCGGTTCAGTTCGAGCACGGTCTTGCGCGGCAGGATCAGTTCCTGGCGCGGCAGTTCGGTGTCGATGGGAACGCTGGCGTAGGCCAGACGATGGCCGTCGGTGGCAACGGCACGCAGTTCCTTGCCATCGACCAGCAGCAGCAGGCCGTTCAGGTAATAGCGGACGTCCTGCGCCGCCATGCTGTACTGGGTCTTGCCGATCAGCTGGCGGAAGGCCTTTTGCGTGATCTGGAAGCTGCGGGTGTCGCCCTCGGTCAGCGTCATCCGCGGAAAGTCGTCGGCCGGCAGCGTCTGCAGGCTGAAGCGGCTCTTGCCGGCACGCACCTGCAGGCGCTTGTCTTCGAGCAGCAGGCTGATTTCGGCAGTATCCGGCAGCGAGCGCAGGATTTCCTGCAGCTTGCGGGCGCCGACCGTCACCGCGCCATCGCCGTCGCCGACGGCGCCGTCAGTCACCGTAGTGATCTGGATTTCGATGTCGGTAGCCAGCAGCGTCAGGCGTTCGCCCTTCTTTTCCAGCAGCACGTTGGAAAGGATCGGCAGGGTGTGACGCCGTTCGACGATTCCCGACACGGACTGCAGCGGTGCCAGGAGCGTGTCTCTTTGACTTTTAATAAGAACCATAAATTAAATTCCTTTATAGACTATATCGGGAACAGTTCTGTGGATAACGATAAATAGCATTTTGTTTTCAGTACCTTGCAATCAATTTTCGGCTCTGCGAAAGCCTCTGGATTGCCTGTGGATGAAATCCGGATAATTTTCCCACAAAGGAGGAAAGTCCGTTTGTTCCACAAAGTACAGACAACTTGCCCACAGGCTTGTGTACAGCGCTCATCCCTTGAGCACCTGCAACAGCACGTGGAGATCGTGGTTCAGTTCGTTTTCCTTGAGGCGCAAGGAATCGATGGTTTTCACCGCATGGATCACCGTGGTGTGATCGCGGCCGCCGAAGGCATCGCCGATTTCCGGGAAGCTGTGCGAGGTGACTTCGCGGCACAGCCACATGGCCAGCTGACGCGGCCGGGCGATGGCGCGCGTGCGCTTCTTCGAGAAAAGTTCGGCAACCTTGATCTTGTAATAGTCGGCGACGGTCTTCTGGATGTTGTCGATGCCGACGTTGCGCACCGAGCCGATCAGATCCTTCAGCGCTTCCTTGGCCAGATCCAAGGCGATGACCCGACCGTGGAATGAGGAATAGGCCAGCACTTTCTTCAGCGCGCCTTCGAGTTCGCGGACGTTGGAGCGCAGGTGCTTGGCGATGAAGAAGGCGACTTCGTCGTCGAGGCGGATGCCTTCGGCCTCGGCCTTCTTCTGCAGGATGGCGACGCGCATTTCCAGCTCGGGCGGCTCGATCTGCACCGTCAGACCCCAGTCGAAGCGCGTCACCAGGCGGTCGTCGAGACCGTTGATGTCCTTCGGATAGGTATCGCAGGTGATGATGATCTGCTTGCGCGCTTCGATCAGCGCGTTGAACAGGAAGAAGAACTCTTCCTGCGAGCGGTTCTTGCCGTTGAAGAACTGCACGTCGTCGAGCAACAGCACATCGAGCGAACGATAGGTGCGCTTGAAGGTATCGAAAGACTTCTGCTGGTAGGCGCGAACGACGTCCGAGTAATAGTCCTCGGCGTGCACGTAGCGCACCACCTTGTCCGGATTCTCGCCGACGATGGTGTTGCCGATGGCGTGGATCAGGTGAGTCTTGCCGAGTCCGGCACCGCCGTAGATGAACAGCGGGTTGTAGGCGCCGCCCGGATTGTTGGCAACCTGAATGGCCGCCGCCCGGGCCAGGTCGTTGGCCTTGCCGACGACCAGATTGTCGAAGGTGAAAGCGCTGAACAGCCGCGATTTTTCGTAATTGCCGCCACGGGCGCGCGATTTTTCTTCACTCTTGACCGGCCTGGCGGCCTTGGCCGGAGCTTCTGCCGACGTCGTTTCGTTGTTTGTCTCGCTGCGTGCCGGTGTCGACCGGCCGCTGCCGATGACCAGTGCGATGCTGACCGGGGCGGAAAAGAAACTGCGGCTGTAGTCCTCGATGCGTGCCAGGTAGCGGTCGCGCACCCATTTAAGGATGAAGCTGTTGGGGGCAATCAGGCGCAGGCCGTCTTCATTGGCCGTGTTTTCGCCCTCGAGGCGCAACGGCTTGATCCAGGTGTTGAACTGCTGAGCAGGTAGTTCCTGTTCAAAACGTTGTAAACAGGATTCCCAGAAACCGGCCATTGACTGCGATGCTCCTCCCCGCGGACGAAAAAACGCCGGCAGGTGATTTTATTTGTTTGATTTGAAAACGTTTTTGGTGTTTTCGCAGAGGCCGTTCAACGGTCCACGAAAGGCGTGATTCTACCCTTCATGCCGAAAGTTATCCACAGCGGTGGAAAATAATTGATCTTGACAGGCTATGTGTTAACGCGGTGTAATTGCGCGTTTTTCTTAGCACATCAAGGGATTACCAACATGAAACGCACGTATCAACCGTCGGTCGTGCGCCGCAAGCGCACCCATGGCTTCCTGGTTCGTATGCGCACCAAGGGTGGCCGTGCAGTGATCGCTGCTCGCCGCGCCAAGGGTCGCAAGCGTCTGGGCGTTTGACCCGGACGTCCGGCGGGGTGGAACATACCTTCGCCAGACGCTATCGCCTGACAAAAACGGATGAGTTCTCATCCGTTTTTGGTTTCAGGAAGGCCATTCGCGGCAAACTGCTGATGCTGCATTATCAGCCACGATCTGCCGCCACCGATGACGCACGACTCGGCCTGGTGGTCGGCAAGAAGCTCCTGAAAAGAGCTGTGGATCGCAATCGCTTCAAGCGGGTATTGCGCGAGCAGTTTCGTCTGCGGCGTGCCGGGCTGCCAGCTTGCGATCTGGTCGTTCGCCTGGCCGTGAAACCGGTTCCGCTTGACGCCAGCGTCCTGGTCGACGATTTTGTTGCCCTGCTGGCAAAACTGCAGCGGTTCGCGCCGCCGCGGGAAGCATCATGAAAAGCCTGTTGATCGGGCTGATCCGCGTCTATCAGTATGCGATCAGTCCACTCATGGGAAGAAGCTGCCGCTATGTGCCGACCTGTTCGGAATATACGGTGGAAGCAATAAGGAAACACGGTGCCATCAAGGGTGGCTGGCTGGGCGCAAAACGCATTGGCCGCTGTCATCCCTGGCATCCGGGCGGGTACGATCCCGTACCCTGATTCAACAAACGTTTGATTGCATGGGCCGTTCATGGACACTCGACGCCTGATCCTGGTGATGATCTTCACGTTCTCCAGCTTTTTGCTGTGGGAAAACTGGCAGAAGTATAACCAGCCGAAACCGGCTGCCGAAGTTGCCGCCGCTGCGGGAACGCCGGCTGCTGCCGCAAGCGGTGACGCGCCACGCCCCTCGGTCAGTTTGCAGCCGGGCAGCGTCACGCCGCCATCGGCTACCGCCGCTCCGGCGGTAACGGCTGCCGAAACCTTCACGGTCACTACCGACCTGGTACAAGCGACCATCTCCACCCAGGGCGGTGACATCGTCCGCCTCGAACTGTTCAAATACAAGGAACAGGAGGACAAGGAGAAGAATTTCGTCCTCTTCGACGCCACGCACCAGTACTTCGCCCAGAGTGGCCTGATCGGCGAAGGTTTGCCGACGCATCGCTCGACCTTCCGCCGCGTGGCCGGCGCCAACGAACTGGCCGACGGTGTCGACGAACTGCAGGTCCGTCTGGAAGCCGATGTCGCCAACGGCAGCAAGGTCGCCAAGATCCTGACTTTCCGCCGCAATTCCTACGTGGTCGACGTCAGCTGGGAAATCACCAACGGCGGCGAGCAGGCTATCGCTCCGCATGCCTATTTCCAGATTCAGCGCGACGGTGAAGCTCCGGCCGGCGAATCGGCCATGATGATGACCTACACCGGGCCGACGGTGTACACGGAGGAAGGCAAGTATCAGAAGCTGGCCTTCAAGGACATCGCCGACAATAGTGCCAAGTTCGTCAAGACCGCCAGTGACGGCTGGGTGGCCATGGTCCAGCACTATTTCGTCGCTGCCTTCGTGCCGCCGGAAAAGATGCCGCGCGAGTTCTACATGCGCAAGCTCGACAACGCCAACGCCTATCAGGCCGGCGTCATCGTGCCGGTGGCGGAAATTGCACCCGGTGCCAGCGCCACCACTGCCGTCAAGCTGTTTGCCGGTCCGCAGGAACAGGCCGCGCTCAAGCAGGTGGCCACTGGTCTCGACCTGGTCGTCGACTACGGCTGGCTGACGGTCGTCGCGGCACCCATTTTCTGGGCCCTGCAGGCCATCTACGGTCTGGTCGGCAACTGGGGCTGGGCCATCGTCGTGCTGACGGTGATCATCAAGGGTATCTTCTTCCCGCTGTCCGCCACTTCTTACAAGTCGATGGCCAAGATGCGCGTGCTGACGC
>DDWF01000050.1 GCA_002345845.1 Betaproteobacteria bacterium UBA2293 | reverse complement strand
GCCCCGCAGCGGGTACGGCGCTGCCGTGCAAGTGGCAGACTGAAGCTCGCGCTGAATGGAACTGGTCGATCCGCGCACCTTTCTGCTGGTTGCCAACCTGCTCGGCATGCTCTGCGCGCTGGTGCTGTGGGTGCAGGCGCGCAGTTTCCCCGACGACATCGCGGGCCTGCGTGACTGGGCGCTGGCCGTGGTGCTGATCGGCTTTGCCTCGGGGCTCGCTTCCTTCCGCGGCGTCCTGCACGACGGCATTGCCATCGTGCTCTCCAGCGGCATGCTGCTGTTCGGCCAGTTGCTGCTGATCATCGGGCTGCAGCGCTTTTCCGGGCGACAGCCGGTCTGGCGGCCGACCGTCGATGTGATCGGCGCGGTGCTGCTGCTGATCATCTGGCTGACCTTCGGCGCCTACAACTATCCGGCGCGCATCTTCATCATGGCGCTGGCGCATGTCGGCTTGTTTGCCTATGGCGCGCTGCTCGCCTGGCGGGTAACGCCGGCCGGCTTCGGCAGCCGTTTTCTCACGGTGGTCTTCCTGCTTGGGGTGGCCGTGGCCGCCTGGCGGCTCGCCACGCTGTCGCTGGCGACCGGGGCTGCCGATGCCATGTTCGATCGCAACCTGATCCAGCAGATCTACCTCGGCATGTTTTCGCTGGGGGTGCTGGGCCTCTCGATCGGCTTCATCCTGCTGGCCAACGAGCGCCTGCGCGTCGAGCTGGAGTTCATGGCGACGCGCGACCCGATGACCGGCGTATTCAACCGCCGCGCCTTCTTCAGCCAGGCCGCAGTCGAGTGGGCGCGCCGCGAGCGTTCCGGACGACCCTTGGCGATCATCACTGCTGACATCGATTTCTTCAAGAAGGTCAATGACCAGCACGGCCACCATACCGGCGACCTGGTGATCAAGGATTTCGCGCGGCGCGCCGGCCTGTTGCTGCGCCTGCCGGACATCCTCGCGCGCTTCGGCGGCGAGGAGTTCGTCATCCTGCTGCCCGATACCGGCCTGGCGGAGGCGGCCATGGTCGCTGAACGCATCCGCAAGGAAATCGAGGCGCGCCCCGACAGGAAACTGCCGCGCTATACGGTGAGCCTTGGCGTCGCGGTCACCCAGGGGACTGCCGGGCAGGCCGCCGACATCGAGGCCCTGATCGCCGCGGCCGACGCCGCGCTCTACCGGGCCAAGCAGGGCGGTCGCAACCGGGTGGTTGCCTGACAGCTAACCGGGGCGGGGCCTGGCGAAAGTCGGCGTGTCCGGAGGAAATCCCGGGGGCCGGTGGAACGGTGGACTGCGGTTAGAATTTGATTGCCTGAATTGGTTTATTCAATGCCGGAATAAGCCATGCGTATAAGGCGCGAAAAGCTGGTCTTTCATACAACCATCAAGGGATAAATGATGAAAACCTATTTCAGTGTTGCCAGTATTGCCAGTGTCGCTGCTTTGGCTGTCGGCTGTGCGTCCACGGAACCCGCCCCGCAAGGCATCAGTTGGAACAAGATACCGGTGACGAAAATCGCCTTGTTCTACCCCGGCCAATCGTCCTACCAGTGGCTGCGCAGCGAAGCGCACAAGGGTGCCAATAAGGAAACCGCCCGCGGCGATGCCTGTACTTTCTGCCACGACGACGCAACCGAGGAGGCGACGCAGGGCGCCAAGATTCTCGGCGGCAAGCACCCGCTCGAGCCGCAAGTCGCGGCGCTCAAGGGCAAGCCCGGCCACATCGACATGACCGTACAGGCCGCCTACGACGACAAGAATGCCTATCTGCGCTTCCAATGGAAGGGACAGGTGATGGGTACCGAGCATCCTTATCTGCGTTTCGACGGCAAGGAGTGGAAGAAGTACGGCGAAACCATCTTGCACAAGAGCGTCAAGGAGGGCAAAACTCCGCCGCTGTATGAAAGCCGCCTCTCGCTCATGCTCGACGACGGCAAGGTGCCCGGCTTCGCCAATCAGGGCTGCTGGGCCAGCTGCCATACTGGCATGATCGACATGCCGGGCGAAGCCAGTAAAGAAGACCTTGCCAAGATTCCCGTACTAAGCAAGAAGAGTGACCTGCGAAAGTTCATTCCGGCATCCCGCACCGACCCGATGGACTGGAAGAGCGTGAAATCGGCCGATGAAATCGCCAAGCTCAAGGAGTCCGGCACCTTCCTCGAACTGATCCAGTGGCGCGGCGCCCGCAGCCATCCGGCCGGCATGGCCGACGATGGCTACGTGCTCGAATATCGCAACTCCGACGCCGGCAAGAACATGTGGAGCGGCAACGCGGACAGCAAGACCAAGTTGCCCAAGTTCATGTGGGACGAGAAAAAGACCGGCTACAAGGCGATCACCGCCGACAAGCTGAACAAGGGCCTGAACTTCCTCGATCCGACCGTCAATGCCCTCCCCTTCGACCCGAACGCGGGCTGGAAGGAAGGCGACCTGCTGCCGAGCAACACCGTCAGCCGCAGCCATGCCGAAGGTTCCGCTGCCGACAATACCAGCGTGGCGAGCTACAAGGATGGGGTCTGGACGCTCGTGCTGACACGCCCGCTGGGCCTCGCCAACAAGGACGACAAGCCCTTGAAAGCTGGTGGCGTCTATCAGGTCGGCTTCGCCGTGCATGATGGCAATATCGATGGGCGCGGCCACCACGTTTCTTACGTCAAGACGCTGGGCTTCGGCGTCAAGGCGGATATTCAGGCTGTGAAGCTGAACTGAGCACAGCCGGGCCGGCGTTAGCCGGCCCGCCGCCAATAATTGGGCGGCATCTTCAGCGGTCGAGCAGCACGATGTCCGCCGCCCGCAGGCTGATCCTGACCTGGCTTCCCGCCGCGACGCGATAGCGTTCCAGCGCCCGTACCGGCAGACGCATCTGGACTTGCAGTTCCGGCAGGCCGGCGAGTTCGATCCAGAGCAGCGCCTCCGTGCCGAGCTGCATCGTGTCGCGCACCCGGCCGTCGAGCACGTTGTCGAGATGATCGCCCAGCGGCCGGTCGGGCCGCACCAGCAGCACGTTCTGCGGCAGCACCGCGAAGCGGCAGTCGCCCTGGACGGACGGCGCCAGCGCAAGCCGCAGGCGATGCGGCCCCCACAGGAGCGCATCCGCCTCCGCCCGTCCGGAAAAGATGTTCGGAATATCCAGCAGGCGCGCCGCGGTTTCGCTCGCCGGGCGCGTCAGCACCGCCGCGGTTGGCCCGGCCTGTACCTTGCGTCCCGCGTCGATCATCACGAGATGCGAAGCAAGCTGCGCCGCCTCGTCGAGATCGTGGGTGACGAGCAGCATGGTCGTCGGATGCCGCGCATGCAGCTGGCGCAGTTCGACGTAGAGCGACTTGCGCGTGGCGCGATCCACCGCCGAGAACGGCTCGTCGAGCAACAGCAGCTGCGGCTCGCGGGCGATGGCGCGGGCCAGCGCCACGCGTTGCTTCTGCCCGCCGGAGAGTTGGCGCGGGCGTCGGTCGGCGCAATCGGCCACATGCGCGGCATCGAGAAAGCGCAAGGCCTTCTCGCGCCGCGCCGTCGCCGGCAAGGCCAGCAGCGCGGTCTCGACGTTGCCGAGCGCGGTGAGATGCGGAAACAGGCCGTAATGCTGCGGCACGAAGCCGATCGGCCGCTGCTGCGTGGGTAGATGCCGCGCCGGGCCGCCAGCCGAAACGTTGTCTTCCCAGACGGCGCCATCCAGCACGATATGCGCCTGCCGGGCGCGCAGCAGGCCGGCAATCGCCCGTAAAACCGAGGTCTTGCCCGAGCCCGATGGCCCCACCAGTGCGCTGATCTCGCCGCTGGGCAGTTCCAGCGCGAGGTCGAGTCGCGGCGCTTCGTTGCGGACTTCGATGCTCAGACTCATGGGCTCATGCGCGCCGCGCTTTCAAGAGGCGCTCGGCGAGTCCGTAGGAGATCACGATCGTCGCCAGCGAGATCAGCAGCAGCGCCAGCGACATCGCGCCGGCCGCGTCGTGGTCGAAGGATTGCACACGGTCGTAGATGGCGATGGCGACAGTCTGCGTCTCGCCGGGAATATTGCCGCCGACCATCAGCACCACGCCGAATTCGCCGAGCGTGTGCGCGAAAGTCATCACGCCCGCCGACAGGATGCCCGGCCAGGCGAGCGGCAATTCGATGCGCACGAAGCTCTGCCAGGCCGAGAGGCCGCAGCATTTCGCCGCCTCGATCACTTCCGGCTCGATGGCCTCGAAGGCGCGCTGCATCGGCTGCACCGCGAACGGGATGTTGAAGATCACCGAGGCGACGACCAGCCCCGTGAAGCTGAAGGCCAGCGTATGCCCGGTGGCGGCCTCGAACCACTGGCCGAGCGGCGAATTGCCGCCCATCGCGACCAGCAGGTAGTAGCCGATCACCGTCGGCGGCAGCACCAGCGGCAGCGCGAGCAGGCCTTCGACCCAGGGCTTGGCGTGCGACCGCCAACGCGCCAACTCGCGGGCGCCAACGAGTGCCAGCGGCACCAGCACCAGCAGCGTGGCCAGCGCCAGTTTCAGCGAGAGGGAGAAGGCCCCGCTATCCATTTATTTCTCTTCGGGAAGCTCAAACCCGTGACGCACGAACACGGCGCGGGCGACCGGCTGCTGCAGGTAAGCGTAAAAGGCGCGCGCCGTCTCGCCGGCCTTCTTCGTCAGCGCCATGCGCTGGCGCAGCGGTTCGCCGGCATGCCATTCGGCCGGAATCAGCGCGAACGTACCCAGCCTGGCGATCTCCGGCGCCTTCGACAGCGAGAGCGGCACGATGCCGCCCTGGCTCGACCCGGCGGCGGCGAACTGCGTCGCCTGGCTGGCGTTTTCGCCGAGCACGAGTTTCGGCTGGATCGTTGCCCACAGTCCGGCCTGCTGCAGTGCGGCACGCGCGGCGCGGCCGTAGGGCGCATGGTCCGGGTTGGCGATGGCGAAGCGCTTGAGCCGGCCGTCGCCCAGCGCGGTTTTCAGGTCGGCGAGCTGGGCATCAACTTGCAGCGTCGAACCGTGCGGGGCGAACATCACCACGCGGCCGATGGCATACAGCACGCCGCGATCCGCCGCGATGCCTTTCTCGGCCAGCCGGAAGATGTAGTTCTCGTCGGCGGACAGAAACAGTTCGAAGGGCGCGCCCTGTTCAAGCTGGTGCGTGAAGTTGCCCGATGAACCGAAGGACAGTCTCAGCTTGCGACCGGTATCCTTCTCGAAAGTCCGGGCGATTTCGGCGAGCGCGAACTTGAGGTCGGCGGCGGCGGCGATGG
>DDWF01000185.1 GCA_002345845.1 Betaproteobacteria bacterium UBA2293 | reverse complement strand
AGGGTGACAGCCGGGTGCGACAAGGTACGGTAGGGAATTTCCAGGTAGTGCTGCCCCTCTGGTTCCAGCACCCATATGCGGCTGATGTCGCGCGGGTCGCGCCGGATCAGGAACGCAGGCAAGCGGTCCCGCCGAGCTATCCACGGCTTGAGCGCATCGGCGTAGTAGTGGATGTGGTCGATGACGAAGCCGGTGCGGGTCAGCGTGCGGCGGATGATGGGCAGAAAATCGACCAGAAAAGCCGTAGCGCGAGTGATGACGGTTGGCACGCCGGTCCGCGTGATAGCTTCGGCCCAGCGCGCGGCCGGCGGTTGGAGCAGGCCGTTGTGCACAGAGCCGTGATAGGTGCCGACCGCCAATGTGAGCCAGCGCTCCAGCTCGCGCAGTGTCAGGGCGGCCATCTTCTCGGAGGCGTATTCCCCGCGCTGGTCAGGATTGGAGAAGGTCGTCCCCGGCAATTCGTCGTGGATCATCTGCATCGCCGTGCCGATGATCCGTTCCACGATACCGCCGTAGTGCGGCTGCCCGAGCGGGCGATAGTCCAACCGGATGCCATGCTGCTCGCAGCCACGGCGCAGCGCCTCGCTCTTGAACTCAGCCGCGTTGTCCAAGTAGAGCAGTCTGGGCTTGCCGCTCATCGGCCAATCCATCTCTACGTTCAACCCTTCCAACCAAGGGCGCTTGTCGCAGGCGGCATGCACCAAGCACAAGCCGACCGAGACGGCGGACGGGGCTTCCAGCGTAACGACCATGCCAACCACGCAGCGGGTGAATACGTCGATGGCGAGGGTCAGGTACGGACGGCCAATCGGTTGCCGGTCGCGCTCGTCCACCACGATCAGGTCGATGACTGTGTGGTCGATCTGCACCTGCTCCAGCGGCGCGGAGACGGGTGGCGGAACACCACCAACACCTTGCAGGTCGCGGGCGGCATCTTGTCCTTCCCGGCGGTGAGTGACCTCGCGCGGATCGAGGCCGGCGATCCGCAGTGCCACCGTGTTGCGCGCCGGCACCCGCAGCTTTTGCAGCTTGCACGCCCGCACAACTTCGCGGTGGAACGCCGCCAAGCTACGCTTCTGCTTGGTCAGGAAGCGCTTTTGCAGTAACTCGCGGATGATTCGTTCGACCGACTCCGGCAAGCGGCCTTTACCTTTGCCACCGCTCGACTGCCCAAGAGCCAAGTCAGTGACCAGCCCCGAACCTAGCCGGGCACGGCGGATCAGGACGTAGACCTGCCGCCGGGACAGCCCCAATGCCTGGGCTGCCGCGTCGGCCGCTTCATGCCCAACCGTCTCCGACTGCGCCAACGGCCCAATGATCTCCGCACGACGACGCGCACGCTCCCATGCCTGTTCTGGCAGGGTGGCCACGCCGTGCTCGGTAATCGGTGCGGTATCGGTCGCCATGCTCACCTCGCTTTGGTGCACACGAGTATTGAGCATAGACGAGTTTTGTGCAGAGGAATCCTGATATCGGGTTATCAGGAGCCGTATGCACAACAGGCTTCAAACCGCGCTGAATGGTGCAGTCGTCTTCTGAAAATGACAGCTATTCCGGGCTGTTGCAAAAAATCCGCAAAACGACCGTTTACCGACTTTGAAACGCTTGCGCTTTGGTGTCATTGCTATACAATGGGTGCATTGATGGTTATTAACGGAGATATATCAAATGGCAAACGTGAACGTAAGAAATCTGCCCGATGAGGTGCATCGGGCCATCCGAATCCAAGCCGCCCATCATGGCCGCAGCACCGAGGCCGAAATCCGCGACATCCTGGAGCGGGCAGCTAAGCCGGAGGGGCGCGTGAAACTTGGCTCGTTTCTGGCCTCTATCGCCCGCGAGGCGGGCGGCCTGACTGATGAAGAAGTCGCCATCTTCGAGAGCGCGCGCATCAAGTCCCCAGCCCGCGCAGCGAGTTTTTAATGATCCTGCTCGATACGAACGTGATTTCGGAGACGCAGCGTCAGGAGCCCAATGCCCGCGTCCTTGACTGGATCGACGCGCAAGCGCTGGAAACGCTCTACCTGTCCGCGATCACGGTAGCCGAGCTGCGTGCGGGTATCGCGCTGATGCCGGCCGGAAAGCGCCGGGACAGCCTGCATGAAAACTTGGAAAAGCGCTTGCTGCCGATGTTCGCCAACCGGGTGTTGCCGTTCGATATGGCTTGCACAAAGGCTTATGCCGAGCTGCTGGCCACGTCCCGCGCTGCTGGCTTGGCCGTTGAAACGGCCGATGCCTTCATTGCAGCCGTTGCCCTCGCCAACGGCTTCGCCGTCGCCACCCGTGACACCACCCCTTTTGCGGCTGCCGGGCTGAACGTCATCAACCCTTGGAATGCACGGCAATGAACCCGTGCCAGCAGGACGACGACGCTTATAACCATTGGCTGGCCGCCGAGATTCAGGCCGCCATTGACGACCCACGGCCAAGCATTCCGCATGAGGAAGTGATGGCCGAGATGGAAGCGGAGATTGCCCGGTTGAAGGAGGGCAATCCGACGAAGCACACGGCGCAACAAGCGCCGTGACGACATGGTGACAAGTGGATCTCGCCGGCGGGATCTGTCTGTCGCCAAAACCAACCCCGGCGCTCTAACGCCGGTTTATTTGAAGGAGTGGCGAAGATGAATACAGAGCAAAACTTGGGCGCATCGCCCGAACAAGTGGGCGCGATGGTGAACGCATTTTTTGAGCAGATGGAACCAAAAATAAAGAAGGGCAGGGCGTGGACGTTCGACCGTTTGAACTCCGCTTGTGACACCCCGGACGGGGAGACGGTGCAGGCCGTGCTTTACCCGAACGACGGCCAAGGCTTCGCCTTGTATGCCCGTCAGGGCCGCACGTTGCACGCTGTGACCTATGAGGGCCGCCCGGTGTGCTTTCGCACCATCGAGAAGGCACTAACCACGCTGGCCGACGTGTCGCACCTCAGCCCTGAAATCGTGGTGGATTCGTCCAACTGGCGAGAAGAAACGGGGCCGGTCTGAAAAAAGAAAAGCCCAACACCGCTCTAACAGTGTTGGGCTGATGCGGCCCGGAGTGGCGAAACTCATTTTGGGCCGCGTGACCATTACCAAAACAGGAAAACGATCATGACCAATACTACCAAAAATGGCGGGAGACAGACAGCCTTAAACCTTGAGGGTGAAGCGTTTGATGAAGCCGCTTACTGCGCTTTGCTGATCGACAAGGGCATACTGCCCGACGAAGCCGCCGCCGTGGCTGCCAAGATGGCCAATGTTCGCCGCGATGCCATGAACGCGAACGAGTACCGGCTAAAGCTGATCGACGCCGGCATGGGCACAGATCAAGCCAAGCAGGCCGCCGCTACGGCCGCCCGCTTTCTTGCAACGCCGGAAGGCAGGGCGGCAGAGGCGCAGCGGCTGGACGGCTTTCAATCTTTGGGGAGCATCGTTGGTGCCAGTCTGCCGACCGGTGCAAAGAAGGCAGCGGCAGCGCCGAAGGCGCAGCCAGTTTCACCACTTACCGACACCCGGCCAGTGAAGCCTAAAGCAGTGAAACCGGCTAAGGTTACAAAAACTACCCCGGCAGTCATACCAAGAAAGCCAAAGGATGGCCCGATTACGGCCCGTGATGAACGCCGGATAAAAACGGCGGTAGAGATTGCTAGCGAGCGGCCAGACGATGAAGACCGGGCTTATATGCACTCGATCTTGTGCCAGGTCGGTTTGCCTCGTTCAAAAGTAGATAGCACTTCATTTGAACGCAGTGATGGCGGCGTGGCCTTGCTGGTCGAGTCTGGAAAGTTATGGAACGGCAAGCAGTTCGTGCAGCAGCCCATCCCTTACGGCCCCATGCCACGCTTGATGCTTGCTTGGATGAACACCTATGCCGTGCGCTTCAATACGCCGGAAATCCCCGTTGGCGACAGCGCAAGCGAGTTCCTGCGGATGCTTGGGCAAAAGAGCATCAATGGCGGCCGGAACAGCGTCTATACGACCTTTCGGAAGCAAATTCAGGCGCTGTCGGCCTGCCGGATGACATTGGGTTTTAACGCCAACGGTCGCGCCCAAACCTACGATGGCAAGCCCATCAAGCACTTTGAAGCTTGGATTCCCTCGAAAGAAGGCGACGAGCAGCGCCCTTTGTGGCCGGGTTCTCTGACGTTCGCTGATGAGTATTACCAGACCTTGAAAGAGCACGCCGTTCCACTCGACTTGCGCGCTTTCATTGAGCTAAAAGGGTCTGCGCTGGCGATGGATGTTTATGCGTGGCTTGCGCAACGTCTACACCGCCTTAATGGCCGCCCGCTCATCCTGCATTGGGCGAGTTTGCGCGCTCAGTTCGGACAGGAGTACGGCGGGAAAGACCCTGATAAAGATTTCAAAAAGAAGTTTTTGCCAGCCCTGCGCGCCGTGCTGGATGTCTATCCACAAGCCCGTGTCAGGCAGGTTACGGGCGGGGTGATGTTGATGGCCTCGCCGCCGCCAATTCCCTTCAAGAGCTGATTTTTGCAGGCTCACCCCGACAAGCCGGGGCCGGGCTTTCGTGCTGCGCATCGAGCCTTGTTCCAAGTCTCGACCCCTTCGGGCTTCAATCCCTTTCGTCATGCCCGTCCCGGCAGCGCTGCGCGTCATGCTGATGGCGACACCGCGGCAAGCTGGCCACCGTGCCGGCGTCACCAATGCAGGACGTGAAATCGCACCAACCGCGATAAATCAGACCCCCAGCCCTTGCTTTGGCGACAGAACGCTGACCTGGTGCGCTCAGTCTGTCACCATGCCTAATCAGACCCCCCTTGTACGTTCTCAGACCTGTTCGTAAGCCTGTTAGTTGCCAAAGTTATCCACGCCTAATCAGACCCCCCCACCATGCCTAATCAGACCCCCCGAGGG
>DDWF01000145.1:19795-19998 GCA_002345845.1 Betaproteobacteria bacterium UBA2293 | reverse complement strand
CGAAGAAGAACACCAGCTTCGGCTTGTCGAGGTCGCCGGCTTCCGGCAGTTGTTCGAACAGTTCGGCCAGCAGCCAGAGCAAAAAGGTGGAATACAGCGCCGGGGCGTGGATCAGCTTGTCGGCAGCCATGACGTTGATGATGCCGCGGCCGTTTTCATCGACCTTCATCAAGTCGTGGATGTCGAGCATCGGCTCGCCGAAG
>DDWF01000145.1:0-19766 GCA_002345845.1 Betaproteobacteria bacterium UBA2293 | reverse complement strand
TATTCGGTGGTGAAGGTCTTGGCGTTGTCGCCGACGTGCTGGATCATGGCGCGCAGATCCTTGAGATCGAGCAGCAACAGGCCCTGATCGTCGGCGATCTTGAAGACCAGTTGCAGCACGCCGGTCTGCGTATCGTTGAGGTTGAGCAGGCGCGCCAGGAGCAGCGGCCCCATGTCGGAAACGGTGGCGCGCACCGGCACCCCGCCCTGGCCGAAGACGTCCCAGAAGGCGACCGGGTTGGCGTAGGGCTGGAAGCCTTCGAGGCCGAGTTCGGCGATGCGCTTCAGCAGCTTTTCCGACGGATTGCCGACCGCACCCATGCCCGACAGATCGCCCTTGACGTCGGCCATGAACACCGGCACGCCGGCGAACGACAGGCGCTCGGCAATCGACTGCAGGGTGATCGTCTTGCCGGTGCCGGTGGCGCCGGTAATCAGGCCGTGGCGATTGGCCATCTGCGGCAGCAGGGCCGGGTAGGCATCTTCGGACTTGGCGAGGTACAGGGGTTCGGACATGGCGGCAGGCTCCTCGGAAAATTGTTCGGGCATTCTAGCAATGCCGCCCCGCATGCGGTGGGCTATGCCGGCCTGACGGGAAGCCTGCGGCCGGGTAAAATCTCGCCTTCTTCGTTATCTGCATTCGGGAAATCATCATGGCTGGTCATTCCAAATGGGCCAATATCCAGCACCGTAAGGGTCGCCAGGACGAGAAGCGCGGCGCCGCCTTCTCCAAGATTGCCAAGGAAATCACCGTCGCTGCCAAGTTGGGCGGCGGCGATCCGGGCTTCAATCCGCGTCTGCGCGTGGCGGTGGACAAGGCCAAGGGCGTCAATATGCCCAAGGACAAGATCGACACGGCGATCAAGAAGGGCACCGGCGAGCTGGAAGGCGTCGATTACGTCGAGATCCGCTACGAAGGCTATGGCATCGGCGGCGCGGCGATCATGGTCGACTGCCTGACCGACAACAAGACCCGCACGGTGGCCGAAGTGCGCCACGCTTTTAACAAGTACGGCGGCAACATGGGTACCGACGGTTGCGTCGCCTTCCAGTTCAAGCACTGCGGCCAGATGATCTTCGCCCCGGGCACCGACGAGGCGGCGCTGATGGATGCCGCCATCGAGGCCGGTGCCGACGATGTGAATACCAACGACGACGGTTCGATCGAGGTACTGACCGCAGCGGCCGACTTCATTGCCGTCAAGGACGCGCTGGAAGCCGCCGGCTTCAAGCCGGAGTTCGGCGAAGTGACGATGAAGCCGGAAGGCGAGAACGAGTTCACCGGCGAAGACGCCGTGAAGATGCAGAAGTTGCTCGACGCGCTGGAAAGCCTGGACGATGTGCAGGAAATCTACACCACCGCGGTGATGGACGACTAAGTGCCGGAGACCCGGCAAGGAGCCTGGATGATGAGCCGATTCTCCCTGTTCGGCGTGCTGGGCGCCTTGCTGAGCCTGTCCGTCGCCGCCACGGAACTGTCCTGTCCCGATCTGGCGACCCTGGTGCAGGTCAATGGCTGTCCGACCGAGGAAGAGTTGCAATACACCTACACCGGTTATTGCAGCGACAACGCCATGGCCTACGCCAACAAGACCGATCCCTGCATCCGCTATGCCGATTACCGCAAGTTGAAGAACCTGGCGCTCTGGGAATCGGCCGACGGCAAGTTCGACGGCTACGTTTCCTGCGACCTGCCGGAAAAGCAATGGCGGGGTTTCAAGCCGAGCGGCATCAAGCTGGTGGCGCCACCGGGCAAGATTGCCCGCCTCGTCTGCAGCTACCCGCAAGGCATCAACTTCACCTACCGCACCCGCGAAAGCTGCACGGTCGCCGACGCCCAGGCCTGTGCCAGCGACGCGGCAGCCTGCCGCGCCACCTGCAACTGAGCGCCGTGGCGCGCTTCCGGCTGGCCCGCTGATGCAGCGTCTGTATCCCTTCTTCTTCGTTTTTCTGTGGAGCACCGGCTTCATCGGTGCCAAGTACGGCCTGCCGCATGCCGGGCCCCTGTCCTTCCTGCTCACCCGTTACGGCTTCGTCATCGCCCTGATGGCGGCGGTGGTGCTGGCGACCCGGGCGCCGTGGCCGAAGCAGCCAGCACAATGGCTGCATATCGGCGTTTCCGGCGTGTTGGTTCATGCCATTTACCTTGGCGGCGTCTTCATGGCGATCAAGCACGGCCTGCCGGCCGGTATCACCGCGCTGGTTGTCGGCATGCAGCCGCTGCTGACCGCGCTTGGCTCCGGCTGGCTGTTGCACGAGAAAGTGAGCGCTCGCCAATGGGGCGGGCTGGCGCTCGGCTTTGTCGGCGTGGCCCTGGTCGTCGCCGGCAAGTTCGGCGAGGCCGCGCTGGGTTCGATGCTCTGGCCGGCGATCGTTGCCCTCTTCGGCATTACTGCCGGCACCTTGTACCAGAAGCGTTTTTGCGCCCGCTTCGACCTGCGCACCGGGTCGCTGATCCAGTTCGTGCCGACGGCCGTGCTGACCGGCATCGCTGTCGTGCTCTTCGAGGGTTACCAAGTCGAATGGACCGGCGATTTCATGTTCGCCCTGGCCTGGCTGGTGCTGGTCCTCTCGCTCGGCGCCATCAGCCTGCTCAATCTGCTGATCCGTTCGGGTAGCGCGGTGAACGTCGCCAGCCTCTTCTACCTGACGCCGCCGACCACGGCGTTGATCGCCTGGGCCATGTTCGACGAGGCGCTGACGCCGACGGCGATGTTCGGCATGGCGCTGGCCGTGGGTGGTGTCTACCTGGTGGCGAGGCCGGGCAAATGACCGCACCACGTATCCTCGGCATTGACCCGGGTCTGCGGGTGACGGGGTTCGGGGTCATCGAACTGCATGGCAAGCAATTGGTCTATGTCGCCAGTGGTTGCATCAAGTCGAACGACAAGCAGGGCCTGCCCGACCGTATTGCCACGTTGTTCGCCGGTATCAGCGAGGTCATTGCCACCTATCAGCCGAACCAGGCGGCGGTGGAGAAGGTGTTCGTCAACGTCAATCCGCAATCGACGCTGCTGCTCGGCCAGGCGCGCGGGGCGGCGATCAGTGCGCTGGTGCATGGCGGCCTGCCGGTGGCCGAATACACGGCGCTGCAGGTCAAGCAGGCGGTGGTCGGNNAAGGAGCAGGTGCAGGACATGGTTGTCCGCCTGTTGAGCCTGGCCGGCGCACCGACCGCCGATGCCGCTGATGCGCTGGCCTGTGCCATTTGCCATGCGCACGGCGGGCAGGGTTTGGGAGCGCTGGCGACGGCGGGGTATCGCATTCGTGGCGGGCGGCTGATAGGATGACAACCTGTTTGAACATACAGTATCCGGACCACCCATGATTGGAAGACTCACCGGCCTGATCGCCGAAAAGAACCCGCCGCAGATCGTGCTCGATGTGAACGGCGTCGGCTACGAGCTGGACGTGCCGATGAGCACCTTCTACAACCTGCCGGGGTTGGGTGAGAAGACGACGCTGCTGACGCACTTCGCCGTGCGCGAGGATGGTCACTATCTGTACGGTTTCCTCAGCGAGTCCGAGCGCTTCGCCTTTCGCCAGTTGCTGAAGATTTCCGGCATCGGCGCCCGCACCGCGCTGTCGGTGCTCTCCGGCCTGTCGGTCGGCGATCTGGCGGCGGCTGTCGCCCGCCAGGAAGTCGGGCGCCTGATCAAGGTGCCGGGCATCGGCAAGAAGACGGCCGAGCGCCTGCTGCTCGAACTGAAGGGCAAGCTCGCCGAAACCACCGGTGTGGCGCTCGGCGGCATGGTCGTGGCCGATGCCCGCGACGACATTCTCAACGCCCTGCTCGCCCTCGGCTACAACGACAAGGAAGCGAGTTCGGCGCTGAAGCAGTTGCCAGCCGAGATTGGTACCGCCGATGGCATCCGCCAGGCCCTCAAGCTGCTGTCCAAGGTCTGATGATTTCGGAAACCGATCCCAAGCGAATGGCGCAGATTGCGCTGGTGGTGCTGCTGATCATCGGCTGCATTGCCGTCCTGCTGCCCTTCATCGGCGCCATCCTGTTCGCCTTCGTCATCTGGGTGTGCACCTGGGAGGTGTATCGCGATCGCTTGCTGCCGCGTCTGCGCGGGCAGGACACGGTCGGGGCCTTGCTGATGCTGCTGGTGCTGGTGCTGATCCTGCTGGTGCCGACCTTGTTCCTGGCCGGCTCGCTGGCCAGTGGTGCCGACGGCTTGATCGGGCTGGCTAAACCCTACTTTGAAGGCGGCCTGCCGGATGACCCGCCGGTCTGGTTGGCGGCGTTGCCGTTGATCGGGGAGCCGATCAGTGATTTCTGGCACGAACTGACGAGCAGCCGCGAAGCGCTGAATGCCGCGCTCGCCCAGATGATCGATCCGGCCCGGAAATTCCTGCTTGCGGCCGGCGGTATCGTGGCCAATGGCTTGCTGCAACTGGCCCTGGTTCTTTTCGTCGCCTTCTTTCTCTACCGTGATGGCGCCGCGCTGGCCAACGCCCTCTATCGGGCGGCCAACAAGCTGGGCGGCGAACTGGGCGAGCACATGCTGCTAAAGACCCGCGACACGGTGCTCGGTGTCATGCTCGGCATTGTCGGCACCGCCGCCGCCCAGGGGACCGTGGCCATGCTCGGCTTCCTGATCGCCGGCGTGCCGCAGGCCATCCTGCTCGGTTTCGCCACTTTCTTCCTGTCGATGATCCCGGTCGGCCCACCACTGATTTGGGGTGCCGCCGCCTTCTGGTTGTATGGCCAGGACCAGCTTGGTTGGGCCATCTTCATGGCGCTCTACGGACTCTTCATCATCAGCAGCATCGACAACTTCGTCAAACCCATCCTGATGGCCCGTGGTGCCGGTCTATCCATACTGCTGATCGCGCTCGGCGTCTTCGGCGGCGTCCTGGTTTTCGGTTTCATCGGCATCTTTCTCGGCCCGGTGCTGCTCGCCTTGGGCCAGATGCTGTTTACCCGCTGGATACGCGAGGAACCTGCCGCATGATCGAAACTGACAAACTCGTGGCGACCACAGAAACTAAGGCTGGCCCCAGGGTGGAGCGCCTGATCGCCCCGCAAGCCAAATCGGCGCAGGAGGAAGCGCTGGAACGGGCGCTGCGGCCCAAGCGCCTGGCTGACTACACCGGCCAGGAAAAGATCCGCGAACAACTGGAGATCTTCATCCAGGCGGCGAAAAATCGCAGCGAATCGCTCGATCATGTGCTGCTCTTCGGCCCGCCCGGCCTGGGCAAGACGACGCTGGCCCACATCATTGCCTACGAGATGGGCGTCAACCTGCGCCAGACTTCCGGCCCGGTACTGGAGCGCGCCGGCGACCTGGCCGCCATCCTGACCAATCTCGAGCCGCACGACGTGCTGTTCATCGACGAAATCCACCGCNNNAGATCGACATCATGATCGGCGAAGGTCCGGCGGCCCGCTCGGTGAAACTGGATCTGCCACCGTTCACGCTGGTCGGCGCGACCACCCGCGCCGGCATGCTGACCAACCCGCTGCGCGACCGTTTCGGCATCGTCGCCCGTCTCGAGTTCTATTCGGCCGAGGAACTGAAAAGCATCGTCGGCCGCTCGGCCAGCCTGCTCAATGCGCCGATCGATCCGGACGGCGCTTTCGAGATCGCCAAACGCTCGCGCGGCACGCCGCGTATCGCCAACCGCCTGCTGCGCCGGGTGCGCGACTATGCCGAGGTCAAGGCCGACGGCAAGATCAGCCGGCCGGTGGCCGATGCGGCGTTGAAAATGCTTGATGTCGATAGCGCCGGCCTCGACCTGATGGACCGCAAGCTGCTGTCAGCGGTGATCGACAAGTTCGGCGGTGGCCCGGTCGGTGTGGACAACCTGGCGGCAGCCATCGGCGAAGCGCGCGACACCATCGAGGATGTGCTCGAGCCCTACCTGATCCAGCAGGGCTACTTGCAGCGGACGTTGCGCGGGCGCATCGCGACGCCCGCCATCTACCGCCACCTCGGCCTGGCCGAACCGGCCAGCGCTGTCGTTCGCGACCTGCTCGCCGACGACTAGCTCAGACGCCGATTGCCGCGGCCAGCCGCACCTGGTTGCGGCCGCCGTCCTTGGCTGCATATAGCGCCTGGTCCGCCCGGCTGACTGCCTGATCCGGCGATTCCCGAGCATCGAATTCACTGACGCCGATGCTCAGCGTTACCTGTAGCGCCGGGTCGGCGCTGCACAAACGGGCGTCGGCTACCGCCAGGCGCAGTTTCTCGGCGACCTGCCGGCCCTCTTCCGCCGGACAGTCCGGCAGCACCATCAGGAACTCTTCGCCGCCCCAACGCACGGCAAAATCGGCTGCCCGCAGATTGCTGCGGAGCAGCGCGCCGATGCCGGTCAATACTTCATCGCCAGCGCGGTGACCATGACGGTCGTTGATCGCCTTGAAATAGTCGACGTCGGCCAGCAGGAAGGTGATTGGACGCGGCTGCCGACGGTGGCTGGCCATCAGCTTGTCGATCAGGATGCTGAAGGCGTGGCGGTTGAGCAGCCCGGTCAGCTTGTCGGTCGAGGCCATTTCCTCGATTCGCGAGTGGTAATGACGCAGCGACAGGTAAGTCAGGAAGATCACCAGCAGCGTCACCGCCAGACTGATCGCGAGGTTGGCGTACAGTGTCTGCCGGATGCCGGCCAGGGCGACGTCCTCGTTCTGCTCGACGAACAGATACCACTTCAGTTCCGGGACATAGTTGACGTTCAGGATGTGATTGTCGCCGTCCGCTTCGAACTGGTAGATGCCTGAACGTTCGGCCAGGATACGCTCGATCTGCTGCCCCAGACCAGGGCGCTGGCGCAGGTCGACGGAGTGGCCGGGGGGCGTGCCGAAGACGATTTGACCGTTGGCATCGGCAAAGTAGATGGTGCGCTGGAAGCGCTGCTGGTATTCGCCGATCAGGCGGCGCACGGCATCGACGGTCAGACCGATGCCGGTGGCACCAATGTAGTTACCGGCAAAATCGAAGACCCGGTAGTTGATGAAAATGGTCATGGCGTCGCGATTGGCCATGTCGAGATCAACGTTGATTTCGTAATCCGGCTGCATGTCCCGTACCCGGTAATACCAGGCATCGCGCGGCTCATCGGGGCTGACCCGCTTGAAAATGCCGGCGCCGGTGTAATAGTTGCCGCTGCGCTCGGCGACAAAGAAACTGCTGAAGGCACCGTGGCGTTCCTTGATTTCGGCCAGGTAGCGGGCCATCGCCTCGACGTTCTCCTCGCCGCCCAGCACCCAGTCGCGAACGAAGGTATCGTGGGCCATCGTCGACGAGATGAGGACCGGCCTGACCAGATCCTTCTGGATTTCCGAGTAGATGTTGCTCGAAGTCAGCGGTAGATCCTGGCCGATGATCGCCGAGCGGATTGCTTGCTTGGAGACGAAGTAGCCGATCAACGTGGTGGCGAAGAAGCCGCAGGTCAGCAGCAGGCTCAGCAGGAGGATCAGACGGTAGCGGTCGATGAAGAGGGCGGAAGCAGGCATGGGCGGATTATGCTGGCAAGCCTGCCCATCCGCCATCTTTTGCACTGTCGGTCATCCGTTTGCCGATTTCCGCGTTACTGGATAGTGTGCGCGAACAAGTCGTTACAAAACGCTGTTGCGGTGCAAGGTAAAATCCCGCGATGAAATTCGAGCCCAATCCCAACGCCTTCTCCATTCCCGTCCGTGTCTACTATGAAGACACCGACGCCGGTGGCGTCGTGTATTACGCCAACTACCTGAAGTTCTTCGAACGCTGCCGCACCGAGTGGATGCGCCAGGCGGGTCACGACCAGTCGGTGCTGGCCGCCGAAGCGGGCATCGGCTTCGTTGCCCGCAAGGCCAGTTGCGAGTACCTGCGACCGGCCCGCCTCGACGATCAGCTGACCGTCGGTCTGGAAGTCGAAAAGCTGACCCGTGTCCGCGTCGTTTTCCGCCAACATGTGCGCCGTGGTGATGAGGAACTGGTCACCGGCACCGTCGAGATCGCCTGCGTGGACATGGCTGCCATGCGCCCCGCCGCGATTCCCCAATATCTGTATCAACAGCTGGAAAGCCTTAAATGAACGTCACCCAGGATCTCTCCATCCTTCACCTGATCCTTGATGCCAGCGCCGTCGTCCAGGCCGTCATGCTCCTGCTCGTCGGCGTCTCGGTCATGTCCTGGTACTACATCTTCATGAAGTGGTTCGCCGTGCGCCAGGCGCGCGCCAAGACCGAGACCTTCGAGCGCGATTTCTGGTCCGGCGGCGACCTCAACAACATGTACCAGGGGGCGGTTGCCGATCGCCACGGCAGCGGCTCGATGGAACGTATCTTCGAGGCCGGTTTCCGCGAATTCACCAAGCTGCGCGGCCAGAAGAACCTCGATCCGAAGGATGTCGTCGATGGTTCGCGACGGGCCATGCGCGCCACCTACCAGCGCGAGACAGATACCCTGGAGGCACATCTCGCCTTCCTCGCCTCGGTCGGTTCGGTCTCCCCTTACATTGGTCTGTTCGGCACCGTCTGGGGCATCATGCACGCCTTCCGCGCCCTGGCCAATGTCGGTCAGGCGACGCTGGCGTCGGTCGCTCCCGGCATCGCCGAGGCCCTGGTCGCCACCGCCATCGGCCTGTTTGCGGCGATTCCGGCGGTGCTCGCCTACAACCGCTTCTCGCATGACATCGACCGTCTGGCCACGCGCTATGAGTCGTTCATGGAAGAGTTCTCCAACATCCTTCAGCGGCAGATGCGTTAAGCCATGCGCCAGCGCCGCCTGAAAAACGAAATCAACGTCGTTCCCTACATCGACGTGATGCTGGTGCTGCTCGTCATCTTCATGGTGGCGACGCCGATGATGACCACCGGCTCGGTCGATCTGCCGGCGGCCGGAACGGCGCCGCAGAAGCCGGACAAGTACGTCAAGGTGCAGATCAAGGAAGACGGCAGCCTGTCCCTGTTCGATGTCGACGGCAAGGAGCGTTCGCTCAAGGGCCTGAAGGAACTGAAGAGCGAGTTGCTCAGTCTGCAGGCGGCTGACGACAAGCTGCCCATCCTGATCGCCGGCGACAAGGAAGCGCCCTACAAGAACGTCATCGAAGTGCTGGACGAGGCCAAGCGCGCCGGGTTCCAGAAGGTCGGCCTGGAAACCGCGGCCAAGTAGGCATTCATGATCAACACGACCCGCGAGGAACCCGGCAAGAAATTCGCGCTGATACTCACCTTCGTGGTGCATGGTCTGCTGGTCGCCGCCCTGTTTCTTGGCGTCCAGTGGAAGCGCAGCCAGCCGGAGGTGATGGAGGTCGAATTGTGGTCGCCGACGCCGCAGCCGGCCAAGGCGCTGCCGCCGCAAGCGGAAGTGAAGCCTTTGCCGGAGCCGAAGCCACTGCCCAAGGTCGAGCCGAAACCCGAACCGCCACCGCCGAAAAAACCGGATATCGCAGTCAAGCAGGAAAAGAAACCGGAGCCGAAAAAACCGGAAGAGAAGAAACCCGAACCGAAGAAGCCGGAGCCGGTCAAGCCTGTGCCGAAGGCAGACCCGTTCAAGGAAATGCTTGAACGCGAGGAGCGCCAGCGCAACGCCGCCAATACCCAGGCCCGCCTGGCTGCCCAGGCCGAGGTCGAGCAACGTGCTTCGGCTAGCAAACGCGGTCTGGCCGACTACGCCAGCAAGATCCGCGGCAAGGTGCGCGGCAACATCGTCTTGCCGCCGGGCATCGCCGGCAATCCGGAGGCGATCTTCGAAGTGAACCAATTGCCGACCGGCGAAGTGCTGGCGGTGCGCCTGAAACGCTCGAGCGGTAGTCCGGCGTTAGACACGGCGATCGAACGCGCCATACTCAAGTCGTCGCCCTTGCCCAAGCCAGATGATCCTTCATTGTTCGAGCGTAGCCTGGAAATCAAATACCGGCCGTTTGAAGAGTAAAATCCCCCAAATTCTGAAGAAAATGAGCCCAATGCAGCGCATTTCCCGTCGTCTTTTCCTTATTTGCAGCCTTCTGGCCGCGACCCTGGCCCAGGCCCAGCTGTCCATCGAGATCACCGGTGCCGGCGCCAACCGTATTCCCGTCGCCATCGCCGATCTGGCCGGTGACGCAACCGCGGCACGGATCATCACGGCCACCGTCCGCAGCGATCTGGAGCGCAGCGGCCTGTTCAAACTGGTTGATCCGGCTGGCGCCGCACTCGACGAGAACTCGCCGGTCAATTACGCCGACTGGAAGTCCCGCGGCGCCGATGCGCTGGCCGCCGGTAGCGTCGTCCGTACCGCCGACGGGCGTCTGGAGGCGCGCTTCCGCCTCTACGACACGCAGAAGAGCGTTGCCCTGGGCGGCGCGGCCTACCTGACCGGCACCGAACAGTTGCGGGTTGCCGGTCACCGTATCGCCGATTTCATCTATGAAAAGCTGACCGGTGAAAAAGGCGTCTTCTCGACCCGTATCGCCTACGTCGTCAAGTCCCGTGGCCAGTTCCTGCTGCAGATTGCCGATGCCGACGGCCAGGGCGCGGCGACGGCCCTGACTTCGCCGGAGCCGATCATCTCCCCCGCCTGGTCGCCGGATGGCAGCCAGCTGGCCTACGTCTCCTTCGAAAAGAAGAAGCCGATCGTCTACGTCCATTCCCTGGCCAGCGGCCGCCGTCACATCGTTGCCAACCTGAAAGGTTCCAACTCGGCGCCGGCCTGGTCGGCCGATGGTCGCCGGCTGGCTGTCGTCCTCTCCAAGGATGGCAATTCGCAGATCTACCTGGTCAATGCCGATGGCAGCGGCGCCCCGCAGCGCCTGACCAATTCCTCGGGCATCGACACCGAGCCGCGCTTCGCTCCCGACGGCAGCATCTACTTCACCTCCGACCGCGGCGGCAGCCCGCAGCTATACCGCATGAACGCTGGCGGCAGCGACGTCCAGCGCGTCAGCTTTGAGGGCAGCTACAACGTCTCGCCACGCCCTTCGGCGGATGGCCGGACGCTTGCCTTCATTACCCGGCGCGACGGCCGCTTCCAGCTTGCCGTCATGGATCTGGCCAGCCGCCAGGTTCAGGTACTGACCGATTCAAACAAGGACGAATCACCCAGTTTTGCCCCCAACAGCCGCATGATCCTGATTGCCACCGAAATCGGTGGACGCGGTGTGTTGTCCGCCGTGTCCAGCGATGGCCGGATCAAGCAGCGTTTGTCGGTTGCCGCCGGCGACGTGCGCGAGCCGGCCTGGGGCCCCTTCAGCAAGTAAAACCTCAATGGAGAACACCATGAACAAACTGATCATCCCCGCCCTGCTGTCCGCCCTGATCCTTGGTTGCAGCACCACACCCCTGCCGGAAGACAGCGCCGGCGGCGCCCCGGTCGAGTCGCGTAGCGGCGGTGGCACCGTCGCCCCGGTTGTTACCGGTGACCTCGACGCCAGCGGCCTGCCGCGCGTCCTCACCGATCCGAAGAGCAAGCTGGCCCAGCGCAGCGTCTACTTCGATCTCGACCGCTACGAAGTCAAGGGCGAATACCAGGACCTGATCGCCTCGCACGCCAAGTACCTGGTCGACAACCGCGGCTTCAAGGTGCTGATCCAGGGCAATACCGACGAGCGCGGTAGCCGCGAATACAACCTGTCGCTCGGCCAGAAGCGTGCCGATGCGGTGAAGCGTTCACTGGTCCTGCTTGGCGCTCGTGAAGATCAGGTGGAATCGGTCAGCCTCGGCGAAGAGAAGCCGAAGAACCCGGGTTCTGGCGAAGCCGCCTGGTCGGAAAACCGTCGCGCCGACATCCTCTACCGGGCTGCCGACGGCCGCGGCGAGTTCTGATCATGCGCCAGCTGCGCATTGCTGCCCTGTTGATCGCCAGCCTGGGAGCCGCTCAGGCACAGGCTGGCATGTTCGATGATGAGGTAGCGCGTCGTCAGATTGCCGACCTGCGGATCAAGAATGAGGCCCAGTTCGATCAGCAGGCCCGGGCGCAGCTGGAACTCCAGGCCTTGATCCAGCGCCAGGTGGACGAAATCGCCCGCCTGCGCGGTCAGGTCGAGACCTTGACCTATGAGCTGGAGACGGCGAAGAAGCGGCAGCAGGATTTCTATCTCGATCTCGACAGCCGGCTGCGCAAGTTCGAGACGCCGGCGGCAGCCGTCGATTCAGCGGCGCCGGCAGCTGTGCCGACAGCGACGGCCGACCCCGGGGGGGAAAGCCGTGACTACGAGGCAGCGCTCGGCCACTTCAAGGCGGCACGCTACAAGGAGGCGGCAACGGCCTTTGCCGCCTTCGTGCAGAAATACCCGGCCGGTACGCTGGCGCCCAATGCCCAGTACTGGCTGGGCAATGCCTGGTATGCCCAACGCAACTGCACCAAGGCGATCGAGGCGCAGACGGTAGTCACTACCAAGTATGCCGACAGTCCCAAGGCTGCTGACGCCTGGCTGGCCATCGCCACCTGTCAGAAGGAACTGGGTAACCACAAGGGAGCCAAGCGTTCACTGGAAACGGTGATCACCGCCTTCCCGGGAACGCCGGCGGCCGATACGGCAAAGCAGCGGCTGAAGTAATTGGCCCTGCGTCTGACTGAAATCTTCTTCTCCCTGCAGGGAGAAGCTTCGCGTGCCGGCCTGCCGACGGTCTTCGTCCGCCTTACCGGCTGCCCGCTGCGTTGCCTCTGGTGCGACACGACCTACAGCTTCACCGGCGGCGAGGCCAGCGACATCGCTGCGGTACTGGCCGAGGTTGGCAAGTACCCGGCGCGCCAGGTCTGCGTCACCGGTGGCGAGCCGCTGGCGCAGAAGGACTGCCTGCCGCTGCTGACGGCACTGTGTGACGCCGGCTACGATGTTTCCCTGGAAACCTCCGGGGCCCTGGATATCGCTGCCGTGGATCCGCGCGTTTCGCGGATCATGGACCTCAAGGCACCGGATTCCGGCGAGTGCGCGCGCAATCGCTGGGAAAACCTGGCCTGCCTGAACGCTGGCGACGAGATCAAGATCATCATCGCCTCGCGGGCCGACTACGAATGGGCGCGCGAACAAATCCGCGAGCGACGGCTGGACACCCTGTGTCCGGTGTTGCTGTCGCCGGCTCAGGGCTTGCTCGAACCAGTGCAACTGGCCGAATGGATTCTCGCCGATGGCCTGAATGTGCGCTTTCAGATGCAACTGCACAAACTGCTTTGGGGTAACATCCAGGGAAAATAAAGCGGGAGACAACAATGACCAGTAACCGCCGTCAGTTTACGCGCATTCCTTTCCATACGTCGGCCGTGCTCTTTCTCGCCAATGGCGAGCATCCGGTCGATGTCGTCGATCTCTCGCTGAAAGGTGCGCTGATCCGTCCGCAGGACGATCTTTACGTCACCGTTGGCAGCAATGGCATCCTCAAGGTTCATCTGGAGGGTGCGGCTTCGACCATCCGCATGGAAGTCGCCGTCGTCCATCATCTGGGCAACTGCTACGGCCTGGCCTGTCGGGAAATCGACCTCGACAGCATCACCCATCTGCGTCGTCTGGTGGCGCTCAATCTCGGCGACGAAGCACTGCTCGAACGGGAAATCAGGACTTTGCTGGGCAACTGAGCCTGACAGTTCGCGGCTGAGCCCTCGCCACAGTCGGCGGCGGCAGCGAAATGCGAAATGCTTGCTTGCTGTTTTTCGCAATTGGTGGCGATAATCATAATATTGATGAATATTTTCGACCGCCTGGATTCACCCGACGTCTGGCGGCCGACGTAACCGCGGACTTTGCTGCAAATCTCGTGTGATGAGCCAGGATCAAGATTCACCTCAGTACTGTTGCGCCGCCGACGTTCAGGTCGCACCGGGAGCGGTCCTCCCCGACCTCTGTGCCATTCAGTATGCGATTCTCGAGAACGCCGGCTCGGCCATCATCGCCACCGATGTTGGCGGGACCATCCTCTACTTCAACCGGGCTGCCCAGCAGATGCTTGGCTATGCCTGGCACGAGGTGGTCGGCCGGGCGACTCCGGAGCTGTTTCATGCGCCGGAAGAAGTGGCGGCGCGTATGCGTCTGCTCAATAACAGCGGTGGCGCTCAGGTTTCCGGATTTGCCGCACTGGTTGCCCGCGTTGCCAGCGACGGCCGCGACGACGGCGCCTGGATTTACGTGCGCAAGGATGGCTCCCGCCTGCACGTCCAGCTGACCATCACCGCCCTGCGCAATGCCGCCGATGAGCTGATCGGCTACTTGGGAATCGCCGCCGATATCGGCGAGCGCCTGAGAATGGAGCAGGAATTGCGGGTGGCTGCCATCGCCTTCGAGTCGCAGGCAGCGATCATGGTGACCGATCACCAACAGCGCATCCTGCGCGTCAATCCGGCCTTCACCAAACTTACCGGATACAGCGCCGAAGAGGCGGTTGGCCAGTTGCCGAGCATGCTCAAGTCAGGGCGCCAGGACCGTCAGTTCTATCAGGCAATGTGGCGCGAACTTGAGCAGACGGGACACTGGCAGGGGGAAATCTGGAATCGCCGGAAGAGCGGTGAGGTCTATCCGGAATGGCTGACCATCAGTGCCGTGTGCGACGCTAAAGGCGCACTGAGTCATTACGTCAGCACCTTTTCCGATATCAGCAACCTCAAGGTGGCCGAATCGGAAATCCATCATCTGGCTTTCTACGACCCGCTGACTGACCTGCCCAACCGCCGCCTGCTCCTCAACCGCCTCGACAAGGCCGGTCAGGCGGCCCGCCGCAGCGGTCATTACGGGGCGCTGCTGTTCATCGACCTCGATCATTTCAAAACCCTCAACGACACCCTTGGCCACGATGTCGGCGACAGCCTGCTGGTCGAGGTGGCCGGGCGCCTGCGTGGCTGCATCAGTGAAGGTGACACGGCGGCCCGCCAGGGTGGCGACGAGTTCGCCGTGATGCTCGAAGAGCTGGGCAGCGAGGCGGCGGCCGCCGCGGTTCAGGCGGAAACGGTGGCGGAACATATCCGCAGCGAATTGACCCGGCCCTTCCGTCTGGCCGATGGCAGCGAGCATTTCGGCAGCGCCAGCATCGGCATCAGTCTCTTCTTCGGTCAGGAAGATGGCGTCGAGGCGCTGGTCAAGCAGGCCGACATCGCCCTCTACCGGGCCAAGGATGCCGGGCGCAACATGGTGCGCTTCTTCGACAACGCCATGCAGACGGCGCTTCATGAACGGGCGGCGCTCGAATCGGGGCTGCGCAGTGCGCTGGTGCGCAACGAGTTCGTGCTTTTTGTCCAGCCGCAGGTTGATTGCAGCGGCCGGCTGCGTGGTGCCGAGTGCCTGATCCGCTGGCAGCCGGCTGGCCGGCCAGCGGTCATGCCTGGCGATTTCGTGCCGCTGGCCGAGGCCTCCGGCCTGATCGTGCCGATCGGCCTATGGGTGCTTGACGAGGCCTGTGCCCAACTGCGCCGCTGGGCAGACCATGCGCCTAGCCGCGATCTCTATCTGGCGGTCAATGTCAGCGCCTGCCAGTTCCGCCAGGCCGATTTCGTTGCCCAGGTGACGGCGGCCCTGCAGCGCCATGGGGCCAATCCGGCGCGCTTGAAGATCGAACTGACGGAAAGCCTGCTGCTTGACAACGTCGACCAGGTGGTCGGCAAGATGCAGGCGTTGCAGGCACTCGGCGTCTGCTTCTCGCTCGACGACTTCGGTACCGGCTACGCCTCGCTCGCCTATCTGAAGCGCTTTCCCTTTGAGCAGCTGAAAATCGATCGCTCCTTCATCCGCGACATCGCCAGTGATCCGGACGATGCCGCCATCGTCAGCGCCATCATCGCCATGGGCAATGCCCTGCGCCTTAACGTCGTCGCTGAAGGGGTGGAGACCGAAGAACAGCGGGCCTACCTGATCGAGCACGGTTGCCGCTGCTTCCAGGGCTATCTGTTTGGCCGGCCAATGCCCTTCGCCGATTTTGACGCCCGGCTGGCCACCCTGGGCAGCTAAATTCCCAGATAGCGGTGCCAGATGCCGTGATCGGCATCGAGCTCAGCCGAACTGCCGCGCCAGACCACCTGGCCGCGTTCGATGACGGTGTGCCGGTCAGCCAGACCGATCAGCTTCTCGACGTACTTGTCGACGACCAGAATGCTTTGCCCAGCCGCGCGCAGGCGCCCCAGGCAAGCCCAGATTTCCTCGCGCACCAGCGGCGCCAGGCCTTCGGTCGCTTCGTCAAGGATCAGTAGCCGCGGATTGGTTACCAGCGCCCGACCGATCGCCAGCATCTGCTGCTCGCCGCCGGAGAGTTGGTTGCCCAGGTTTTTCCGGCGCTCGGCCAGGCGCGGAAACAGTTCGTAGACGCGGGCCGGCGTCCACGCTTCGGCAATGCCGCGGCGATTGGCGAAAAAAGCCACGAGGTGCTCGTCAACGGTCAGATTGGGAAAGCACTGGCGGCCTTCCGGGACCAGCGCGATACCGGCGCGACCGATGCGGTCCGGGCGCCAGCCGGCGATGTCCTCACCGGCGAAGCGGATGTGCCCGGCCTTGACCGGCTGCAGACCACAGAGGGCGCGCAGCGTCGTCGTCTTGCCCATGCCGTTGCGGCCGAGCAGCGTCGCCGCTTCGCCTTCGGCCATGGCCAGATCGAGGCCGAACAGTACCTGGCTGGAACCGTAGGCGACTTCCAGGCCGCTGATCTCGAGCAAGCCGCTCACAGGTGATCTCCCAGGTAGGCGCGGCGGACGCCGGCGTCGTTGCGTACCGCCTCCGGTGTGCCGGTGCAGATCAACTGGCCATTGACCAGTACCGAAATGCGGTCGGCGAGGCGGAACACCGCGTCCATGTCGTGCTCGACCAGCAGGATGGTGACGTGACGGGCCAGATGCTCGATCAGTTCGACCATGCGTGCCGATTCCTCGGGGCCAGTGCCGGCCATTGGCTCGTCGAGCAGCAGCAGCTGCGGTTTGGTCGCCAGGGCCATCGCCAGTTCCAGTGTCCGCTGCTCGCCGTGCGACAACTGGCCGGCACCAACCGCAGCCTTGTCGGCCAGGCCGACCTGCTCGAGAAAGCCCTGCGCCTCGTCGAACAGCCGCCGTTCGCTGCGCACCGGTCGCCAGAAGCGGAAGCTGCTGCCGGCGTCGGCTCGGCCGTGGACGGCGAGGGCCACGTTGTCGAGTGCCGACAGGCCGTGGAAGAGGTTGGTGATCTGATAGGAGCGGGCCATGCCGGCGGCGACGCGCTGATGCATGGCCAGTCGGGTGACGTCGCGGCCGGCGAAATGAACGCTACCCGAATCCGGCTGCAGGGCGCCCGAGACATGGTGGATGAAGGTCGTCTTGCCGGCGCCATTGGGACCGATCAGCGCATGCACCTCGCCGGCATCGACGCTGAAATCGACGTCCTTCAAGGCGTCGACGGCGGCAAAGCGGCGCGAGAGCTGGCGAACTTCGAGCAGCGCTTCAGCCACGTGACCTCCCGAACAGTGCCGCCACGCCTTTCGGGGCAAACAGCACGATGGCCAGCAGCAACAGACCAAGGACGATATGCCAGTGGGCGAAGTAGCCGAGCAGTACTTCCTCGAGCAGCAAGAGCACGACAGCGCCGACGACGCCACCGTAGAGATAGCCGACGCCGCCGATGATGACCATGACCAGCAGCGTGCCCGACTGCGTCCATTGCAACAGCGCCGGGCTGGCCAGACCGGTCAGGTTGGCAAGCAGGGCGCCGGCCAGGCCGGCGAGGGCGCCGCCGAGGGCGAAGCAGACCAGACGATGGCGGAAGACCGGATAGCCGAGCGCCTCCATGCGCGTCTCGTTTTCGCGGATGGCCTGGATCGTACGGCCGAAGCGCGCCTCGGCCAGGCGGCCGAGCAGCAGCATGACCACGGCCAGACTGCCGAGCGCCAGGTAATAGAGGCTCGCATCGTTGGCTAGGCTGAAGCCGGCAAAACGCATCCGTTCATACAGCGGCAGGCCGTCGTCGCCGCCCCAGGCACGGGCCGAGATGAACAGGTAATAGACCATCTGGGCGAAGGCCAGGGTGATCATGATGAAATAGACGCCGCGCGTGCGCAGGCTGATGGCGCCAATGAGCAGGGCCAACAGGCCGGCGCCGAGCATGGCCAGGGGCAGGGCCAGCAACGCTTCGCTCAAACCGGCCTGCTGGCAGATGGCCGCGATGTAGGCGCCGGCACCGAAGAAGGCGGCGTGACCGAGCGAGACCATGCCGCCGAAACCGAGGACCAGGTTCAGGCTGGTCGCCGCCAGAGCGAAGATCAGCACGCGTGTGGCGAAGCCGATGTAAAAAGTCTGTTCCAGGCTGTTCAACAGTGTCGGCAGGCCGAGCAGCAGGGTCAGCAGGACGATGGTCAGCGACCTCTGCCAGGAGGCGGGACGGTAGAAGGCCATATCAGTTCGCGCCGGGCCGCGAGCGAAGCGAGTGTGGGGGGCGTTTCATTTACGCTCTTGCCGGGAACAGGCCTTGCGGCTTGAAGAACAGGATGCCAGCCATCAGCAGGTAGATCAGGATCGAGGCCAGGGCCGGACCGAGGGTCGCCGCCGCGTCGCCCGGCAGGGTAGCGCGCAGCAGGGTTGGCAGCAGCGCCCGGCCGAGGGTGTCCACGGTGCCGACGATCAGCGCGCCGACCAGGGCGCCGCGGATCGAACCGATGCCGCCGATGATGATGACGACGAAGGCGAGGATCAGCACGCTCTCGCCCATGCCGACCTGGACGGCGAGCAGCGGCCCGAGCAGGCCGCCGGCCAGGGCACAGAGCGCGGCGCCGAAAACGAAGACGGCGGTGAACAACCAGCGCACGTTGATCCCGAGGGCTTCGGTCATTTCGCGATTCGAGGCGCCGGCGCGTACCCACATGCCGACCCGGCTTTTCGCCACGAGCAGGTAGAGCAGGCCGGCGACGGCCAGGCCGACGCCGATGATCAGCAGCCGGTAGGCCGGGTAGAAGAAGGGTTCGCCAAACAGGTCGAGTTCCACCGGGCCGGCCAGTGCCTCCGGCGGATTGAGCATCAACGGCGCCGGTCCCCAGATCACCCGCACCGCCTCGTTGGCGATCAGGATCAGGGCGAAGGTGGCGAGCACCTGCGACAGGTGATCGCGCCGGTACAACTGGCGGAACAGCGACAGTTCGAGCAGCAGGCCGAGCACGGCGGCGCCAGCGACGCCAACGCCCAGCCCGATCCAGAACGAATCGGCGGCCTGGGCGGCGGCGGCGACAAAATAGGCGCCGACCATATACAGCGAACCATGCGCCAGGTTGATGCAGTCCATGATGCCGAACACCAGCGTCAGACCGGCGGCAAGCAGGAACAGCATGAGGCCGAACTGCAGGCCGTTGAGGGCCTGTTCGAGGATGAGTTGCGTCATGAAACTGGGGCGGGACCGGCGGGCCGGTCCCGGTCGGCCATTACTTCATCTTGCAGGACGCGACATAGGCATCCGCATGATTGGTGAAAATGGTGCCCATGGTCTTGTTGGTGACCCGGTCCTGAACATCCTTGCCGATGACGCGCAGGTAGTAGTTCTGCACCGGGTAATGGTTGGTGTTGAACTTGAAGTCGCCGCGCACCGACTTGAAACGCTTGGCTTCCAGCGCCTTCTGCAGCGCCTTCTTGTCGGCGACGTTACCCTTCACGTCACGCACGGCGGCATCCATCATCAGCGCCGCATCGTAGCCTTGCGAGGCGTAAAGCGACGGCAGGCGGCCGTATTCCTTCTGGAAATCGGTGACGAAACGCTTGTTCTCGGCGTTCTCCATGTCGTGCGCCCAGTGCGAGGAGTTGAACATGCCCATCATCGGCGCGCCGACGGCCTTGATCACGTCCTCGTCGGCCGAGAAGCCGGGGGCGAACAGCTGGGTGTCGCGCGACAGGCCGGCGGCGACGAACTGCTTGACGAAGTTGATGCCCATGCCGCCCGGC
>DDWF01000260.1 GCA_002345845.1 Betaproteobacteria bacterium UBA2293 | reverse complement strand
GGGATGGCCTCCATCAGGCGCAGCATGTGCACGGCGGTGACAAATTAGGCCACTGGAGCGCCGCCGTTTTGGCGGAGCGGGCGGCGTAAAAGCCGTCCAGTGGTTAGGCTGATCTTTTTGGGGATCGGCCGGGAATGTATGCCGTGGAAGTCTATGCCGCCGTGAGGCGTTTCGTATTCATCGAGGGGAAGAGCCGCCGTGAGGCGGCGCGAGTTTTTGGCCTGAGCCGCGAGACGGTGACGAAGATGTGCCGGTTTTCGTTGCCGCCTGGCTATACGCGGACGCGGCCGGCGAGGAAGCCGAAGCTTGGATCGTTGCTGCCGGTGATCGACGCGCTCCTGGAGGCGGACCGAGGCGCGCCGGTGAAGCAGCGCCACACGGCGAAGCGGATCTTCGAGCGTCTGCGCGACGAACATGGGTTCGGCGGCGGCTATACGGTGGTGAAGGACTATGTGCGGATTGCCCGGGCGAGGGGGCGCGAGACGTTTGTGCCGCTTTCCCATCCGCCCGGCCATGCGCAGGTTGATTTTGGCGAGGCGGTTGGCGTGATTGGCGGGATCCGGCGCAAGATCCACTTCTTCTGCCTGGATCTTCCGCAGTCGGATGCCTGCTTCGTGAAGGCCTATCCGGCGGAGACGACGGAGGCCTTCCTGGACGGCCATGTGTCGGCCTTCGCCTTCTTCGGCGGGGTGCCGCTGTCGGTGCTTTACGACAACACGAAGATCGCGGTGGCGAAGATCTGCGGCGACGGCAAGCGGGAGCGGACGCGGGCGTTCACGGAGCTGGTCAGCCATTACCTGTTCCGGGACCGCTTCGGGCGGCCCGGCAAGGGGAATGACAAAGGCAAGGTCGAGGGGCTGGTGAAGTATGCCCGCTCGAACTTCATGACACCGATCCCGACGGTGGCGAGCTTCGAGGATCTCAACGCCTTGCTGGCGGACCGCTGCCGGGCCCGGCAGGCGGAAAGGGCCGGCCGTCATGCCGGGACGATCGGCGAGCGGCTTGCCGCCGACCTCGAGGTCTTCCGGGACCTGCCGGCGGTTCCGCTGGAGCCTTGCGAGAAGCGGGCGGCGCGGGTNNGGCGCTGGTGCGCTATCGCGGCAACGACTACTCGGTTCCAACCCGCCATGGCTTCCAGGAGGTGGTGGTCAAGGGGTTCGTCGATCAGGTGGTCATCCTGTGCGCCGGCGCGGAGATCGCCCGCCATCCACGGTCCTATGGATCGGGCGTCTTCGTCTTCGAGCCGCTGCATTACCTGGCGCTGATCGAGACCAAGCCGAACGCGCTCGATCAGGCGGCGCCGCTGCAGGAATGGGAACTGCCCGAGACCTTCCAGCATCTACGGCATCTCCTGGAGGCCCGGATGGGTAATCGGGGCAAGCGCGAGTTCATCCAGGTGCTGCGCCTGATGGAGGCCATCCCCAGGGAGGTCGTGACCTTCGCCGCGACGGAAGCGATCCGGCTCGGCGCCATTGGCTTCGACGCGGTCAAGCAGATCGCCCTGGCCCGCGTCGAGCGCCGGCCGGTACGGCTGGACCTGGGCGCCTATCCCCATCTGCCGAAGACGCTCGTGAAGACGACCTCGGCGGCCGACTACGCCATTCTCCTTCCCGGGAGGGCGGCATGAAGAAACCCACGACTGCCGAGGCGATGCCGGCGGGAACAACGAGCCAGACGCCGCAGGTGCTGCTCGGCCATCACCTCAAGCAGTTGAAGCTGCCGACCGTTCTGCGGGAATACGACAAGGTCGCCCGCGAGTGCGCCCGCGACGGGGTCGACCATCCCCGCTACCTGCTGCGCCTGGTCGAACTGGAACTGATCGACCGGGAGCGCCGCACGGTCGAGCGGCGCATCAAGCAGGCCCGGTTCCCGGCCGTGAAGAGCCTCGATACCTTCGACTTCACGGCCATTCCCAGCCTCAACAAGATGCTCGTTCTGGAACTGGCGCGCTGCGAGTTCGTCCTGCGCCGGGAAAACGTCATCGCGCTCGGCAACTCGGGCACCGGCAAGACCCACATTGCCCTCGCCCTTGGCCTTGCCGCCTGCCAGAAGGGCTTCCCGGTCGCCTTCACCACCACGGCCGCCCTGGTGCATCAGCTCATGGAGGCCCGCGACGAGAGACGGCTCTTGAAGCTGCAGCGCGACCTGCAGGCGGTGAAGCTGCTCATCGTCGACGAACTGGGCTACGTGCCGCTGTCACCGACCGGAGCGGAATTGCTGTTCGAGGTGTTCTCCCAGCGCTACGAGCACGGCTCGACCCTCGTCACCTCGAACCTGCCCTTCGAGGAGTGGACCTCGGTTCTCGGCTCCGAGCGGCTCACCGGCGCGCTCCTCGACCGATTGACCCATCACGTCCACATCCTGACCATGAACGGCGACAGCTACCGCCTCAAGCAATCCGCCACCCACCGCCGCGCTGCCGCCACGGACGCGGCGGAGCAAAACCAGGCCACCCCCGAGACCGCCGATCCCAAAACCGGCGAGATTACCTGATCCCAATCCCCGACCCAGCGCCGCCGACACAACAAAGGGCCCGATCGGGCCCTTTG
>DDWF01000301.1 GCA_002345845.1 Betaproteobacteria bacterium UBA2293 | reverse complement strand
AGACCCGCGCCCCCGGCAACGACGCGCCCATCGGCGGCCTGAAAGTCACCACCGCCAACGGCTGGTTCGCTGCCCGCCCCTCGGGCACCGAGGACATCTACAAGCTCTATGCCGAGAGCTTCAAGAGCGCGGAACACCTGCAACAGATCGTCGCCGAGGCGCAGCAGATCGTGGCCGCGGCGCTGGCCGGCTAGGACGGCCAGGAACGCCGTCCTGCCAGCGCCGACTTTCCGGCACGGTTGAACATATTTTCCTGTTGCGCTGTCGCGCATGCCTCTAAGCACATCAGCAATGCACAGAATAGATTCATGTTAACTCCTGGATTGGATGGCTCGATATCAGAAGCAGTGTACGATTGGTTCTATCGGCCATAAGAAATGCAACGACCGGTCAGCCAAACCATCGAACCAGTTATTGTCCAAGGAAGTCGAGCGGGTCGCTGCGAAATACGCAGCTGCGCGGCAGTCCGAAGGTTTCGTCAGAGTCCTTGAATTTCCTGGCTCGAACCCGCTCACACTAAGGCGCCAAACAACTTGCCCGCACCGGCGGTCAGTCCCATGGCCAGCGCACCCCAGAAAACCACTCGCAACGAGGCGCGGAGTACCGGGGCACCCCCTGTTCGGGCAGCCAATACACCCAGCGCGGTCAGCACGACCAGCGAGGTGCCGGCCACCACGGGAACCAGCAGCGCTTCTGGGGCCACCACGGCCGCCAGCAACGGCAATGATGCACCCACGGCAAAGCTCGCCGCCGAGGTGAATGCGGCTTGTACAGGATTTGCACTCGATATTTCGCTCATGCCCAACTCGTCACGGGCATGAGCGCCCAGCGCATCATGATTCATTAATTGTTCGGCCACCTGCTGTGCCAATTCAGGTGCGAGCCCGCGCTTGACGTAGATCGCTGCGAGTTCCATGCGTTCACTCTCAGGTTGCGCCTTCAGTTCAGCGCGCTCGCGGGTCAGGTCGGCCTGTTCGGTGTCGGCCTGGGAACTCACCGAGACATACTCACCCGCCGCCATCGACATCGCCCCCGCAACCAGACCAGCCACGCCGGCCAGCAACAACTCGCCGCGCGCCACATTCGCCGCTGCCACACCAACCATCAGACTGGCCGTGGAGACAATACCGTCGTTGGCCCCCAACACAGCAGCACGCAGCCAGCCAATACGCTGACCATGGTGTGCTTCGTGGTGTCTACCTCGTGCCATCCTGACCCTCCAAATCCCGGCGCTAGCCCCTGGCTATTCCAACGAGCCGAGTCAATGCGGCAGGAATGTCTGGGAGGATTTCCTCGGCGTCTCCAAGCACTTCTGGCATCAGCCCTCTGTGAGGCGCGCTAACAGCCACCCCGGAGGGACGCTGCGCTGGCTGGACAGCCCCATCACTCGCCGCAAAATAAACACTGAACTATTCCGACAAAATCAGTCTACTACTCATGCTACACGAGATCGCGATGCGGCCGACAATCAGTCCGGCTGCGCGGGTTTCGTGGCATGACCACCGGAGATCCCCAATGAGACAGACACACATCGACTATGTAGGTACCGATCTAGATTACACCCGCGCCGCCGCACTCGCCGCGACATTCGCCGACGCAGACAAGGAAGTCATCGAGCCGGTACTGGTCGCTTGGCGTGGCAGGCAGGCCGGACGCATGTCACCCGTTATCGAAGGCGCCGACCTGAACAGTCACTGGCGCGATTACGGCGCGAGCCACGGCGGCCGGCTGGAGATTGACGTCGGCAACGACTTCACGTTCATCTACGCAGATGCCAGCGCTTTCGACTCCTACGAGGCCTCGCCCTACAGCAATCTGCACGACGCCGAGGGAAACGAACATCTCTGCCAGATCAACCTGCTGCGCGATCCGCGTCAGCCGACACCGGAAGCCTGCGTCGCGCTGGACGAGTGGACGAGCAAGCTAACCTGAGCGCCACGCCATGGAAGCTCAACTGCACAGCATGAACGATCTGTTCTCCCAGCTCGGCCTACCGGCCGGGCCGGGGGAGATCGAGCGTTTCATCGCGGCGCACAGCCCCTTGCCCGCCACGGTGCGGCTGGCCGACGCGCCTTTCTGGTCGCCGACACAGGCCGCCTTCCTGCGCGAGAGCCTGCTCGTCGATGCCGACTGGTCGGATGTGATCGACACGCTGAACGAGGAACTGCACGCCGGAAGCTAGCCATGGACACGACGCGTAGCGAGCGGGATTCCTTTGGCGAAATCGCCGTGCCCGCCGCGCGCCTGTGGGGGGCGCAGACGCAGCGTGCGCTCGAACATTTCGCCATCTCTAGCGAACGCCTGCCAGCCGAATTCATTCTCGCGCTGGCCACCGTCAAGCGCGCCGCCGCGCTGGTGAACCGCGACCTCGGCCTGCTGGCACTGGACAAGGCGTACGCCATTGCCGCTGCCGCCGATGAAGTGATTGGCGGCCGCCATGCCGACGAGTTTCCACTGTCCGTCTGGCAGACCGGCTCGGGCACCCAGACGCACATGAACATGAACGAGGTGCTCGCCCGCCGCGCCACGCAATTGCTAGACGACGGGCAGTCGGTGCATCCCAACGACGAGGTCAATCTCGGCCAGTCGTCGAACGACATCTTTCCCACCGCCATGCATCTGGCGGCGGCGCTCGGCATCGCGCGCGCAGTGCTGCCGGCACTGGACCGTCTGCGCGCGACGTTGCAAACGAAGGCGGACCAATTCGCCACGCTGCTGAAGATTGGCCGCACCCATCTGCAGGACGCCACACCGCTGACTCTGGGGCAGGAATTTTCCGGCTACGTCGCCCAGCTCGACCATGCGCGTGGCGCGATCAAGGCGAGCCTGCCATCGCTCTATCCGCTGGCGGCCGGCGGCACGGTGGTCGGCACGGGACTCAACACCCACGCCGAATTCGGCGCGCGCGTGGCCGCGTGGCTGGCGATCGACAGCGGCCTGCCGTTCACAAGCGCCGCCAACAAATTTGCCGCCCTCGCCGCCCACGACGGCATGGTGGCCGCCCACGGCGCGCTCAAGGTGCTGGCCGTGGCGCTGACGAAGCTGGCCAACGACATCCGCTGGCTCGCCTCCGGGCCGCGCTGCGGGCTCGGCGAGATCGCGATCCCGGAAAACGAGCCGGGCAGCTCGAT
>DDWF01000249.1:666-3394 GCA_002345845.1 Betaproteobacteria bacterium UBA2293 | reverse complement strand
CACGATCTGCCGACCTTGCGCGGCTTCTGGAAGGGTGACGACCTGGATACTCGTGCCAGACTGCACCTGTTCCCGTCTGACGAGCAGCGCGATCAGCAGGTGCTGGAACGGGCCCAGGATCGCGCCCGCTTCCTGATGGCCCTGCAGCGGGAAAACCTGTTGCCAGCAGGGGTGGGCGTCCATCCGGTGTCCATGCCCGATATCACGCTGCCCTTTGTCGCGGCAATCCACGCCTATCTGGCGCGAAGTCCCGCACAACTGCTGGTGGTGCAACCGGAGGATATTTTCGGCATCATCGAGCAGACCAATTTGCCGGGCAGCCGCGACGACCAGCATGCCAACTGGCGGCGGCGCCTCCCCGTCAGCCTGGAGGGCTGGCGGGACGACAATCGATTCGAGGTCGTCACTGAGGCGCTGCGCCGCGAGCGGGGGACGACGATCGCCGTTCGCGACGAAGCACAGCCGCCACCGCGTCTGGCGATCATCCCGCGCGCCACCTATCGACTCCAGTTCAACAAGGAATTTACCTTCGCCGAGGCGACGGCACTGGCACCCTACCTCGCCGATCTGGGTGTCAGTCACTGCTATTCCTCGCCCTACCTCAAGGCGCGACCGGGCAGCAGCCACGGCTACGACATCGTCGATCATGCCGCGCTCAACCCGGAAATCGGTTCGTCACAGGACTTCGATAATTTCGTGGCAGCGCTCAAGGTCCATGACCTGGGCCAGATCCTCGACGTCGTGCCCAATCACATGGGCATCATGGGCGCTGACAACACGTGGTGGCTGGATGTGCTGGAAAATGGCCCGGCTTCTGCCTGGGGTAATTTCTTTGACATCGACTGGGAGCCACTCAACCCGATCCTCAAGGGCAAGGTACTGCTGCCGCTGTTGGGTGACCACTATGGCACTGTGCTCAACCGTGGCGAACTGCGCCTGGAATACGACGCGCCACGCGGCGAATTCAGCCTGTGCTACTACCAGCATCGGCTGCCAGTGGACCCGGCCAGCTATCCACTTATCGTCGGCCACCACAGCGAACATCTGGCCATCGCCATCGGCGAAAATGACGAGCGTTTCGTCGAATTGCAGACCCTGCTCACCGCCTTAGGCCACCTGCCGGCACGTACCGACACCAACGCGGCGCGCATGGCCGAGCGCCAGCGCGACAAGGAAGTGCACAAACGTCACCTCGCAACCTTGAGCGCGTCCTGTGCCGACATCGCCCATCACATCGCCGAAATTCTGGCGGAATTCAATGGCCAGACCGGCAACGAATCCAGCTTCGACCTGCTGCACGAGTTGATTCAACAGCAAGGTTACCGCCTCGCCTTCTGGCGCGTTGCCTCCGACGAGATCAACTACCGACGTTTTTTCGACATCAACGACCTGGCCGCCCTGCGCATGGATGAGCCGACAGTATTCGAAGCCACCCACCGCTTCGTCCTCGATCTGCTGGCCCAGGGCAAGATCGATGGACTGCGCATCGACCATCCCGACGGGCTCTATGATCCGGGACGTTATTTCCGGCGCCTGCAGGAGGTGGTCGGCGGCCGTCCGCTGGCGCCGGACGATCCGCTGCCCCTCTATCTGGTCATCGAAAAGATCCTCGCTGAACACGAACGTCTGCCCGACGACTGGCCGATCCACGGCGCCACCGGCTACCGCTTTGCCAACCTGGCCAACAACCTGTTCGTCGATAGTGCCGCCGAGCGGCGCATGACCCGCATCTACCACGACTTCACCGGCGCTGCCGATGACTTCGATACGCTCGCCTACGAAGCCAAGAAGCTGATCATGCTAACAGCATTGTCCAGCGAACTGAATGTCCTGGCGACGCGGCTGGCGCGCATTGCCACCGCCAGCCGCGACACCTGCGACTTTACCCTCAACGGGCTGCGCGATGCCCTCGTCGAAGTGGTGGCCTGTTTCCCTGTCTATCGCAGCTATGTCGCCTACGGTCAGCTTTCCGTCGACGACCGCCGCCATATTGCCTGGGCCGTGGCCGTCGCCAAGAAACGCAGTCCGGCCGCCGATACCGGCATCCATGACTTCCTGCAGGCAGTCCTGACCACCGACATCGCCCGTGGCCGCGGCGCCTCGTTCCGCGAACGGGTACAGGCCTTCGCCATGAAGTTTCAGCAATTCTCCTCGCCGGTGATGGCCAAGGGCGTCGAGGACACGGCCTTCTATCGCTACCACCGGCTGACCTCCCTGAACGATGTCGGCGGCGAGCCGCGCCGCTTCGGCATTTCCGTGGCCGCCTTTCACGCCGCCACACGCGCGCGCGCCGCACGCTGGCCACACAATCTGCTGGCCACCTCCACGCATGACAGCAAACGTTCCGAAGACATGCGCGCCCGCCTCAACGTGATTTCAGAAATGCCCGCTGCATGGAAGCTGATGCTGCGCCGCTGGAGCCGGCTGAATCGCGGCCGCAAGCGCAGCGTCGATGGCTGCGCAGCGCCCTCCCGCAACGACGAGTATCTGCTCTACCAGACCCTCATCGGCACCTGGCCGCTCACCCTGCCCGACGAGGCGGCGCTGGCCGACTACCGCGCGCGCATCGATGCCTACATGATCAAGGCGCTGCGCGAGGGCAAGGAACACAGCAGCTGGGTCAACGTGAACACGGCCTACGAAACCGTGATGAGCGACTTCGTCCTCGCCCTGCTTTCACCCGGTGAGAAAAACCTGTTCCTGGCCGACTTCGTGCCGATCGCCCAAC
>DDWF01000249.1:0-602 GCA_002345845.1 Betaproteobacteria bacterium UBA2293 | reverse complement strand
GGCAGTTCAACCTGGTCGACCCGGATAACCGTCGCCCGATCGATTTCGTGCGCCGCAATGAAATGCTGGCCGAAGTGAAAGCACTGGTCGACGCACCGACCGCGCAATGGCCGCAACGCCTGCAGCCGCTGGTGACGGAAATGGCGGATGGCCGCATCAAGTTGTACACCATCTGGCAAAGTCTGGCCTTGCGCGCACGCTGGCCGGAGGTGTTCCGCGATGGAGACTACCTGCCCCTGACGGTAAGTGGTGCGGCAGCCATCCACGTCTGCGCCTTTGCCCGGCGCCATGCCGGGCGCAACCTGATCGCCGTGGTGCCACGCCTGCCGGCACGGCTGCTCGGCGACCGTCATGCGCAGCCCGTGGGGATGGACGTCTGGGGCGATACGGCAATTGAATTGCCGGAGGATCTGGCTGAACTTGCATGGGATAATGTCCTGGCCGGCGAACACCATCCGGCATCCCGCAAGCTGGCATTGGGACAGCTACTCAATTATTTTCCGGTGGCCTTGCTGGTTGCGGAGAACAAAGCATGATGGCGCTGGACGGCACTGCACTGATCGAGGAATGTACCCGGCGTTCCATCGCCCTGCTCCACGAAA
>DDWF01000178.1 GCA_002345845.1 Betaproteobacteria bacterium UBA2293 | reverse complement strand
CGCCACGCGCTGCTGCTGGCCGCCGTAAAGTGTCTCGGCCCGTTGCAGGGCCAGTTGGGCGCAATCCAGACGTTCCAGGGCGTGGATCGCCATGGCTCGTTCGGCCGGCGAAAACACCTTGAGCAAGGACGGCAGCGTGCCCTTGTAGGCGGCGCGACCGAGCATCACGTTGGTCAGCACATCGAGGCGCGGCACCAGATTGAACTGCTGGAAGATCATCGCGCAGCGCGCACGCCAGGCCAGCAGCGGCTTGCCGTGCAGCGCCGAAACGGCTTCGCCGCGCCAGATGATGTCGCCGTGGCTCGGTTCCGCGAGGCGGTTGATCATGCGCAGCAGGGTGGACTTGCCGGCGCCGGAACGGCCGATCACGCCCACCATCTGGCCGGCGGGAATGTCCAGCGATACGGACTTCAATGCAGTGGCTTCGCCAAAGCGCTTGCCAAGGTTCCTGATTTCCAGCATGACGGTTTCTCCTGTCTTGAATTTGTGGAGAAGTCTAGACAGGCTATGTGAACGTCTTATTGCAGTTGCGTGATGATTCCGTTGAAAAGTCGGCGCTGGCGGGACGGCGATCGGGGTTTCGCAAAGCACTGCTTCAGCGAAAACTCGCGCTGACGCCGCAGTGGTCGCTCGCCAGCACGCCGGTTGCCGGGTCTGGTGCGTCGAGGACGATGCCGGCCCCGGTCTCGACCAGCCGGCTGTCGGCCCGGATCAGGATGTGGTCCAGATCGCGGCTTGCGCCTGCGGTGCGGAAGGTGCGTTTCTCCGGCACGCTGGCGCAGGCATCGCGCCAAGCTCCGGCTGGCGTCAGAAAAGCGTGCATTGCGGGCGCGTCGAGTCCGGCATTGAAGTCGCCGCAGACCAGGGCCAGGTCGGCGGCGGCGGTCAGCCAGGGATGCTTGAACAGGCAGGCCAGTTGCTGCTGTCGCAGGGCACCATCGTCCAGATGGGTCAGATGGATATTGCCGAGGACAATCTGTCGCCCGTTCCAATGCAGGCGCAGCAGTTGGGCCGAGCGGCCGCCGTCTGCCGCGTTCGACGGTAGCGGCAGGTGGTGTTCCGCCGCGATGGGCAGGCGGCTGAGGACGGCGAGGCCGGAGTGGCTGTCGAACGACTGGCTACCGACCGTACGCGGCTTGCGCCGTTCGGGCAGGAAGGCCAGGCCCATGCCGAGATGGCGGGCGAGCCGGGCTGCGGTGTCGTGGCGGCCATCGACGCTGGTGAACGACTCCTGCAGCGCCACCACGTCCGGCGTCAGCGCCGCTAGTTGGCGTTCCAGAACGTCCATGCGGGCGCCATAGTCGCCAGCGCATTTCCAGGTGTTGATGCTGACCAGCCGCAGGCACTCGGCCATGGGCGCTCAAGCGCTGGCGTAGCGGGCCAGACGCTGGTCGAGCGTGCCGGTGTGCAGCTCGAACAGATGGTTGTCGAAATCGTGGAAGTAGAGCGAGCGCCCTTCGCCATCGACGCGGTGGCGCGGCGGCCGGAAATCCACCCCGGCGGCGGCGATGCGCGCGGCGCAGGCGTCGAAGTCGGCCTCGTCGATCTTGAAGGCGACGTGGCGGTAGCTGCGCTCTGCAGGGCTTTCGCCCTGCATCAGCGCGATCCAGAGATCGCCGATCAGCAGGAACTTCTCCGGCGCGAGGGAAAAGCCCTGTGGGCCGCTGTCATAGACTTCCCGCGCATCCAGTACCTGCGCGAACAGGCGCGCCGTGCGGGCGATGTCCTGCACCACGAAGGTAAGGTGGCTGAGGCCTTCGATCATGTTCAGGCGGCGCGCTGTCCATTCACCCAGATCATGAGCGGATGCGGAATGTGTTCGCTTTCGCGCACCCGCACCAGATCGGCGCGCAGGCCGGGGGCGATTTCGCCGCGGTCGCTCAGGTTCGCCATCCGGGCCGGGTTTTTCGTCACTGTCGCCACCGCCTGCGGCAAGCTCCAGCCGGCCTGGTCGCGCAGCAGGAAGGCGGCGTAGAGCAGGCTGGCCGGCACATAGTCGGAGGACAGCGCATCGAGCAGGTCGTGCCGCGCCAGGTCGGCGGCGGCGACGTTGCCGGAGTGGGAGCCGCCGCGCACCACATTGGGTGCGCCCATCATGATGCCGATGCCATTCGCGCGGGCGGCGCGGGCGGCCTCGACGGTGGTGGGAAATTCGGATATCGACACGCCGTCGGCAACGGCTTCATCCACATGCGCGGCGGTGGTGTCGTCGTGGCTGGCGACGGCGATGCCGCGGGCGCGGGCGAAGCCGACGATGCTGCGCCGGTTGGGCACGGCATTGCGCGCCTGCAGGGCCGTCAGCTCGACGATTACGGACTGCAGCTTGGCTTCGTCCCAGTGGGTGTTCTTTTGCGTGTAGATGCGGAACTTGTCGACATTGGTCCACTGCCGCTGGCCCGGCGTATGGTCCATGATCGACAGCAGCTTGAGCAGGGGCTCGTCGAGCAACGGCGTCAGTTCGTCGATCACGTCGTCGGCGGCGATTTCGCAGCGCAGGTGCAGCAGGTGGTCGACACGCATCAGGCGGGCGTCGATCCCCTGGCGGATGGCCTGGATGATGGGGGCGACGGCCAGCGGCTTGGCGGCTTTCGCTTCCACCTCGCCGATGCGGATGGAATCGAAGACGGTGGTGATGCCGGCGGCGGCCACCTGGGCATCGTGGATCAGCATGGCCGAGAGCAGCGGCCACTCGACGCCGGGGCGCGGCATCATGTGCTTTTCCATGTTGTCGGTGTGCAGTTCGACGAGGCCGGGAATCAGGTAGTCGCCTTCGCAATCGATGGCGCCCGGCACGGCGCTGGCGCCGCTGGAGAGAGCGGCGATGCGGCCGTCGGCCACCTGCACGGTGCCGGTGAAGACTTCGTCGGCAGTGACGATCCGGGCGTTGGTCAGGGTCAGGGTGCGGGTCATGCGGCAAGCTCCAGAAGTTGCGCCTCGACCGCGAACAGGCGCGTGGCCAGGCGGTCGCGGATGGCGGGATCGTGAAAAATGCCGACCACGGCGGCGCCACGCTGGCGGGCCTCGTCGACCAGTTGGGCAACGCGACCGGCATTGGCCACGTCGAGGGATGCGGTGGGTTCGTCGAGCAGCAGCACGGGCTTTTCGGCGATCAGGCCACGGGCGATGTTCACCCGCTGCTGCTCGCCGCCGGAGAACGTCGCCGGCGGCAGGGACCACAGGCGCTGCGGCAGGTGCAAGCGGTCCAGCAGCTCTGCCGCGCGCTCGCGGGCGGCGGCGGCATCGGTCCCCAGTTCGCGCAGGGGTTCGGCCACCACGTCGAGCGTGGAAACGCGGGGAATCACGCGCAGGAACTGGCTGACATAGCCCAGGCTCTTGCGCCGCACGGCGAGGATGTCGCGCGGCGTCGCGCGGGCCAGGTCCACCCAGCGACCTTCATGGCGAATGCGGATGCTGCCGGCGCTGGCCAGGTAGTTGCCGTAGAGGCAACGCAGCAGCGTGCTCTTGCCGGCGCCCGAAGGGCCGGCCAGGGCGACGCATTCGCCGGCGGCGACTTCCAGCGTCACGCCGTCCAGCACGGGAATCCGCGCCTCGTCGCGATGGTGGAGAACGAAGGTCTTGGCCAGACCCCGGACGTTGATCAAGGTGTTCATGGACAACTCCTATACCTGCAAGACGGAAGACACCAGCAACTGGGTGTAGGGATGCTGGGGATCGTCCAGCACCTGGTCGGTCAGTCCGGTTTCCACCACCCGGCCCCGGCGCATCACCAGCAGGCGATGCCCCAGCAGGCGGGCAACGGCGAGGTCGTGGGTGACGATCACGGCGGCCAGGCCCAGATCGGTGACGAGTTCGCGCATCAGGTCGAGCAGCCGCGCCTGTACCGAAACATCGAGGCCCGCGGTGGGCTCGTCCATGAACACCAGGCGCGGCCGGGTGACGAGATTGCGGGCAATTTGCAGGCGCTGCTGCATGCCGCCGGAAAATCCCGTGGGCAGCTCGTCGAGGCGGGCCGGATCGAGTTCCACCCGCGCCAGCCAGTCGCTGGCGGTGGCGCGGATCTGGCCGTAATGGCGGGCGCCGGTGGCCATCAGCCGTTCGCCGACATTGGCGCCGGCGCTGACGTTCATGCGCAGTCCGTCGCGCGGATTC